>JADDQX010000023.1 GCA_016781115.1 Actinomycetota bacterium | reverse complement strand
GGTGGTGGCGATCGTGCTTCTGATGATCCTCACGCTTGGAACGATCCAGGTTGCGTTGACGCTGTACGGCAGGAACGTCGTGGACGCCTCCGCGCACGAAGGTTTGCGGGCCCTCGTGGAGCGCAACGCGGCGGCATCCGATGCCGCGCAGGTCGCGACCGCGAGAGTCCGTGACTCGGTTGGTTCGGTGGTCGGCGCTCTCGAGGTGGATGTGGCGTCCAGCGCGGCCGGCGGAGGCCAGGTGGTCCGCGTCGTGGTGAGGGCGCGGCTGAAGCCTCTGGGGCCGGTGCCGGTGACGGTCCCCGTGGTCGCCGGAGCCGAAGGTTTCGTGGAAGACGCGCCGCGATGAATCGAAGCGAGGCGGGGAGCGCGTGGCTGGACACGATCCTGTTCGGGATCCTGCTCTTGGTGCCCCTCATCGTGATGCTGGGCGCGCTCGCCGATCTGCATCGCGCGGCGCTGACGGCCGCGGCGGCGGCCCGAGAGGGAGGATTCGCAGCAGCGCGGGCGGCCGATCCCGTCCAGGCGGCACGTTCCGCGGATGAAGCGATCGCGGCGGCTTTCGAGGACAGCGGGCTGCCGGGGGCGCGTGTGACGGCGGAGGTCGCAGGGCTCGACTCGTTCGAGCGGGGAGCGGCGGTCGAAGTGCGGGTCGCGTTCCCGGTCCGCGTGCTACCGATCCCATTCGTCGCAGCGGAGTCGCAGCCCGTCGTGACGGTCCGCGCCAGCCACAGCGCTCGGATCGATCCTTATCGGAGCCGATAGTGACGCGAAAGCTCGGCGGTGCAGACGGGCAGGTGATGTTGTTGGTTCTCGGCATCTGTCTCGTCTGTTTCGCGGTCGCGGGATTGGCTATCGACGGCGCGCGGCTGTGGCTGATGCGCCGGAGTTTCCAGAGCGCGGTGGATGCTGCGGCGCTTGCCGGCGCGGGAGAGGTCGACCTGGACCGCCTCTACGCGAGCGGAGGTGTCCCCGTCCTGGACCCGCACGCCGCTCGGCTGCGCGCGGTGGCGGTGTTGAGGGAACGGGGGTTGGGCGAGCGGGTCGAGGTGGTGGCGGTGTCCGATGCGGTCCGGGCCAGCGTTCGGGGGCATCTGGATGCTTCGTTCCTGGCGCTGGTCGGGATCGACCGGTTACCTGTGGCGGCCGAAGCCACCGCGGAACCCGTGGCGGGGGAGCGTTAGTGCGCGGAAAACCCCGCGAAACCCGCGCGAGTGGGTGAGAACACCCCCTCCCGGGGCCCTGCGACCTATAGGGTAGCCCGCGGTCTATCCAGCAAGAGCGTTCCGATAAGGAGGAGCAGGTTTGAACAAGAAGGAACTCATCGATTCGATCGCAGGTTCGACGGGCGAGAACAGGCGCGTCGTGGGAGAGGTTCTCGACGCGACGATCAGCACCATCACGACCCAGGTCAAGAAGGGCGAGCGCGTTCAGCTGCCGGGTTTCGGCACCTTCGAGCGCCGTGCCCGCTCCGCCCGCACCGCGCGCAACCCCCGCACCGGCGAGGAGATCAAGATCAAGGCGACGAAGGTTCCGGCCTTCAAGCCCGGCGCAGGATTTAAAGACGCCGTCGGCGGCGGCAAGAAGTAACCCACAACAGTCATCCAGAGCAAGGGCCCCGGGTTACCCGGGGCCCTTTCCATTTCTCGCACGCGCTCGCGCAACGGCGGATACGCATCCAGCGCACGGTTATGTTGGGTGCGTGAAGAGAGCGGCTCTTGGAGGGGCTCATCGGGGGCCGGTGGCGCCGACCCGGCAACGTAGAACCATCCGGTTCGTGCAGACCTTGTTGATCCTGGCGGCCGTGGGGCTCTTCGTGTTCAGCGGCTATTCGTTCGGGCGCGCCGCGGGGTACGACGCCGGGCGAAGGGCGGGAGACATCGACGCGCCACGAGAGCCATCCACCGTGCAGGCGGTGGTGCTGGTGGCCTTGGGCGGTGTCGCTCTGGGAGGGGGATTGCTTCTGAGCGGTGATGGCAGCGTTCGGCTACCCACGCCCGCGCGTCTCGAGGAACTCGCCGGACGGGCCGAATCCGTCGCGGTCGAGAAGGCCGGAGGATCCGCCGACGCCGGCGGCTAGTCCACCAGCCGCGACTGCAAGTCCTCCAGCACGAGAGACGTCTTCGTCGGTGCCTGCTTCGGTCGGGCTAGGAAGTCCCGGACGTCTTCGATGGTGTCGATATCCAACGCCAAGCGAGGCAGTGACAGCAACGCGCACCGGCGCGCGCCCCTCTCCGCCTGGGCCAGAT
Organism: Actinomycetota bacterium; assembly: GCA_016781115.1. Taxonomy (GTDB): domain Bacteria; phylum Actinomycetota; class CADDZG01; order CADDZG01; family WHSQ01; genus MB1-2. Next base: position 19,976 of record JADDQX010000023.1, on the reverse strand, counting down.
GAAGCCTCAAGCTCCCCTCGCCGAAATTCGGTTGCAGCAGCGTGGGTGGGCTCATGTACAACGCGTTGGTTCCGCCGTCTCTCTCCGACGGGACCAGCACGATCTCGCTCGTGGCGCCGGTGTCGAGCAGGTCGAGGAGATCGCCGCGGAACGCGAGCGGTGCGTCGGCGGGGATCACGGTCGCGCTCTCGGCCCCCGCGCCGGCCACCGCGGCGAGGGCCGCCGACAACGCCGCGTTCAGACCTTCGCCCGGGTCTTCGAACGCAGTGAGCCCGCGCGCTTCGGCTTCCTGCAGGACGTACGGGTCATCGCTTACGACCCACCAGTGGAGGAACTCGACGCTCTCGCAGAGCGACAGAGCATCCTGCAGGAGCGCCTCCGCGAGACGCCTTCGTTCGGCTGCGTCCAGATGAGGGGCGAGGCGCCCCTTCGCCTCGTTCAATCTCTTTACGGGGAGTAGGCCTGCGTCCATATCGCAAGGGTAAGGTTCCGGGCTGTGGCGACCTCAGACAGGAAGCACTGGAAGCATCTCTACGAAGAGATAGTCGCGACGGAGATCTGCTGCGGCTGCTCCGCCTGCCTCGTCGCATGCCCGCACAAGGTCCTCGAGTTCCAGGACTTCGACCCCGTGCAGATCGACCCGCGCTCCCCGTTCGACAACTGCATCCACGGCGAGGAGGGATGTTCCCTCTGTGCGATGGCTTGTCTGCGCTTGCACCCGTCGCTGGATCTGATCGAAGGAGTGGTTCACGGCAAGCGCCGCGATCCCGAGCAACCGGAGGGGACCCACATCTACAAGACGCTCGCCCGCGCCACCGATCCTCGGGTGCTCGAGCGGGGACAAGACGGGGGAGTCGTCACTGCGCTGCTGGCCTGGGGCCTCGACGGGGGAGAGCTCGACGGCGCCGTCGTTGCCGCTCCGTCAGATGGCGTCCCCTGGCTGGACGAGCCGAAGTTGGTGCAGACGTCGGAGGATCTCTTGAAGACAGCGGGGTCTCGCTACACCTACTGCGCCACGCCGTTGGCCCTGAAGAAGGCGGTCGCCGCGAAGTGCAAGAACGTGGCGCTCGTGGGCGTCTCGTGTGAGTCGACGGCCGTAAGACAGCTGGCTGCGGAGGGCATCAAGCGCTGGACCAGACCGGTGAAGCTCGTTATCGGGCTGATGTGCTGCGAGACCTTTGACTACGAAGCCTTCATGATCGGCAAGGTCCAACAAGAGAAGCAGATCCCCCTGACCGACATCACGAAGGTGAACGTCAAGGGGAAGGTGATCGTCAGCTTGAAGGACGGCAGCGAGGTCGACATCCCCTTGAAGGACGCCCGGCCCTACGCGAACGAGTGGTGCCACCACTGCCCCGACTTCGCGGCGGAGCATGCGGATCTCTCCTGCGGAGGGCTCGGCATGGAGGGGTGGACGATGGTGCTGGTTCGCTCCGAGGTAGGGCGCGACTATCTGGAGCGGGCGGTGGCCGCGGGGGTGGTCGAGACCCGCGACGCCGGCGAGGAGCCGGGCGCTCTGGAGGTCATGGACCGTCTGGCGCGCAAACAGCGCGCGCGTATTGACCCGTTCGATCCTCATGCTTCGGCCACTTGGCCGACGGAACAGCTGCTTCAGGCCGCTAGGGCCGAGGCATCAGAAAGCGGCAGCTAGGCCGCGCTCTCCTTTTCCGAGCAGTCGGAGCAACGAAAGAGTCGCGAGGGGCCGTTGCCGGGCCGGGTGGACACGACGAACTCACCCTCGTTGACGGGTGCTACGTCGCGGCACCAGGCGCAACGAGCCTGCATCCCCTCGGGGAAATTCCCCTCGATGATGGCGACGCGGCCGCGATGTGCTTGGGGTTCGGTCAGTTTTCTCACCCGGACATGGTAGCGAACATCTGTTCGCATTGCAAACCGCCAGCTAGCAGCCGGTATCCGCGCAGTGCGGATCCGTATGATCGTCCTACCGAAACGGAACTATGTCGGCTTCGCGCGGGGGCAGCATGGACTCCACCTACTGGTTGGCGAAAGCCATCGTCAAGCCATGGATGACGTGGTTCCGGTGGAACATCGAGGGTCTCGACGCGATCCCGAAGCGAGGTCCCGCGATCGTCGGCTTCAACCACATCGCCTTCCTGGATCCGTTCGCGGCCGCGTATGCCGTAGACCTGGCGGGACGGCGACCGCGGTTCTTGGCGAAGGCGGAGCTGTTCGAGGACCCGCGCGTGAAGTGGATCTTGAAAGGCTGCGGCCAGATCCCGGTCCGCCGGGGCACGGCGGAGGCACCGATGGCGCTCGACCATGCCCTGAAGGCGCTGGAGCGAGGTGAGGTCATCGTGATCTTCCCGGAGGGAACCATCACGCGCGATCCGGACCTCAACCCCATGGAGGCAAAGACGGGGATGGCGCGGCTCGCGCTCGCATCGGGTGTCCCGGTAACCCCGTGCGCTCTCTGGGGGACGGCGAACATCTGGCCGAAGGACTTCGAGAAAAGGTGGTGGCCGCCGAAGCAAGACATCATGGTGCGGGTAGGTCACCCTATGGAGATGATGGGGGATGCAAGCTCCTCGGAGGATTGGCAGCGCTGCGGTGAGCAGGTGATGGTGGAGATCGCGCGTCTGGTGGCGAGTCTTCGTCCCGCCGTTCCCGATCGCAGACGTACGAAGAGAAGGGCCGCATGACGAAGATCGCTTTCATCGGTGCGGGTTCGTGGGGAACCGCCACGGCCGCTCTGGTCGCGAAGAAGAACGAGTACGACACCGTCCTATGGGCGAGACGACCCGAGCTCGCAGAGACGATCAACCTCTACCGGGAGAACCCCGAATACCTGCCCGACGTGAGGCTGCCGGAGTCGCTCGAGGCGACGCACGATCTCGAGAAGGCGGTCACGGGCGCCGACGTCGTCGTGATGGGCGTGCCGTCCCATGGCTTCCGCAAGGTGTTGCGAGAGGTCGCGGAGGTCGCCGGACGAGCCCCTTGCTACACGAGCCTCACGAAAGGGCTCGAGGTGGATACGCGCAAGAGGATGTCGCAGGTGTTGGAGGAAGAGGTCGATGGGATCTCCGACTCCTGCGTCTCGGTGCTGACCGGCCCGAACCTGGCGAAGGAGGTCGTACAGGGTTTCCCCGCGGCTTCGACCGTAGCGTCGCGCGACGAGGTCACCGCGCGCAAGCTGCAAGACATCTTCCATGCGCCGACCTTCCGGTGCTACACGAACACCGACGTGGTGGGCTGCGAGCTAGGGGGAGCGTTCAAGAACGTGATCGCCATCGCCGCGGGAATGGCCGACGGACTCGGCTTCGGAGACAACACGAAGGCGACCGTGATGACGCGGGGTCTTGCTGAGATGGCGCGTTTCAGCGTCAAGTTCGGCGCTCAGCCGCTGACCTTCCTCGGCCTCGCCGGGGTGGGCGATCTGATGGCTACCTGTGCGAGCCCTCAGTCGCGCAACCACTCGGTCGGGATCGAGTTGGGGAAGGGGCGGAAGATCGAAGAGGTCATCGGTTCCATGAACATGGTGGCCGAAGGCGTGAAGAGCTGTAAGCCGATCCTGGAGCTTGGGCTGGAGGCCGGCGTGTGGATGCCGATCACCGAGAACGTCGTGAAGATCTGCCACGAGAACCACACCGTGCAAGAGATCGTCACCGACCTGCTGTCGCGCGAGATCCGCTCGGAGTTCGCGGGGATCGAGGAGTACCTGGAGGTGAACCAGATCCCCTAGGCGCTGCGCTGCATAGCTTGGTCGATGTCGGCGAGTAGATCTTCGACGTCTTCGAGACCGACGGAGAGACGGCAGAACCCTTCCGAGATCCCCACCAGCTCCAGCTCGTCCTTCGACAGCTGCGTGTGCGTGACGCTGGCTGCGTGCACGATCAACGAGTGAGTGCCGCCCAGCGAGGCCGCCGGTCGGATCAGCCGGAGCTCGCTCTGGAACCGCGCCGCGCGTTCCCGTCCCCCCGCGATCGAGAACCCCAGCGTGCCACCTCCGCGGCCCCCCAGCAAGGTGGCCGCCAGGTCGTGTCCCGCATCGGTCTCCAGCGCGGGATAGTTGACGGACTCCACGTCATCGTGGTCGGCGAGGACCCGTGCGATCACGAGCGCGCTGTCGGAAGATCGCGCTACTCGCAGATGCAGCGTGGCCATCCCCCGAAGCGCAAGCCATGACGTGAACGGCGCAAGCGTCGGACCCAGCGCGCGCGCCAGAGCCTTGACCGGTTCGAGCGCCTCTGCCGAGGACGAGCACAGGACGCCGCCGGTCAGGTCGTGGTGCCCTCCGAGGAACTTCGTCGCCGAGTGCAGCACCATCTGGGCCCCGTGTTCGAGCGGCCTGCACAGGATGGGGCTCGCGAAGGTGTTGTCGACGATCAACGGGATCCCCGCAGCCTCCGCGATGGCGGCGAGGCTCGGAAGGTCGGCCACGGTGACGACGGGGTTCCCGATCGTCTCGCAGTACAGAAGCTTCGCCCCGTCACACGCGGCCGCTACCGCCTCCAGATCCGAGACGTCGGCGAAGGTCGTGGTGATCCCGTAGCGCGGGAGCATGTGGGTGAGCAGCGAGTACGACCCGCCGTACAGCTGTCGGGCCGCCGCGATCCGGTCACCGGACGAGCACAGCGACAGGAACACGGCCGAGATCGCAGCCATCCCGGAGGAGAACGCTTCCGCGTCCGGAGCACCCTCGAGCCCCGCGACGGCGGCCTCGAACGCGTCCGTCGTCGGGTTCGCCCAGCGCGTATAGACGTAGCCGGATCCCGTCTTCGCCTCGCTGGCCGCCGCGAAGGCGTCGGTGTCGGAGAAGCTGTAGGTAGAGGATGGGTCTAGAACCGGCGCGAGCGGTTCGCCGGCCTGCTGGGGTGGTTTCGGAGGATGAACAGAGCGAGTGCCGAAGCCCGCGCTCTCGGGGCGTTGGTTGACGTTCGGACGGGTGCTAGAGGTGGACGACGGGGCACGTCAAGGTGCGGGTGATGCCCTCCACCGCCTGGATCTTGGCCACGACCAGCTTGCCGAGGTCGTCCACGTTGCCCGCGCTGGCGCGCACGATCACGTCGTAAGGACCGGTCACGTCTTCGGCTGCATCGACACCTTCGATCTCGCGCACCTCCTTCGCAACCTGCGCGGCCTTACCGACCTCGGTCTGGATCAGGATGTACGCCTGGACGTCAGCCACTTCGGCCTCCTCGAAGGTGTTGGAAAAGTGTGCGGAGTGTAGCAAAGGCCCCTCAGGAGCCGCCGGGTAAGCTGCGATCTCCTCAAGATCCTGATGGACAAGGAGTGGATGATGCGATCGCAGGTCGTGGGCGGGATCGCGCGGCCCGGGAAGATGCACCTAAACGCCAGCTCCCCGGCGTTGATCGAGATGAGCGTCGCGCGCGGTGAAGGCATCTTCGCCCGCTCGGGTGCCTTGGTCACCACAACCGGCTCCCGCACCGGCCGCTCTCCGAAGGACCGCTTCTTCGTCGCTCATGGCGACTCCAAGAGCCAGATCGACTGGGGCCAGACCAACCAGCCGATCGAGGTCGACGTGTTCGACGCGTTGTTCGATCGCGTCCGTGCTCACCTGGAGGGACGCGAGCTGTTCGTCGTCGACGGCATCGTGGGAGCTGATCCAGAGAACCAGATCCGCCTCAGGGTCGTCACCGAGCTGGCGTGGCATGCGCTGTTCGCCCTGCAGCTGTTCCGGCGGCCGTCGCCCGAAGAGCTGGCCTCTTTCGAGCCCGAGTTCACGCTGGTCGGCGCGCCCAGCTTCCAGCCGGTTCCCGAGCGAGACGGGACGAACTCCGACGCCTTCATAGGGATAGACCTCGAGCGCAAGCAGGTACTGATCTGCGGCACGCACTACGCCGGCGAGATGAAGAAGTCCCTCTTCACCTCTGCGAACTACCTGTTCCCTCAACAGGGGGTTCTGCCGATGCACTGCTCGTCCAACGTGGGAGAAGCCGGAGACGTGTCGTTGTTCTTCGGCCTCTCCGGCACGGGAAAGACGACGCTGTCTGCGGATCCGCGGCGGCGCCTGATCGGCGACGACGAGCATGGCTGGTCCGACAACGGGATCTTCAACTTCGAGGGCGGCTGCTACGCGAAGTGCATCAACCTGTCCAAGAAGAACGAGCCACAGATCTGGAACGCGATCCGATTCGGTTCGGTGGTCGAAAACGTCGTCGTGGACCAGGGCAGCAGGGATGTGGACTACACCGACTCGTCGATCACCGAGAACACCCGCGTCGCTTACCCGCTCGAGTTCATCGATGGCTTCATCCCCGAGGGCCGCGCCGGCCACGCCGGGACGATCGTTTTCCTGACGGCAGATGCTTTCGGCGTGCTGCCGCCGGTAGCGCGTCTCGACCAGAATGCGGCGATGTACCACTTCCTCTCCGGCTTCACCGCGAAGCTGGCCGGCACCGAGGCAGGTCTTGGAGCCGAGCCCGAGGCGACCTTCTCCACGGGGTTCGGAGCGCCGTTCCTGCCCCTGCGGCCGGGCGTCTACGCGCGGATGCTGGGGGAGCGGATCGCGAAACACGGCGCGAGGGTCTATCTGGTCAATACCGGGTGGACGGGGGGGCCTTTCGGCGTGGGCAGAAGGATGGACCTGCCATCGACGCGGGCCATGGTGGAGGCCGCGACCAGCGGCGCGCTCGCGAACGTAGAGACCACGCGTCACCCGATCTTCAACCTCGAGGTGCCCACGAACTGTCCCGGTGTCCCCGACGAGGTGCTGGATCCGCAAGGCACCTGGGACGACCCCGCCGCGTACGACGAGCAGGCCAGGGAGCTCGCTCGGATGTTCGTGAAGAACTTCGAACGCTTCGCCGATTCCGTCCCACCCGAGGTGACCCAGGCGGGGCCCGTTCAGGAATAGGCCGCGCTCGAGGCAGGCATGACTTCCCGCGAGGCGCCGATCTCAACCCTGGACGAGGACGCCCTGGTGTCGCTCCTCAGGGAGCGGTTCCCGGCCCCCCCAGAAGAGGTGGGGATCGGCGACGACGCCGCGACCTTCTCCGCGCGAGGGCCGCAGGTGGTCTTCACCACCGACACGATGGTCGAGGGGGTCGACTTCGACCTGACCTACTTCTCCGGCGCGGATCTCGGGTGGAAGGTCATGGCGATCAACGCATCCGACGTCGCGGCCATGGGTGCAGAGCCCTGGAAGGCGCTGCTTACCCTGTGCATGCCTCCCAGCACGAGCGTGGGCTTCGTGCAGGAAGTGATCGATGGCGTCGCGCAGGCCGCGGCCGACATGGGTGTCGGCGTCGCCGGCGGAGACATCAGCGCGAGCGACCAGGTGGTTCTAGGCGCGGCAGTTGTGGGGTTGGTGGACGTCCCCATCACGCGAGCGGGCGCTCGCGTCGGAGATGCCATCTGCGTCACGGGAACCCTCGGCGGCTCCAGCGGCGGGCTCTCGCTCCTGCAGGAGGATCCGAGTGCCGAGGGACCTTTGGTCACGAGGCATCGCCGCCCTCGACCCCGCTTGCGGGAGGCGCGCGCGCTGAAGGAGCTGCACCCGTCGGCCATGCTGGACGTCTCCGATGGTCTGGTGATCGACCTCCATCGCCTCTTGGTAGCCAGCGACAAAGGGTGCCGCGTAGACCCGGCGCTCGTCCCGGTCGATCCGCACCTACCGAACGTGGAAGATAAGAGGGCCGCGCTGTTCGGCGGCGAGGACTTCGAGCTGCTGGTGACCTTGCGGCGAGAAGATGTGGACGCGGCTGCCGCTGCGCTCGGTCCTACAGGCACGGCGATCACCGAGATCGGAGTGGTCACCGATGGAGACCGACTCATCGGCGATCTTTCGTTGACGGATCTGAAGGAGCATGGATGGGATCACCTGCAGAGCCGGTAACCGGGCTTCCGCGCGCTCTGACGATCGCGGGGTCCGACTCCGGAGGAGGCGCGGGGATCCAAGGCGACCTGAAGGTCTTCTTCGCGCTCGGTTGTCACGGGACCAGCGCGCTCACCGCGTTGACCGCGCAGAACACCCTCGCCGTGACCGGAATCCACGAGGTGCCGGCGGATTTCGTGACGGAGCAGATCGCGGCGGTGGCCTCGGATATCGGGATCGACGCGGCCAAGACCGGGATGCTCGCGTCCGCGGAGATCGTCACCTCGGTTGCGAAGGCGGTGCGAGCGCACGAGGTACCCAACCTGGTGGTCGATCCCGTGTTCGTGTCGAAGCACGGCAACCATCTCTTGGCACACGATGCCGTGGATGCGCTGAGGTATGACCTCTTCCCGCTCGCGATATTGATCACCCCGAACCTGTACGAGGCGGGCGCGCTGTTGGGGCGCGAGGTCCGCTCGCTCGAAGATGCGCGGGATGCCGCTCGAGAGCTCCATCGTCTGGGACCGCGAGCCGTGCTGGTGAAAGGCGGCCACCTCGACGGCGATGAGGCGGTGGATGTCTTCTTCGACGGCACCGCTCTCGAGGAGATCCGCAGCCCCCGCTACGACACCGACGACACGCATGGCACCGGTTGTGCGCTGTCGGCCGCGATCTGCGCGCGTCTCGCCGCGGGGGAGGCGCTACCGGAAGCGGTGCGGCAAGGAAAGAGCTTCGTCTCGGGCGCGATCCGCCGTTCGTTGCGGTTGGGGAGCGGCTTCGGCCCGGTCAATCCGGGATGGGAGCTCCAGGGCTAGCAGCCTCCGCGCCGTCTCGCAGGTGTAGGTACGAGCTCACCTGCATGACGCCGACGAACGTGGCGAAGATGCCGATCAACACCCCGCGCACGAGCGAGACGAGTGCGACCACCGCGACATCGTCGCGCTCCGCGACCAGGCTGAAGACGCCGCCCACCGGCACCACGCTCAGTACACCCAGCGCGACCGCGACCGCGAACAGGTAGAGAACCGTGTGCCAGTTCCCGCGGAGCCGCGCGTGGGCTGAGGCGAACGAGGCTTGGACACCCCGGCCCTCGGCGACCGCGATCTGCATGGCGATCGGCGGCCCGTAGAAGAAAGGCAGGACCAGGACGCCATAGCCGCCGAGGAACAGAACCGCGACGAGCGCGACCGCGGCCGCGATCATCGCCATGGTCGCCGCGGTTCCCGTCACGACACCGGTGATCCCGCCCGCCGCTGCGTCGGGGCGGATCAATACGTTCGTGAGGATGGCGACCCCGATGCTTCCTGCGAACGTCGGCACGAGAACGCCGGCGACGAACCGAGCGGGGATCACCGCGGCCGCGACCTCCGCGGGCGCCGCGAGCAAGATCAAGAACGACAAGACCGCGGCGAGCAGATGGATCGCGACGAAGATCCCAAAGGCCCTGGCGGCGTTGACCGACAGCAACGCCCACGCGCTGCTTAGCGCGTGGGCGAACCCGTACCTAGGTGGTACCTCCGAAGGGCGTGAGTCTGATTCGGTTGCTAGCTCCGGCACGTTCAGCCGACGCGGCGCTTAGCGATGTAGCCGACCAAGAGGAGTCCGAGGAGCGCGGCACCCGCGATCGTGAGCTTCTTGCCGACTTCGCCCGCTTCGACCTTCGCGCGGTCGACGAGCTCGTCTACCTTGCGCGCCAACTCCTCGCGCGTCTGCTCGATCTCATCTACCGTTTGCCGAGGGTCTTGGCCCATCGCACGTCCTCCTTGATCGTCTGCTTCGTGAGATCCGTGTTGAGAGGTGCGGTCAGCTTCTTCTTCGCGGCCAGAGCGCCCGCTGCTCCGATCGCGAGGAGGATGACCGCAGTGATCAGATCGGCGAGCCACGTGCCCATGGCGTTGTCCAGCCCGTCTCTGATCGCGAGCAACAGGAAGATCAGAGCGAAGAATCCGAGGATGCCCGCGATGGCGATGATGGCCGCCCCTTTGAGCTTCGCGCTCACCGACGCGCCGACCTCTTGTTTCGCCAGCTCGATCTCTTTGCGGATGAGCGTCGAGAGGTCCTCGGTGACCTCCTTCATGAGCTGTCCCGCGGATTTGCCCGTGTGGCCGTCCGAGGTGACGGTGCTGCGGGGCGACGTCGATCCCAGAGAGGATCGACCGGTGGTCGAGCCGCCCGGTGCTGCGTCACTCATCGTTTCCTCCTAGGTCCGTGCCGCCTCCCGATCCTGCTCGGCTTCTGTCCGCCACCACGAGGTTGACCTCCGCTGCCAGCAGAGTGATCTGAGAGATCAGGTAGGAAGCCACCAGCAGCGTAGCCGCAGCGGCGAAGGTGCCGAATGTGGCGTTCCGCGCGGCCTCGCCTCGTGCTAGGTATGCGGTTCCCCCGATGTTGAGCGCCTGAAACAAGACCCCGGCCACGACGGCTCCCGGCAGGACCTCCCTCCAGGAGCGTTCCACCGCCGGGAGGAACTTGTAGGCCGTGCCGAACACGAGCGTGTTGACGAGCACAGCTAGAGCGACGGCGACGAGCGTCACCGCCGCGATCACCACAGGCCCCCGGCCCAGCATCTCCTCGGCGAACCCCGCGACAGAACCCGCGCCGATAGCGAGCAGCGACAGCACGCCGAGGATCGCGAGCCACTTGAGCGAGCGGAGTCGCTTCTTCAAGAAGCCGGGCTCGTGCTCGATCTTGTGCAGCCTGTTCAGAGCGTGCTCGAGCGCGACGACCGCGCCCGAGCCGGAGTAAAGGGCAAGGCCGAGGCCGGTGAGCGCGAGGTTGTGGCGGTTGTCGATGATCGCCCCGATCCCCTCCGGGTTGAACGCGTCGCGCAGGATGGGCACCGTGTTCACACCTTGGTCGATCAGATCCCTCCGCAGTCCGGGGTCGTTCGCGGTGAGGTAGCCGAGCAACGACCCTCCGAGCAGAAGCAACGGGAAGATGGAAAAGAACGTGTAGTAGGTGAGGGCGGCAGCGTAGGGGCCGGCATCGTCGGCCGAGAACCGCTGGAAGGTCGCGGCCGCGATATCGACCAGTGGATAGCGGCGACGCGCCCGCGCCAGAACGGCTTTCGCTTTTTCGGTAAGTGATGCGAGGCTCGGCACCCGCCGACGTTACCCACCCACGACGAGCTAGTTAACGAACGGTGCTAGCCGGCGCGGCTGACCTTGTTGGCCTTCAGGCACTTCGTGCACACCGCCACGCGCTTCGGCGCGCCGTTGACGACGACCCTCATCTTCTGGATGTTGGGGTTGAACCGCCGCCGAGACCGCCTGTGGGAATGGGAGATGTTGTTCCCGAACCCCGGCGTCTTGCCGCAGACGTCACATACGGATGCCATAAGGCGGCCAAGGCTACCAAATGCGCAGGCTCGCCCGAGCCCGACACTAGGGTTGATGCGTGCAAGACGTCGTAGCCGCGCCGCCCAAGGGATTGGAGCTGTTCGCCGCGCCTCGCAGACGCGCGCCGCTTGCGATCGGGGGCCGGCGCGGCGAAGCGCTACGGAAGATGGGGTTGTCGTCGGTCCAGGATCTCCTGCAGCACTACCCCCGGCGGCACGTCGACCGGACGCAGTTGCGTACCGTCGCAGAGCTCCGAGAAGCCGCCGCCGTCGGCGACACGGGCGAGGTCCAGGTACACGCCCGCGTGCTGGACTTGGGGCGGCCGTTCGAGATCCCCAACAAGAACCGGAAGGCCAAGCGGCGCACGATGATCAAGGGCGCCATCGGCGACGAGACCGGACGGATCGGGGTCACCTGGTTCAACCAGGACTGGGTCGGAAGGGCGCTCCGTCCGGGAACCGAGGCCTTCTTCTATGGACGCCTGAGCGACTTCAGGGGCAAGCTCCAGATGACGGCTCCTCGCTTCGAGCTGATCCGGAACGGGACCGAGCCCTTCAACGTCGGCCGGATCATCCCGATCTATCCGGCGAGTGCCGACTTCAGCAGCGACCAACTCCGGCGGGCGATGTGGGAGACGTTGGAGGCGGTGGACCTCATCATGGACCCATTGCCGCCCGCACTGAGGACGCGCCTCCGGCTGATGACGAGAGACGAAGCGGTGCGGATCATCCACTTCCCCGACGTGAAGGAGAACGTGCTGGCGGCTCGGCGCCGTTTGGTGTTCGACGAGCTCTTCACGCTGCAGCTCGGGCTCGTCTACCGCAAGAGGAAGCTCGAGCGGACGGTGCAGGGGATCCCCCATCCTCTGCCGCATGCCGACTCGGTGGCGGAGGTGTTCATCTCGCAGCTCCCGTTCGAGCTCACGGAAGATCAGCGTCGTGCTTGCGACGAGGTCGCGCACGACATGCACATGACCTACCCCATGCACCGGCTCGTTGAGGGGGAGGTCGGCTCAGGTAAGACGGTGGTTGCCCTGTACGCGTGTCTCCTAGCGATCGGCGGTGGTCGCCAAGCAGCGTTCATGGCTCCGACCGAGGTCCTCGCCGAACAACACCATCTGACGGTGAGCGAGCTCCTCGACCGGGCGTTCGGAGCCGACGAGGCGCGCAACCTGTTCGCTTCGATCTCGCGGCGGCCGGTCGTCAGGCTGCTGACGGGATCGACGCCTGCGGCCGAGCGGGAGAAGATCCTCGCCGAGGTCGCCGCTGGGGGAGTCGACCTTCTCTTGGGCACGCACGCGCTGATCCAAGAGACGGTGGAGTTCAAGCACCTCGGGGTCGCGGTCGTCGACGAGCAACATCGTTTCGGCGTCCATCAACGGAAGCGGCTGAGGGAGAAGGGGGTGACGGGCGAGCCGGACATCCTCGTGATGACGGCGACGGCCATCCCGCGGACCCTTGCGGTGACGGTCTACGGCGACCTTGACCTCTCGATCCTGCGCGAGCTTCCCAAGGGGCGCCAGCCGATCACGACCTCGATCGCTTCCGGCGAGCAGCAACGGGAGCGCGCGTACGACCTGATCCGCGGCGAGGTTGCCAGAGGGCGTCAGGCGTTCATCGTCTACGCACTGCGCGACGAGTCCGACAAGGTCGAGCTCCGCAGCGCCAAGGGCGAGGCGGCCCGCCTGGCGAAGGAGGTCTTCCCGGATCTAACGGTGGGGCTGGTGCACGGCGACATGAAGAGCGTGGAGAAGGAAGATGCGATGACGGCCTTCAGGAACGGCGAGACCGACGTCCTCGTCGCTACGACCGTGATCGAGGTCGGCGTGGACATCCCGAACGCGACCGTCATGCTCATCGAAGACGCGGAGAGATTCGGTCTCGCGCAACTCCATCAGCTCCGCGGCCGCGTCGGTCGTGGTGGACACCCGTCGCACTGCATCTTGGCGACCGACCTGGACCTGTCGCTCGCCTCCGAGCAAGAGAACGTGGCGGTGGCGCACCGCCGGCTAACGGCGGTGGCCGCGAGCGCGGACGGCTTCCGGCTTGCCGAGGCAGACCTGGAATCGCGGGGCGAAGGGCAGCTGTTCGGCGCTCGGCAGTCCGGGATGCCCGAGCTGAAGCTCGCTCGCGTCCTGCAGCATCGAGACGAGATCCAGGACGCGCGGGCCCTGGCGGAGGAGGTCCTGGACGCGGATCCCGAGCTCCGGGCATACGAGCACATGGCCTTGGCTCGGGAGATGCGAGACCGCTTCCCGGAGGAATCGCTGGACGTGGTGCAGAGCGGCTGACGCCCTCCCATCACTCTGCCCGTGCGGGCGGAGTGAGCGTCCGGTAAATTTGGGCTATGCGTGTCATTGCGGGGACGGCCAAGGGGCGTCGTCTGAAGGCTCCGACCATGGGAACCCGGCCCATGACGGACATGATGAAGGAGTCCGTCTTCTCCGCTCTCGGAGATCTCGGCGGGATGAAGATCCTCGACCTGTACGCGGGCTCGGGCGCGCTCGGACTCGAATCCCTGTCCCGCGGAGCGAAGCAAGCGATCTTCGTCGAGACCGCGCGCGAGGCGATCGTCAAGCTCGAGGCGAACATCGAGGCCACCGGATTCGAAGCTGCCTCTGAGGTGATGTGGGCCGACGTCAAAAGCACGTTGAGGCTCCCGGCAGACGACCGCATGGATCTCGTCTTCCTCGACCCTCCGTACAACATGCCGCTCGCTCAGGTGCGCGCCGACCTGGAGGCGCTGGTGACGGGCGGCTGGCTGGCCGATGAGGGGCGCATCCTCGTGCATCGAACGGTCAAAGAGGCGCAGCTCAAGCCCTTCGGGCTCGACCTCATGTGGGAGCGCGAGTATGGGCAGTCTCGGATCCTCGTGTTCTGCCACGAAGAGGAAGAGGAGTGACGGCGGCACTTTGCCCCGGCTCCTTTGACCCTCCCACCAACGGCCACATCGATGTCATCGAAAGAACGTCACGGCACTTCCAGCGCGTCGTGGTTGCCGTCATCGCCAATCCCTCGAAACATCCGCTCTTCTCCTTAGCCGAACGACAAGAGATGCTGGCGGACGGGCTCTCGCATCTCACGAACATCGAGATCGATTCCTTCGACGGGCTCCTGGTGGACTTCGCGCGCCGCGCCGGGGTGACGGTCGTGGTCAAGGGGCTGAGGGCGGTGTCGGACTTCGAATACGAGCTTCAGATGGCGGAGATGAACGCGGCGCTGGCGCCGGGGCTCGACACCATGTTCGTCACGGCGAAGCCGGCGTGGGCCTTTCTCTCCTCGAGCCTCGTGAAGGAGGTCGCCCGCTTTGGGGGGGCGGTGGAGGGTCTGGTTCCGGAGCGGGTGGCGACCGCGCTCAAAGAACGTTTCGCGGCCGGATAGCAAAGACGTGGCCGCCCGGCGGCGCGAGACTGGGCTGGGAAACGGCATTAGGAAAGGTGAGCCCTGATGGACCTGATCGAACGGCTTGACGAGCTCCAGGTGCTCGTCGAGGAGGCGAAGGCGGTTCCTCTTTCGTCGAGCGCAGTGATCAACCGAACGGAGTTCCTCGAGCTTTTGGCTCAGCTGAAAGAGACCGTTCCCGAGGAGGTGCGCGAGGCCCGCTGGATGTCCCGCGACCGCGACGAGCTCCTGGCGCGTGCTCGCAAGGAGGCGGAGCGGATAGTCACGGAAGCGGCGGAGCAGAGGGATCGGCTGCTGTCGCGCACGCAGATCGTGCATGCGGCCCAGCGGGAGTCCGAGCGTCTGCTGGACGAAGCCAGGGAGCGGTGCGCCAGGATGCGACTGGAGGCCGAGGACTACATCGACCAGAAGCTGGCGGCCTTCGAGATCCTCCTCAACAAGACCCTGACGGTGGTCAGCAGGGGTCGTGAGCAGCTTCAGGGCGACGCGCAGCCGGTCGGCCTTCCCGAGGCCGAGTCCTCTCCGGACGCCGCTCCCTACGATGGTGCCGACCTGGCGCCGCAGAGCCAAGCGGTCTAGCCCAGCCACCTCCGAAATCCCCGGTGTGACCTGGGAAAACAGGCACGTCTGTTAACATCAATCGCCCCTCGCGCCCCGCGCGACGGGTCCACTTGGTCGATCGGATGGGACGCGCGCGTGCATGAATTTACGGTCTCGGTAGCCGAGATCCTGGGGCGTCCCGGCGCCTACCGGGACATCCACATCTCAAGATCGCTTCCCGGCGTCCGGACCACGCTGGCGCGCCTGGAGAACGACTTGGAGGCGCGCCTCAGGCTGGAGAGCGTCGTCGAGGGGGTCCTGGTGACGGGCCGAGCCACCGGAGGGGTCCTCCTCGAATGCGCCCGCTGCCTGAAGGAGCTCCCGGCGCAGATCCACGTCGACGTGTGCGAGCTCTTCTACGGCCCGGGGCATCAGCCTCCCGCCGACGAAGACGCGTACTCGGTCAGGGGCATCGAGCTTGATCTGGAGCCGATGCTGCGAGACGCGGTGACGCTCGCGCTTCCTCTGAACCCCCTCTGCAAAGAGGACTGCAAGGGTTTGTGCGCGCGCTGTGGCAAGGACCTGAACCTGGGCGACTGCACCTGCACGGAATCGGAAAGCGATCCTCGCTGGGCGGCGTTGGATGCCGTACGCGACAAGCTCCCCCAGTAGACGAGGCACTACGAGAGGAACCGGAGGAGACGATGGCTGTACCCAAGAGGCGCAAGACGAGATCGAAGATGCGCATGAGGCGCGCCCACTGGAAGGTAGAAGCGCCGACTTACTCCGCGTGTCCCCAATGCCGTCAACCCAAGATGCCTCACCGCGTCTGCGGGAACTGCGGTTACTACGCGGGACGCCAGGCTGTCGAGACCGAGTAGCCCTGCAAGGGGACTCGAAGCGCTGGGCGTTCCTGCCGAGGTCGGCGGGTCGTTCGAGGTGGCGCTCACGCATCGGTCGTTCGCCTTCGAGCAACCCGACGTCGTCGCCCACAACGAGCGACTGGAGTTCCTCGGGGACGCGATCCTCGGCGCGATCGTGACAGATCTCATCTACCGCGAACACGGCGAGCTGGCCGAAGGAGAGATGGCGCGGCTCCGGGCGTCGGTCGTGAACACGCATGCTCTGGCGGAGCTGGCTCGCGCCTACGGGGTCGGCGACCACATCCGTCTCGGCAAAGGGGAGGAAGTCTCGGGCGGCCGCGAGAAGTTGTCCCTCCTGGCAGACGCCTTCGAGGCGATCATCGGGGCCGTGTACATCGAGCGCGGGCTCGAAGAGCTGCGTCGCCGTCTGACGCCGATCTTCGAGGAGAGGATCGGCGTGGCGTTGGCCGCGGAGTTCCGTTACGACTCGAAGACCGCGCTGCAAGAGGTCGTGGTGCGGGCAACGTCGGAGCTGCCCAACTATCGGGTGGCCGCAAGCGGTCCCGACCACGATCGTCGTTACACGGCCCACGTCTACGTCGGCCCCGATCTGTACGGCACCGGCACCGGACGCAGCAAGAAGGAGGCGGAGCAGGCGGCCGCACGCGAGGCGTTGGCTCGCTTCGCCGCCGCCGACCAGGAGCAGGGCGATGCTCGAGCTTCCTGAGATCGAGGTGCTGAAACGCGATCTCGAGAAGGAGGTCGTGGGTCGTCGGTTCAAGTCCGCGGAGGTTCGCGCGAACCGGAACGCGATGAAGATCGTCAAAGGTCACGGCCGCCGCAAGGAGTTCCAGGATCTGCTCGAGGGAGCGAAGGTCGAGAAGGTGGACCGCCTCGGGCGAGTGTTGCTGATGGAGCTGGACACCGGCAACACCTTCGCGATTGCACTGGGCGATTCCGCGTTGTTGTTGAAGACGAGCGGATCTGCCGACATGGAGACCCACACGCACGTCGTGCTCTCGTTCACGATCGGAGGGGAGCTCCGCATCGTCGATCCCAAGCTCTCGAGCGAGATCCAGGTGCTGGAGCCCGACAAGGTGGCGGCCCTACGGGAGAACCCTCCCTTCGCGATCGACGCCTTGACGAACCAGTTCACGTGGAACCACTTCTCCGGGGTCCTGCAGGACAAGGAAACTCCGATGAGGGCGCTGATGATCGACGCCTCCTTCATCTGCGGGCTCGGCCCCCTCTACGCCGACGAGATCTTGTTCACGGCCGGCATCCGTCCCGACCGGCCCTCGAACAAGCTGTCCTCCCAAGACGTCCGCCGTCTCTACAGGGCTCTGATGGAGACGTTCCAGGACGCGATCAAGGCCCGGGGGACGAGCATCGGCGAGCTTCCCTTCCGCGACCTCCAGGGCGAGAGCGGGACCTACCAGTTGGAGCTCAAGGTCTACAAGAAGGAGGGCGAGCTCTGCCCTCGCTGCCGCCACTACATAGAGAAGGTCCCGATGGACGGGACCGACGCTTACTTCTGTCCGCAATGTCAGTCCTGATGTACCCCGCCCCGTACCCGCCATGAGCAGGAGGAACCGAATTGGAAGATAGGACGCGAGTGCATGTGTTCGTGTCCGGGGAGGTCCAGGGTCTGGGCTTCCGCCAGGCGATCGCAGACAAGGCCACCGAGCAAGGTGTCACCGGCTGGGTCCGCAACCTCAGGGATGGCCGCGTCGAAGCCGTTCTGGAAGGTCCCCGCGACGAGGTCTACCGGGTCGTCGGTCTGTGTCGGGCCGGGCCCAAGGGCGCCAAGGTTCAGGGCGTTCAGGTGGACCGTGAGCCGCCCAAGAACGAGAAGACCTTCAAGATCAAGTAGCTCGTCGCGGAGAGATATCCAAGCCACAATTCCGCTGCGGGCGCCGCTGCCGCGCATAGGTTGAGCCGATGTACGTCAAGGCCCTGAGGCTGTCGGGCTTCAAGTCGTTCGCCAACCCCACCGTGCTGGAGTTCGAGCCGGGGGTGAACGTGATCGTCGGCCCGAACGGCTCCGGCAAGTCCAACATCGCGGACGCGCTGTCATGGGTGCTCGGCTCGCAGGCGCCCTCGACGCTGCGCGGCGGGTCCATGGAGGACGTGATCTTCGCGGGGTCGGCCGGACGACCGAAGCTGAGTATCGCGGAGGTGGCTCTCACTCTGGACAACTCCTCCGGCGTACTGCCGCTCGATCTCTCCGAGGTGACGATCTCTCGCTCCACCGACCGCAACGGCAGCACCGACTACCGGATCAACGGCGCTCCGTGTCGTCTGCTGGACATCAGCGAGCTGCTCTCGGACACCGGTATCGGCAAGAGCATCCATACGGTCGTTGGGCAAGGCCAGCTCGATGCCGTGCTTCAGGCCCGCCCGGAGGATCGGCGTCACTTCATCGAGGAGGCGGCGCAGATCGGCAAGTTCCGCCGTCGCAAGGACCGCGCCGTCCGCAAGATCGAGCGGGTCGACGACAACCTGATGCGCCTGAACGACGTGCTCACCGAGCTCAGGCGCGCGATCAAGCCGCTCAAGCGGCAGGCGACGGCGGCCGCTCAGTACTCCGAGCTCGTCGGCCGTCATAGAGAGCTTCGACAGCGTCTCACCGCGACCGAGCTACAGCGGCTGCAGAGTGAAGACGCGACCCTCGACCTCGAATCGCAGGCACACCGGGCAGCCCTGCTGGCAGAGGAGCTGGCGACGCTTCGGGCGCAACTGGCCCCCGCCGCAGAGGAACGAGAGATCGCGGCGGCCGCGGCGGAGAGAGCTCAGCACATCGCCAACCGGATCGGCCGGAGCGGGGACCGCTTCGCGTCCCTGGCAAGGCTGGCGGACGAGCGCGTAGCGCGGCTAGCTGGACGTCTCGCCGCCGAGACCGAGGAGGGCTATCGGGAGCGCATCCGGCTGCTGGAGGCGGAGCAGCAGCGGTGGTCGGGCGAGGCAGGGCAGCTTCGGGCCGCGGCGGAACGCGCTGCCGCTCGCGTTCGAGCAGCCCGGGAGCGGTCGGACGCGACGAGGGCCGCTCTCGACCGCGCAGAACTCGATCTCAGCTCTGCCCGGGCCGAGGAGACGACCGCGGCGCAGGCCTTGGTCCGGGCCGAGGGTGGCGAGGCCGCCGGACGCGCCACGCTAGGTGCTATCGAGGCGAGGGTGAGCTCTGCCAAAGAGCGACGCGAGGTGGCCTCGAACAGCTTGCAGGCAGACGCCGCCGCGGTCACAGCCGCTGAGACCGACGTGACGACGCTGGAGACGGAGCTGGATGCGGTCGCGGAGGCCGCGGCTGCTGCCGAGACGAGACTCGAGGCGGCGCGGGAGAGGGCAGATGGCCTGCGCGCCGCCTTCGGCGCGTCTCATGCCGATGTGGCAGCGGCCGAGGCGCGCGTTCAAGCGCTCGAAGAGGTACAGGCGCTGTTCGCCGACCGCGGCGACGTCGTGGATCGCCTCCGTCCTCTACTGGAGTCGGCGCGGGAGCGCGCCGGGGTGGCGGGTGCGGCGGAGGAGGAGGCCCAGCGGATCGTCGCCGAGGCCGATGTCGAGGTGGAGCAGCTGTGGCAAGACGTCGCCCGTTTGGACGAAGAGCTGAGGCGCCTAGATGCCATGATGTCGGGCGCCGCGGAACGTCTCGCGGGTGCTCGGCGCCGGCGCGAGTCCCGGGAGATCGAGCTGGCGACCCTCGATGAGGAGCTGGCGCGCTCGCGCGACGCTCTTGCGGACGCCGAGCGATCGGCGGTGGAGGAGCGCGCTCTGCTGCCGGAGCGACGGGCTGCGGTGGAAGAGAAGAGGCGGCTGCGCGAGGAGGCCGAGCGGCTGGTTTCTCAGGGTCGTGACGCAGCGCGAGCAGCGGCCGCAGGTCTGTTGGAGGTGGGGCTGGAGGATCGCGCTGCCACGGAACGCGCCCTCGCGGCCGAGCTGCGGCTAGAGGAGGCGGAGGCCGGTATCGCCGACGCACAGAGCGAGCTGGAAGGGCTCGAGGAGCTGCGGTCGCGGCTCCGCAGCGCGCGGCGACGGACGGAAG
>JADDQX010000107.1:3968-7545 GCA_016781115.1 Actinomycetota bacterium | reverse complement strand
CGAGTCCCCGTACAGACCGCCGTCGCCGTCGAAGTCAGGTCGCGCGTAGCCGAAAGCGACTTGACCGCTGGGGCCGAGCGCCAGAGCCGGAGGCCGCACGTGCTCGGGACTCGCCGCCACTTCGATCACTCCGGGAGCAAGCACGGAACCGTTGCCGCCGATCCGAGCGGCCTGAATCTTTTCGGTCGCTCCGTCCTTGCGCCACGCGACCACCCACTCGTTTCCTCGGCTGAGCACGTCGATGTCCCAGTCTGCCCCGGAGGTCACGGCCGCGGGAACGAGATCCACCGGTCTCAGTGACCTGTCGATCCGCGCCACCTTGACGGTTCCCGAAGCGAGCCACGCGACCAGGCCGCTAGTCGCACCCCAGGCAGCCACCGGCTCCTGGTCGTTCGCCGATGAATCGGGGCCGATCGCTACACCCCCAGGGTCTAGCACTTCTCCCGACGGACGCACGCGCGCGCCGTAGACATCGACGGAAGACCCGCTGCGTGAGTCTTCCCACAGCACCACGTGATCGTTCCCGTTGAAGGCAACCGATGGCCCTGATTGTGAGCCCTCGGCCGAAGCGATCACGAACGCGGGGCCGCGAGCGATTCCGTCTGGTGCGAGCAGCCGGCCGTAGACATCGACGCCTCTGGCCCCGTTCTGTTGCCACACGATCAAGTAGCTCGACCCGTCCCACGACGCCGCCGCGGCGCCGTGGTAGACATCACCTTCCGAAAGGTCCGTGCTTCCGAGCGGCACTCCCTCCTGCGACACGCGACTCGCTACGATCCTTCTCGCCGTCCCGCTGCTCGCTGACCCCTCCCACACGACGAGATACTCACGCTGCGTGTCGTTCCAGAGAACGTCAGAGGTAGACCGCCGCAGGCCTGGTCCGACCGCGACCGGTACGCCCTGTCCATCGAGACGCCGTCCCTCGGAAGAGACTCGTCCCACATAGATATCGGAGTTCGCACCCCTTTGGTCTTCCCAGGCGACGAGGTAGTTGGTCCCATCGGATGCAACGACGGGCATGTCCTGCACCGCACCTGCGGCTGAAGCGTTCTCCGAGACGTTGACCGCTGCACCCAGCGCTCCTTCCGACGTCCGGCGGCGCGCGAAGACGTCCTCCAGCAACGAACCTCGCTGCTGCCACAAGAAGATCGTTCCGTCGGAGGTCGCCCCCACGGCCGGAGCAGCCTCGTTCCCAGAGGAGTCAGAGACAGCGAACGCGTCGCTAGAAGATCCACCTTCTTGGAGGAGCTGCTTCGCCCAGATATCGGAGTTCGAGTTGGGGAACCACCGTTCCCACACAGCGACGAATGCATCCCCGCCCCATTCGACGCGAGTGCGGTAGTCGTAGTTCGCGCCCGCGGAAATGGGGAAGGGCGTGGGTTCCGCGAGCGTGGGACTTGAATCGAGGCTGGCACCGTAGATGTTGCTATCTGATCCAGATCTTTCCGACCATGAGACGAGGAAAGACGGCGCAGCGGGCAGTTCACCGCCGGACGCGACGTCCGGATTCTCCTGATCGCCCGGCCCCCTTCGGATGGCACGACCGGTTGGCTCCGTCACCAGCGGCGGACCGGGCCCGAACATGATGAAAGTTCCGTATATGTCCCAGTCGCCTAGAGGAGACCGGCCATCCTCCCAGACGACCAGGAGGCGGGAACCGTCCCAGGAAAGGGCCGGATCTCGCTCGTCGCTCGGGGCTTGCGAGATCTGCGTCTCCGTGCTTGGGAAAACGAGGTTGGTCGCAGTATTGGTCAGCTCTTGTCCCCATAGGTCCCACAAGAAGGTGCGGTCATCCATCCAAGTCACGAACCATCTATTGCCGACCCATTCGACCGCGGGGTTGTACTCGAACTGAGTGTCGTTTGCTATCGGGCCGGTCGGTCCTAGCGTTCCGTCGCTCTTGATCACTGCGGCGTAGACGTCGGAGCCCCTCGACCTCTGGGACCGGAAGTCGTTCCAGACAACCAGGTAGTCGTGTCCGTTGGACGCGACGCTCGGCGCGTACTGCCACCCGTCGGCCTTCGTCACCACGATCCCCGCCGGATCGAGGATCTCGCCGTTCGAGCCCAGCCGAGTGGCATAGATGTTCGAGTTCGAGCCCCACACGACAAGCTGCCCGCTAGAACTTGTCGCCACATCGGGCTCGTATTTCTCTGAGGTGCGAACCATCTCCGAGACTGGGTGTTCGGCCGTGAGGGTTTCCGCGGCAGAAGCCAAGGAGACGCCGGGACCCAGCGATAGCCACGCTAGGCAGCCCGCGATCAAGGAACTCGACACAACGATAGCCACTCGGATCTGTCTTCTTCTCATGCTCGTCATCCCCTCGGTTCCCGGCCTAGCGGCTCGTCCTGGTATGAAAAAAGCTGGATGTCGTCCTAGGGGACCTAAGCGCCCCTTTGACACCGTTTCAATGGCTTCGCCCCCGGATGGCCCTTGGGGTCCGCGACTTTGGTCTTTGCGGGTCCCCCGACCACCTACAGGGTCCACGTCGCGTCGGCCGCTCGTCAGATGAGGCCGCGGCGAGCCGCCGTTGCGATCGCCTGCATCCGGTTGTCAACTTCCAACTTGCGCTGGATCGCCTGGATCGCGCGCTTCAAGGTCGACTCACTCATCAAGACCGCGGCTGCGATCTCGGAAAGCTCGGCTCCGGTAGCCAGAAGCTTCAGGATCTGCACTTGGACATCGTCGAGCGGGAGCGCAGAATGCGCGCTCGCGACCAGCGCTGAAGCGGCGGCAGGCGCTAGCACGATCTCGCCGCACATAACGCTCTTCAGGGCAGCGAACAGATCTTCGGGCGTGATGTCCTTCGTGAGGTAGCCGCTGGCGCCGGCTCGCAAGGTCTCGAGGACGTCCTCGGGGTTCTCCGAGACCGTCAGCATCACGATCTTGATGGAGGGGAACAGCTGTCCGATCTTCTTAGCGACCTCCACTCCTTCACGCCCCGGCATGCGGACGTCCAGCAAGACGATGTCCGGCATCGCTCGTTCAACGAGAGCGAGAGCCTCATCGACGTTGGTGGCGACCCCGACGACCCTGAGTTCTTGCGACAAGACCTCGAAGAGGGTCCGTAAGCCGTGGGCGTAGGAGGGATGGTCGTCGACCGCCACGACGGATATGGCTCTCCCGTTCAGGTCATCGTTCATGGACCTACCTCTGGATGCCGGTACCTGTGCGCCATGTCGTTCCACCTCGATGACGAGTCGACGGGCTCGTTGTCACGGTCGCTCATCTGGAAGGCGTGACCTCACACCGTTCGGATGTGAAGGTGAAGCCGCACCAGGCGCCTTAGTGACGATGGCGCCGCACGACCGAGATCGTTCCCAGGCAGTCGACCGTTCCGCCATGGATCGGTACCTGGACCGCCGGAGCCAGCGCCCGGTACTTGCCACCCTGATCCCGCAACCTGACCCGATAGCGGCCTTCGAAGCTCGTCCAGGTGGACTCGACCGCGACCCACCGTCCGGAACCACGGCGTTGGATCTTCACGAGGACACCCGCGGCGCATGCGGCCGATCCATTGGGAACCTCGACCTCGCCCGTGGCCACGAGGTGACGACGCAGTGAAAACGTCACGACG
>JADDQX010000107.1:0-3837 GCA_016781115.1 Actinomycetota bacterium | reverse complement strand
GGGCTTGGGCTTGGAGACCCCGACGGGGGTGGTAGCGGCGTCGAGGTGCCCTCCGAGGTGCTGACGACGGTTTGGAAGGGCAGATCGAAACGCGGGTTTCCGAGCGGGGCCCATCCGCTGTTCTCGCTCGCGAAGTACCACGCGTCGCCGCGTGGGTAAGGATCGCCTGAGGGTCCCTGGAGCACCCCGCATTCCCCGTCGCTTCTCAGCACGATGGCGAATCTCGACCCGCTTGACATCGCGACGGGTGTGCTTAGTGATATCTCGCGGAACCGCGGCCCTTGGGCGCCAAAGCTCGGAAAGTTCGCGGCGTGAAGGGTCTCAGAGGTCGCCAGCGCGCCAGTGGGCGCCCCATTGTCGAGGCTGCATCTCAACCGTCAGTGATCCCGTCGAACAAGCGACCGGGAATCGCACCGCGGTCAGGCGGCCGGTGATGCCCGCGGTCACGACCTGCGCGAGCTGCTGTTGGCTGCCACCACCGATCGCCAGACCACCGACTGTCGTGTCGATCACGGGTTGCTCCTGGTCGATAACGCCGTCGGAGCCGGCAGTGACCGGCGAAGCCCCCGTAGCGATCAGCAGAATCTCCAGGATCGCGACGCACAAGCCGACAACGAGCAGCGTTCTACTTCGGGTCATATCGAGCTCCTTCCTGATCCACGTTCGATGCGCACCACCCCAGAAGCACGGATGTTGTTGGTGGGATACGGCTCATCGGCGTCATGGCCGAACGGTTTGCCAGTCGGCGACACGCTCGTCGCTCGTGTTGTGCGTCAGCTTCCGCAGACCGGATCCGTCCACACGCATCCTGTAGATGTCCCAGTCGCCGTCCTTGTTCGATCCGAACAGCAAGAAGCGTCCGTCCGGCGAGAACGACGGCCAGTTCTCGTCCCAGCGGGTATCGGTGACCTGCCGTTCGCGGAGGCCGTCGGCTCCGATGATCACCAACTCGCCCTGGGCGGTTCCGGCCGCGTAACGCTCGTAAACGAGCGACACACCGTCGGCTGACCAGCTGGGCGAATACTTCTGGTCGAGGGGGGTGTCGGTGAGGCGGACCGGGTTTGATCCATCTGGGGCGACGGTGAATACGTCGTGGGTCAGATAGAGCGGATCGGACAGCACGAACGCGATGCGGCTTCCGTCGGGCGACCAGGCAGCCATGTATTCGTTTCCAGCGAGATCGGTTAGCTGTGTCAGGTGCTTCCCGTCGGCGCTGATCGTGTAAAGGATTTCCTGTTCGTCTTCCACCGCCGTGAAAACGAGACTCTTGCCGTCAGGTGACCAGCTCGGCTCGTACGCACCCATCCCCTCCGGCGTCAGCCGCCGGACGCGTGATCCGTCGGCCCGCATCGTGAAGACCGCTGTCTCTGAATCCTGAGTGCGATCTGTGAACGCGATCGTGGTTGCATCCGGCGACCACGCCGGATCCGCTCCTCCGTCGATGAGCTTCGTGAGGCCGCTGCCCGAAGACGAGACCGTGTAGATGTGGGAATCACCGTCATAGGAAGCGAAGACGATGCGGCCATTGTCGCCGGGAACGCTGCGTCGGCCGATCCTCCGACGAATGAGAAGGCGACTACCGACGCGCTTGCGACTAGCAGGCGCGCTCGGCGCCGCTGCTCGACGATCCGGATCACGATGGGCTTCCTCCTTTAGGTATGACGAGATAGAGCTATGGCGTGAGGCCGGACCGTTCGGATGTGAGCGCCGCCATCGACGTTGTGCCGCCAGACGTCGCGTCCGACCTGCACCTCTACGCGAAGGTGAGGTCCGGCCCAGAGGCGCCAGGCGAAGTGGCACCCCCGGAACCGGACATCTCTGGGCGGCGTGCGGGCACGCCTTGGTTCAGGGGCGTGACGATCGACTGTTCGGAAGTGACGCGGGGGTCGCGCTAGGGCGAGATCTGCCAGGTAGGCGGCGTGCGGGGGTCAGGGGTATAGGAGACGTAGGTTCCGGTACGGATCGTCGCGTCGAGGTGGCGACCCAGCTCCGGGTTGTCCTGGGCGATGCGCTGCATCGCCGAACGCATAGCACGCGTCACGCTCATGCGCGCCCGGTCGACCGCGGAAGAGGCTTTGCGGTCTCGGCCCCCTAGCCCCACTCCCGTAGCAAGCTCGCGCGCCAAGAAGTCAATCTCCTCTTTAGCGCGGGCGGAGCGCTCCGGATCGTTGAAGGCCTCGGCCTCGTCGATCTCCTCCTGTAACTCTCTGAGTCTCCGACGGTACGCGGCTTTGGCCGCGTCATCGAGGAGCTCGCCAGCGTCGCCGATGCCCATCGTCAGCCCCTCCTGCATGGTGGCTTGGATTCCTGTCTCGGGAGCGCTAGGGGAGGCAAGCTCGAGCGCCAGGAACTCGCGTCCGGGGTGAGCGAGCAGCTCGGCGAGGTAATCGAACCCCTTCGTGTGCTTGAAGCGTGAGGTCCGCCCCGCGAACGTGACGTTCCAAACCTCCCCCTCGCTCGCGAAGGTCCCCTCTGAGGACGCCACCTCCGGCGACCCGGTCGCAGCTCGAGTGCGCTGTTCGTTGCGGGTCAACCGGTTCGCGAGGTCGTCTCGAGTCTCCTGGTCGGCCCCTCGTGCTTGTGCGAGCTTTAGGGCACGATAGAAGTGGCGAGCGGCCTCCTCGTGATGAGCGCGGCCCTCCGCTTGCTCTGCGGCACGCCGCGCGTAGACGAGGGCCTTGTCCGGGTCGGCCCCTAGTCCCGCCTTGAAGTAGTGGTGCGCCAACTTACCAACGTGCGAGTCGATGTCGTTCGAGTGAAGTCGTTCGAGGGCCTCGGCGATCTCACGGTGCAGTGCGATCCTGTCGGAGGTGCGCATCGATTCGTACAGCGCGTCTCTGACCAGCGGGTAGTCGAACCCGTAATCACCGAGCGTGCTGTTCTGCCGGACGATCGCATGCTCTTCGGCTTGATTCAACGCGTCGACGAGATCGTGCGAGCCCTTTCCGGTAACGTCTTGCAACAACGGGAGCGAGAACTCGTAACCGATCACAGCGGCGACCTCGAGCAGTTGCCTCACGCTCGCATCAACACGACCGATCCGTTGGTCGATCACCTCACGGATCCCCCGGGGCACTCGGAACCCGACCGAGCGATCGGCGCGCTGGAGTTCCTGTCCGACGGCGGCGGCCCGCGCCATCTCGCTGATCAACAGCGGGTTGCCGTGGGTTGCGCGATGGAGCGCCGACTCAAGGGAGCGGGGCGGGGGGAACCCGGCCACGCGCGCGAAGCACAGAGCGCTGTCGCTGTCGCTCAAGCCCGATAACCCAATGTTGGTGGCGCGCCGGGAGACCTCAGCGAGCACACGCGACGCGACCGACCCGGGGGATACGTCCTCCGGACGGTACGTGCCCACGATGAGGATGCGCGTCCCGCCCAGCTCCGGTGCGAGCAATCGCAACAACAGAAGCGAGGGTTCGTCTGCAGCGTGTAGGTCGTCGAGCAGTAGGACAACGGGAAGACGCTCGACGCTTTTGAGGGCCTCGCTGACCTGGTCGAAAGCGCGCCAGAGCTCGTCGGGGAACCCCCCGGGATCACGCTCCAACGCCCGCAACACCTGCTTCCAGGGCCACCATGGCGGGGCGTCGTGTGCCTCCCAACAACGGCCCCAGGCGACGCTCGCGCCGGACCCCTCGGCGTGACGGGCGAGCTCTTCTAAGAGAGACGATTTTCCGATCCCTGCCTCGCCGTATACGAGCACGACCGAACCGCGGCCGGCGGCGGCACGCTCGAACGCAGCCCGGGCAGACGCAAGCTCGCGCTCGCGGCCGACCATTTCCGTCACGCCCACGGCTCCTCCCGTCCCCGACCAACAAGATAGCGAGGCCGCACTGTCCG
>JADDQX010000022.1:2275-22256 GCA_016781115.1 Actinomycetota bacterium | reverse complement strand
GCGATCGTGCTCGCAGCGGCAGCGTTGCTGACTCGGCTCCTCGCGTTCACGCTCCGCCTCGCATCGGGCGCGATCGCACTGACGCTGTTCCTTCTCGTCGTCGGTCCCGACCCGTCCGTTCTCCGGGCGGTGGCGATGGGTGCGGTGGCATTGACAGCTCTGGGCTTTGGTCGGTCGGCCGAACCGCTGCACGCGCTCGGAGTTGCGGTCGCGGTGCTGGTCGCGGCGCGGCCTCAGGTCGTGTTCTCGGTCGGCCTTCATCTGTCGGTCGCGGCAACCGCCGGGATCATCCTGTGGGCACCCCGATTGCAGTCGAAGACGCCCCGCGTGCCTCCGCTCATCGGGCTTCCGCTCGCGGTGACCTTGGCGGCGCAGGTTGCGGTAGCGCCGTTGTTGGCCGGTGTGTTCGGGGAACTGTCAGTGGTGGCGCCGGTGGCGAACATGGCGGCGGCGCCCGCCATCGCGCCGGCCACGATCCTCGGCCTCGTCGGCGGCGTGATCGGAACGATCGATCACCGAGCCGGTGCAGTCCTGCTTGCCGCGGCAGAACCGTTCGCACAGTGGGTGCTCCTGATCGGGCGGGTCTGTTCGGAACCGGCGTGGGCAGCGCTGGAGGTCGACGCTTGGGCCGGCGCGGCTCTTGCGGGTCCGGTCTGTGCGGCTGCCGCCCTGACGATGCGACGGTACGCCCAGCCGGTACGCTCGAGAGATGGTCGGCCCGCGCTGGATCTTGCACGACGCCTCGGGCGCGGAGATGAGAGCGACGGAGACGTTCGCGACCCGCGAGGAAGCAGAAGCGTGGATGTCTAGCGAATGGTCGGGCTTACTCGAGGAAGGCGCGGAGTCGGTGTCGCTCGTCGAGGGAGACGAGACCATCTATCAGATGGGGCTGGGCGAAGAATGATCGAGGCGTCGTGCTACCTGTTGTCGGGGGAGCCGTACCTGGCGGAGGAGGCTCTGGAGAAGCTCCGACGAGAACATGCGACCGACGCCCTCGCAGAGGTGTCTCTAGGCCCGGCCGCTTCGGCCGCGGAGCTGATGGAAGCGGTCGGCACGCCGTCGCTCCTGGGCGGCCGACGGCTCGTCGTGATCCGTGACGCGCATGACCTGAAGAAGGAACAAGTCGAGACGTTGACGGGCTACCTGGAAGCTCCGTCGCCCGACACGATCCTCGTGCTGATCGCCGCCGGCAAGACCAAGCTGGACGCTGCGGTGAAGAAGGCCGGGGTGGTGGTGCCGCTCGAAGCACCCAAGGGGCGCCGGTTGGTTACGTGGGTCCGACAGCGTGCGGTGGAGCGCGGGATCAAGCTCGACGACCGCGCGGGTTGGGCCCTCGTCGACGCCGTCGGCACCGAGTTGAGGTCGCTCGATACCTCGCTCGAGCAGCTCGTGGCGGCGCACGGTCCGGGATCCGCTATCGGCGCCACGGAGGTGCGACGGGCTTTCCCGCGGCTGGCAGAGGAGCGGAGCTTCGCGTTGACGGACGCCGTGGGTGAACGGCGTCTTCCCGCGGCCATGACGAGCCTGCGCCGGTTGTTGGAGCAGGGGGATGAACCGCTGGCTTTGTTCGGGGTGCTGAACGGCCATCTGAGACGGCTACTTCGAGCTCGGCAGTACGCGGGTGAGGGAGCGCGGGCGGTGGGTGAGGCGCTCGGGATGCCCGAGTGGCGTGCGGAGCGGATGGCGAAGCAGGCGCTGTCTTACAAAGAGGAAGAGTTGGTTCGGGCGATGGCGGTCATGGCAGACGCGGATATCGAGATGAAGGGCGAGTTCCCGTCGGCCGAGGCGGCCTTAGAGCGAGCGGTGATCCGCATCATCACCGCGTCGGGCTGACGAGGGTCCTAGGCGTTCAGACGCTTGGCCAACCGAGACTTCTTGTTGGCCGCGGTGTTCTTGTGGATGATGCCCTTAGAAGCCGCCTTGTCGAGCGTGCGAGCCGCTTCCCGGTAGGCCGCGGTAGCGGCATCCTTGTCGCCCGCCTCGATCGACTGAACGAAGTTCTTGATGCGCGTCTTCAGGGCCGAGCGCGTCGCCTTGTTGCGCTGCCGGGCGAGCTCGCTCTGGCGGTTCCTTTTGATCTGACTCTTGATGTTGGCCATGCTTGTGTAGGGCTCCTTACAGGGGGATTCGGCTCCCGAGGATAGCAGAGGCCGCAGCGGGGAGGCTCGTCCCAGGCGGCTAACGTTGAGGCATGGACCAGGCGCATCAGCGGGCGATCGCGGTCATCGCCCACATCGACCACGGCAAGAGCACCCTGTCCGACCGGCTTCTGCAGCTCACCGGCACTGTGTCCGACCGTGACATGCGCGAACAGTTCCTCGACCGGATGGATCTCGAACGGGAGCGGGGGATCACGATCAAGGCCGCCGCGGTGCGGATGCGTTACGCGGCCCCCGACGGCGCCGAATACCAGATCAACCTGATCGACACGCCGGGGCACGTCGACTTCGGCTACGAGGTCTCCCGGTCGCTCGCGGCCTGCGACGGCGTCCTTCTCTTGGTCGATGCGGCACAGGGGATCGAGGCGCAGACGCTTACCAACCTCTACCTGGCTGTCGACGCCGGACTCGAGATCATCCCGGTCCTGAACAAGATCGACCTCCCTGCCGCTCAGCCCGAGAGATACGCCCAGGAGTTGGCTTCCCTCATCGGCTGCGACCCCGCTGACATCTTCCGCATCTCCGCCAAGACGGGCGAAGGAGTCGACGAGCTCCTGGAGGCGATCGTCTCGAAGGTGCCCCCGCCGAAGGGCGATCCCGACGCGCCCCTGCGCGCCCTCGTCTTCGACTCCGTATACGACGCCTACCGAGGCGTGATCGCATACGTGCGGGTCGTGGACGGACGGCTGCAACGCAGGCAGGCGATCAGGTTGATGGTTGCGGACTTCGCGGCCGACGCGGACGAGATCGGGATCATGGCGCCCGACGCTCAGGTGGTCGAGTCGCTGGAGACGGGCGAGGTCGGCTACGTCATCGCCGGGATCAAGGAGGTGGCCCTGGCGAAGGTGGGCGACACGATCACCTCGGCCGACCGCCCGGCGGGGAAGCCGTTGCCGGGCTACCGCGAGCCCAAGCCGATGGTGTTCGCCGGGATCTATCCGATCGAGGGCGATGACTTCCCGGAGCTTCGTGATGCTCTCGACAAGCTCAAGCTCAACGACGCGGCCCTCGTGTTCGAGCCGGAATCGTCGACCGCGTTGGGGTTCGGTTTCAGGTGTGGCTTCCTCGGGCTCCTGCACATGGAGATCGTGCGAGAGCGGCTCGAGCGGGAGTTCGATCTGGAGCTGATCGCGACGGCGCCGTCCGTGGGCTACGAGATAGAGCTCATGGGCGCGCAGAAACAGATAGTGCGCAACCCCACCGACATGCCCGACCCGAGCAAGATCGAGGCGGTCTACGAGCCTTACGTATCGGTGATGGTCGTGACCCCTTCGGAGTTCGTCGGCACCGTCATGCAGCTGTGCCAGGAGCGGCGGGGAGAGCTCAAAGAGATGCACTACCTCTCTACCGAGAGGGTCGAGATCCGCTACCACATGCCGCTCGGCGAGATCATCTTCGACTTCTTCGACCAGCTGAAGAGCAGGACCAAGGGTTACGCGTCGCTCGACTACGAGCCCGTTGGCATGTATCCGTCGAACCTGGTCCGGGTGGACCTGTTGCTCAACCAGCAACCGGTAGATGCTTTCTCCACGATCGTGCATCGGGACAAGGCTTACGACTACGGCAAGACGATGACCGAGCGACTCCGGAAGCTGATACCGCGCCAGATGTTCGACGTTCCTATCCAAGCCGCTATCGGGTCCCGCGTCATAGCGCGCGAGACGGTCAAGGCGAAGCGCAAAGACGTCCTGGCGAAGTGCTACGGCGGTGACATCACCCGCAAGCGCAAGCTCCTTGAGCAACAGAAGAAAGGCAAGAAGAAGATGAAACAGATCGGCGCGGTGGAGGTTCCTCAGGGAGCCTTCATCGACGCGCTGCGCGTAGACGCCGATCTGGATGCGGGGGCGAAGTCGTGAACCTTGCGGCTCCCGACGTAGCGCCCGCCCGGAGCGGAGAGTGGATGGCGGACCCGGGATTCGGCATCTACGTTCACATCCCCTTCTGCAAGCACCGGTGTCACTACTGCGACTTCAACACCTATGAAGGCCAGGACGACCTCCACGCGTCTTATGCGGACGCTCTGGTGAAGGAGGTCCGGCGGTGGGACGGCCCGACTCGTTCTGCGACGTCGGTGTTCTTCGGAGGGGGGACGCCGACGCTGCTGCCGTCGCATCAGCTCGGGCTCGTCCTGCAGGCTGTGCGCGATCGGCACGGGTTGTCGGAAGACGCCGAGGTGACGGCGGAGGCGAATCCCGAGACGGTGGACGAGGCCTACTTCACCGCGCTCCTCGAGGCGGGCTTCAACCGCGTCTCGGTGGGGGTGCAGTCGTTGGTGCCGAAGGTGCTGGTCGGGCTCGGGCGGACGCACCCGCCGGAGGTCGCGCTCCGCGCTCTGGACGCGGCACACCGCGCCGGATTCGACGACGTCAACGCGGACCTGATCTATGGGTCGCCGTGGGAGGAAGACGAGGACTGGGTCCGCTCGCTGGAGGGTGTCATCGACAGCGGCGTTGCTCACGTTTCCGCCTACGCGCTGACGGTGGAGGAGGGCACGCCGCTCGCTACGTTGGTGCGCTCGGGCAGGACCCCCGGCGTCGATCCCGACATCCAGGCGCGCCGGCACGACATCGCCTCGCAGCTCCTCGGCGCCGCAGGGTTCGCCCGCTACGAGATCTCCAACTGGAGCCGGCCGGGCCGTGCCTCTCGGCACAACGTCTTGTACTGGTCCGCGGGTGAATACCTCGGTTTTGGAGCCGGCGCGCACGCCCACGTCGAGGGGGAGCGCTGGTGGTCGACCAGGCTGCCTCGCGACTTCATCGCGGCGGTCCAGGCGGACAGCTCGACGACGGCCGGCTCGGAGCGGCTCGACGACGATGCTCGTGCCGGTGAGGCGCTCATGCTGGGCCTTCGACTGCGAACGGGGGTGGATCTGGACGGCTTCTCGAAGCGCTTCGGTGCCTCGCCGTTGTCGAAGCGAACCGGGACGCTCGACCGTCTGCGGGAGGTGGGTCTTCTCGAGCTGTCGGGGAGTCGTTTGCGCCTCAGCGACAGGGGAACCCTGCTGGCCAATGAAGCGCTCTGCGAGCTCCTATAGGGATCCGGCGATGAGCGGCGGCCCTCTCTACGTCGCGGTGTGTGGCAGCGCCGCAGACGAGGAGCCCGCTTGTTCTCGAGCCGAAGAGATCGGCCGACTGCTCGCCCGCGCGGGGGCCGTGGTGTTGTGCGGGGGGCTGACCGGCGTGATGGAGGCCGTCTGTCGCGGCGCCCGCGCTGAGGGGGGGCTCACGGTGGGTCTGCTGCCCTCTGAAGATCGAGCGGACGCCAACGGATACGTAGACGTCGCGATCCCTCTGGGGCTGGGAGAGGTGCGCAACGCTCTTCTGGTCCGAGCGTGCGACGCGATGATCGCTCTGACGGGCGAGTACGGGACTCTGTCTGAGATCGGCTTCGCGCTGAAGATCGGCAAGCCCGTCATCGGGGTGGACACCTGGCAGCTCTCCAACAGGGGAGGTCCCGTTGATGCCGTTATCGAGGCGGCGTCTCCGGAAGAGGCCGTTGAGAAGGCGCTCGCGGCCGCCGCGGAGCGGGTGGCGGCCGCGACCTAGGCGCTCGGCGACGATCGAGCGTGCCATGCTTCAGCCGTGGCTTACGTAGGGAACCTCACCTGCCGCGACTGCGGCCTCACGTTCACCGCGCGGTGGGGGGCGTCGCACGGCGCCGACGAGTATCGGTGCGAGAACGATCATGTCGTCCGCGTCGATCAAGAGACCGGCATCATGCTCGGCCTGGCCGCGAACGGCGCCGGCGGGCGAACGTTGGCCGACGTCTTCGGTCGCTGCCCCTCCTGTTCCAGCGAGCTCGCGACGGGTCTGTTGCCGTCGTGTCCGGTCTGTAGCGGCCGCGACCACGACGTCTCGGTGGGAGGAGTGCTGGGCTAGCACTCGCGGTCAATGAGTGCTAAATACTCGCCCAACCGGGGTATCCTTCGGAGCATGGCTGCCCCAGAAGGTGCGCTCGGAGAGCGGCGCGCTTCGATCCTGAAAGCGATCGTCTCGCACTACGTGACTTCGGGCGAACCCGTCGGTTCGAAGACGCTGGTGGAGGGCTACCAGCTCGGCGTGTCTCCGGCGACGGTTCGGAACGAGATGGGCGCGTTGGAGGAGGCGGGGTACATCTTCCAACCCCACACCTCCGCGGGCCGGATCCCGACCGACGCCGGCTATCGCTACTTCGTCGATTCCGGGATCCAGCCGTTGAGGCTCCCCGCGAACGAGGCTCGCAAGATCCAGCGCTTCTTCGGCGAGCCCCGCTACGAGCTCGAGGACGCGCTCAGGCAGACCGCTTCGCTTCTATCGGGTATCACGGACCATGCCGCGGTTGTGTTTGCTCCGGCGCTGGAGCGGAGCGTGGTTCGCCACGTGGAGCTCGTCCCGCTCGCGGGCAGCCGCGCGATGGTCGTATTGGTGACGAACACCGGCCGGGTCGAGAACCACATCGTTGGCGTGCCGGAGTCCGTGGACGAGGTGCAACTGGATCGGGCCGCCGAGATGCTCAACCGCTTGGTGGTCGATGAGCCTCTAGACACTGCTCCCGACAAGATCGCGGCGGCTCATGACAACTTCCCACTGGAGCTCAGGGATGTCGTGGACCAGGTGGGCCGGGCTTTGCAAGACGACCTGAAACAGCACGACGCGGAACGGATGTTCCTGGACGGCACCTCGAACATCGTTCACGAGGAGAAGTTCGCGGACCTCGAGACCGTCCGTCAGGTGATCGGCGCGCTGGAGCACCGGCGCCTGTTGCTCGAGGTTCTCGCCGATGCGCTCTCCATCAACGTGGTCTCGGTGCGCATCGGGCGCGAGAACAGCTTGGAAGAGATGCAGGCGTGCAGCGTGGTTACCGCGCGCTACGGCACCGAGGAACAGCCACTGGGATCGCTCGGCGTGGTAGGGCCCACCCGGATGGACTACCGGCGCACGATCTCGGCCGTTCACGAGGTGGCGTCCAACCTCGGCCGCATGCTGTCCGGGCTCGGCATCTAGCGCCGCGACATGTCCGACCATTACGCCACGCTCGGCGTCGCCCGCGACGCACCTCCCGATGAGATAAAGCGTGCTTACCGCAAGCTGGCCCGGCAGTTCCACCCTGATGCGAACCCAGGTGACCCGGAAGCTGCGGAGCACTTCAAAGAGGTGAACCGCGCCTACGAGGTTCTTTCGGATCCGCAGAAGCGCTCCAACTACGACACCTTCGGCGACGAGCGCGCGGGAGCCGCAGGTTTCTCGGACTTCGGTGGGATCTCGGACCTGTTCTCCACCTTCTTCGGGGGCGCCGCTACGGGAGCCTCGCGCCGCGGACCCGGGCGCGGCGCCGACACCCTCGCGGAGGTAGAGCTGACGTTGGAGGAAGCCGCCGTGGGCGCCGATCGCGAGGTGGAGGTGACGACCCTCGTCTCCTGCGACGTGTGTGCGGGCAGTGGGTCCGAACCGGGGACATGGCCGAGTCGGTGTTCCGACTGCGGCGGGACGGGAGAGACACGTCAGGTGCGCCGGACGGTGTTCGGGAACGTGATGACCGCGGCGACCTGCCCGCGCTGTGGGGGCCGCGGCGAGGAGATCACCAGCCCCTGTAAGAACTGCCGCGGCCGGGGCCGCGTCCAGGTGACGGACACCCTCACGGTGCAGATCCCGCCGGGCGTCGACGACGGAGCTCAGCTGCGCGTCAGTGGCCGCGGCGAGGCTGGACTCCGCGGGGGTCGTTCGGGTGACCTCTACGTGGCCATCAACGTCCGGCCGCACGAGGTCTTCCGTCGCGCCGGCGACGACCTCGCGTGTGAGGTGACGGTGCCGATGACGATCGCCGCTCTCGGCGGGACGGTGGAGATGCCCACGCTGGAGGAGCTGGAGCCGATCGAGATCGAGCCGGGGACGCAGTCGGGTCAGGTGGTCAGGTTGCGCGGCCGCGGCATGCCGCGGCTCGGCGGCCGCGGCCGCGGCGAGCTGGTGGGGCTCTTGAAGGTAGAGACGCCGACGGATCTCTCCGACGAAGAGGTAGAGCTACTGGAACGCTTCGCGAAGCTGCGCGGGGAGAGGACGGGTCAGCGGGGCCTCTTCGACAAGATCAAGGAAGCCTTCCAGTGACGGTGATCGACGCGCACGCGGGGGAGTAGCCGATGAAGGCGGCGCCTTGGTTCTTCGCGCCGCCCGATGCCTGGGGGGCCGCCGAGGTCACCCTGCCGGCAGAGGAATCGCGGCATGCGGTGCGCGTGATGAGGATCGAGCCGCCCGACGTCATCGCGGTGACCGATGGCCGCGGGACCATCGCCAGGTGTGCCGCAGCTCGCGTCGAAGGGGATCACCTCGTCGCCGAGGTGCTAGAGCGCGAGGAGCGACGGCGGCCGCGTCCGGAGATCGCGGTCTACCAGGGCGCCTCGAAGGGGCACAAGGTCGACGACGTGGTGGAACGGCTCGCGGAGCTGGGGGCCGCGGAGCTGTGGGCTTATGAGTCGCAGCGCTCGGTCGTCCGCTGGGACCGAGCGAAGGTGGACAGGCTCAACCAGAGGTGGGGCGCGATCTCTCGCTCGGCCGCCAAGCAGTCGCGCAATCCTTACGCCATCGAGGCCCGGGCGGGTCTCTCCTGGACGGAGCTGCTGCGACACCTCGCGCGGGAACCGCTGGTGATCGTGCTGTGGGAGGAAGCAATGCTGCCGCTTAGGACCGCGCTCTCCGGCCAGTCTGACCGGGTGGCCCTCGTCGTGGGTCCGGAGGGGGGACTGGCCGCAGAGGAGGCAGAGCAACTGGCGGACGCCGGCGGCCAACTGGTGTCGCTCGGCCCGCAGATCCTGCGGACCGAGAACGCGCCGGTGGTAGCCATCTCGGCGCTGCTGTACCACTACGGCCTGATCGGCTGACCCCCGCCCCCTGGGCCGCAGGGGTCAGGCGAGGTCGGAGTGTTGCTCGACCGGCTCCGACAGATGGGTTCGGCCGGCGTCGCCCGCCGCCTCGGCCTCCAGCTTCCCGGACGCAACCGCCTTCAGGATCAGGGGGGCCGGCGTAGCCTCGAGCTCGGCAGGGTCGGTCGGCAGCGGGATCGTCATCTGCAACGTCCCGCTGTCCCACTCACCGGGCACGGCGCCCAGTCTCTTCAGCATGTTTTGGACCTGCTGGTTGTCACCCAGCACCCATGCCTTAAACGAGCGGATCCCGCGCTCGATCGCGACGTGGGCGAGGAGGTGGAGCAGGGTCTTTCCGATGCCGAGCCCCTGCAAGGAGTCGACGACGGTGACTGCGCCCTCGGCGGCGTCGGGCTCATCCGCAAGCCGCACCCATCTCGCGACCCCTGCTCCGCGGTCCTTCGCCTCATCGGGAAGAACGGCGACCCAGGCGACGTGATCCTTCTGGTCGACCTCGGTCAGGTACCGAAGCTGCGCCTCCGATAGGTGGTCGATGGACCGGAAGAACCTGCGGTAGCGGGACTCGGGCGACAGCCGGCGGAACCCGTCTGCCAGCAGTTCCTTGTCGGTCGGCTCGATCGGCCGGAACAGAACGCGACGCCCATCCGCGAGATGCGATTCGAACAGCATCCGGCCACGCTATAGGTTCCCCTGATGCCACAGAAGGTCGCGTTCACCACGCTCGGCTGTCGCTTGAACCAGGCTGAATCAGACTCCATGGCGGATGAGCTCTCCGGCTGCGGGCTCACGGTCGCGAGCGGCAACGAGCAACCCGATGTGGTGGTGATCAATACCTGCACCGTCACCCGCGAAGCGACGAAGGCGTCCAGGTCTGCAATCAGGCGCGCGGCCCGGACGAACCCCGATGCCAAGGTGGTGGTCGTCGGCTGTTACGCGGTCTCCGATCCCGAAGAGGTGCGGGCCATCGAGGGGGTCGACCTCGTCGTCGGGAACGATGAGAAGGAGCGGTTCGCGGAGGTGCTCCGGGGAGCCGACCTCGTGCAACCCGTGTTGCAGATCGGCGGCCTCAAGACCCACCGGCTTCCGTTCCGCGTGCGGGCGAACCTGAAGGTCCAGACCGGCTGCGACGAGTGGTGCTCCTTCTGCATCATCCCCAAGACCCGCGGCCCCCTGCGCAGCATGGTTGAAGACGATCTCATCGCGGAGGCGCGAGCGAAGGTCGCCGCCGGCGCTCGCGAGATCGTGCTCACCGGCGTGCACCTCGGCAAGTACACCTACGACAGCGGCGGCGACGAGTCGTCGTTGATCCGCCTGTTCGACAGGTTGTTGCGGATCGAGGGACTGTGGCGACTGCGGCTCTCTTCCATCCTGTCGCAGCACCTAACCGACGAGGTTTTGTCTTTCATGGCCGCGGAGCCTCGGCTGTGCCGCTTCCTCCACGTCCCTCTTCAAGCCGGTGACGACGAGGTGTTGACCGCGATGCATCGGCCCTACGACATCGCGGGTTACATGGAAGCGATCCACCGGGCGAAGCAGGCGCTTCCTGAGCTCGCTCTCGCGACCGACATCATCGTGGGCTTCCCCGGGGAGACCGATGCCGCGTTCGAGGCGACCCTCGAGGTGGTTCGCGAGGTCGCGTTCTCGAAGCTTCACGTCTTCCGGTACTCGGCGCGGCCCGCTACCGCAGCGGCCTCCATGCGCGACGAGATCCACCCCGATGTGAAGAGGTCCCGCTCGAAGCGGCTCATCGATCTGGGCAGCGAGATCCGCTCCCGCTTCTTGCACGAGCACCTGCAGCGGCCGATCGAGGTACTGGTGGAGGACGAGCGCGAGGTCGACGGCGTGCGCGTCTGTTCCGGGCAGACCGAAGACTTCGTGCGCGTCTGGTTGGAAGGCGAGGGGTTGCTCGGCGCGCTCGTTGAGCTCGAGGGTGACGAGGTGCGAGCCGACGGCATCCGGGGGGGCCGCGTGACCCGTGTGATCAGGAGGTGAAGACGGAGTGAGTGACTGCCTGTTCTGCAAGATCGTCTCCAAGGAGATCGAAGCCGACGTGGTGCACGAGTCGTCCGAGGTGCTCGCCTTCAGAGACATCAACCCCGCGGCCCCGACGCACGTTCTCGTGATCCCGAAGCGGCATCTCTCATCCGCCACCGATCTGGGGGACGCGGACGGCGACCTGCTGGTCGAGCTCTTCCAGACGATGGCGTCCCTCGCCGTTACCGAAGGCTTGGGAGCCGGGCACAGGATCGTGACGAACGTGGGGGAACACGGCGGTCAGACGGTCCCGCACCTTCACTTCCACGTGGTGGGAGGCCGCCCGATGGCCTGGCCTCCCGGCTGACATCCGCCGGTATCGCGACGCCCTGGCGGGCATATCCGCAGGTAGACTGAGGTTCAGCCATATATGACGACACAGACGCAGGTAAAGATCCTCGTCCCCGGGCACCACGACATGGTGAGGCTCGTAGGCGCGAGGGACGAGCTCCTCAAGATCATCGAGGCGGCGTTCGCCACTCGGATCCTGGTGAGGGGCAACGAGATCATCCTCTCCGGCGACATCGCCGAGACCGAGCGCGTCTCGAGGCTGTTCGAGGAGCTGCTCAGCCTTCTGGATCAGGGTCAGGTGCTGACGCACGAGGCCGTGGGGCGCTCGATCGAGATCATCAAGGCCCCGGAGCCGGGGCGGCCGTCGGATGTGCTGGGCGACACCGTCGTCGTGACCCACATCGGCAAGCCGATACGCCCGAAGACGGTGGGCCAGAAGGCGTACGTCGATTCGATCCGCAACAACACGCTGGTATTCGGGATCGGCCCCGCCGGCAGTGGAAAGACGTATCTCGCGGTTGCGATGGCGATCCGGGCGCTGAAGTCCGGGGAGGTGTCCCGCATCGTGTTGACGCGCCCGGCCGTCGAAGCCGGTGAGCGTCTCGGCTTCCTGCCCGGCGACCTCGCCGCGAAGATCGACCCTTATCTGCGGCCGTTGTACGACGCGCTCTACGAGATGCTCGAGCCGGAGACCTTCAACCGCTACATCGAGCGTGGGACGATCGAGATCGCTCCGCTGGCGTTCATGCGCGGTCGCACGCTCAACGATGCGTTCATCATCCTGGATGAGGCTCAGAACACCACGCCGGAGCAGATGAAGATGTTCCTCACGCGGCTCGGCTTCGGGTCGAAGGCGGTCGTGACGGGAGACGTTACCCAGATCGACCTCCCCAGCGGCGCGCGATCCGGGCTAGTGGTGGTCGAGGAGATCCTGGAAGACATCTCCGGCGTCGACTTCACTCGGCTCCACGCGCGCGACGTCGTTCGACACAAGATCGTTCAGGACATCGTCGAGGCCTACCGCGTTTACGCGGAAGAAGCCAAGAAGCACCAGGCCGGCTAGGTCACCTCATCGAGACGGTGGACGTATTCGTGGCGAACGAACAGGACCTGGAGGTCGACGAGGCTCACCTCTCCGCGCTCGCGCGCCACGTTCTGCGCGAGGAAGACGTGGACGACGCGGCGGAGCTGTCGGTGTTGCTGGTGACCAGAGGCCACATCAGACGCCTCAACGCCCGCTTCGCCGGTGACGACTACGCCACCGACGTGCTCTCGTTCCCGATGATGGAGGATGAGGACAACGCCCTGTTGTTGGGAGATGTCGTGATCTGCCCCGACGTGGCCAGCTCCAACGCAGCGAAGGTTGGTCACGATGTCGCGGCAGAGCTCGAGACGCTGCTCGTGCACGGGACGCTCCATCTGCTGGGCTACGACCACGACGAAGAGGAGGAGAAAGCGCGGATGGACGCACGTCAGAGGGAGATCCTGACGGCGTTCCACGCATCCGCGTCCTGATGGGAAACGCCGGCATGCTGGTCCTGGTCGGTTGCCTGCTGCTGTTCGCCGCGTTCGCAGCGATGGCGGAAACGGCCATCAGCCGTGTAGGGCGGGCCAAGGCGCATCGTCTGGCGCAGGACAACCGCAAGGGCGGAGCCGCTCTCGTGCGCATCGTCGAAGACCCTGCTCCCTTCCTCAACGTCGTTCTGCTCCTGACGCTTCTCAGCCACATCACTGCCACGGTGCTTGCGACCGTGGTAGCG
This sequence comes from Actinomycetota bacterium, assembly GCA_016781115.1. Taxonomy (GTDB): domain Bacteria; phylum Actinomycetota; class CADDZG01; order CADDZG01; family WHSQ01; genus MB1-2. The sequence continues at coordinate 9,159 of JADDQX010000022.1, read as the reverse complement.
ATCAGGATCTTTGAAGATGCCGGCGAGGTCGTGGCGGCGGTCGTGATGACGCTAGCCATCTTCGTGTTCGCCGAGGTGGTGCCGAAGACGTTCACCGTCCAAAGGACCGACCGCGCCGCTCTCGTCATGGCTCGCCCCGTGCTGTGGATCGGACGCATCCTCAGGCCGTTGGGCAAGGTCCTGATCGGGATCTCCAACGCGATGATGGTCCTCCTGCCCGGACACGGTCTTCCGAAAGGACCTTTCGTCACCGAGGACGAGATCCGCCACATGGTGGATGTCGCCGAGGAGGAGCAGGAGATAGAAGAAGAGGAGCGTGAGCTGATCCACTCCGTCTTCGAGTTCGGCGACACCGTCGTGCGCGAGGTGATGGTTCCAAGACCGGACATGGTCACGCTTCCGGCAGACACAGAGTTCGACGCAGCTCTGAAGACGATCGTCGATGCCGGGTATTCGCGGATCCCGCTCTACGAGGGGGACACCGACAACATCGTGGGCCTGCTTTACGCGAAGGATCTGCTGAAACGGGTACACGAAGCGCGGGGAACCGCGAGGGTCTCCAGCCTCGGCCGCTCGCCCACCTTCATCCCGGAGCAGAAGAAGGTCTCAGAGCTACTGCGTGAGATGCAGAGCCAGCACGTTCACATGGCGATCGTCGTTGATGAATACGGAGGCACCGCGGGACTCGTGACGATCGAGGATCTGATCGAAGAGATCGTCGGGGAGATCGTCGACGAGTACGACAAAGAGGAACCGCTGGTCGAGCCGATCGACGACGAGACGATCCGCGTGGACGCGAAGATGCCGATCGACGAGGTGAACGACCTGCTCGGAGTAGAGCTTCCGCACGAGGAGTGGGACACGGTAGGCGGTCTCGTCTTCGGGCTGACGGGACGGGTCCCGGTCGCGGGCGAGAAGGTGAAGTTCGACTCCATCGAGTTCCGCACCGAGCGCGTCACGGGAAGACGGATCCAGAAGGTGGTCATCAAGAAGCTCCCGGCGGACGTCGAGCCCGCCGACGCCGGCTGATGGACGAGTTCAGGTCTGGTTTCGCGGCCGTCGTCGGACGTCCGAACGTCGGTAAATCCACGCTGGTCAACGCGCTCGTCGGCAACAAGGTCGCGATCACGTCCGACAAGCCACAAACCACCCGCAGCGCGGTCCGGGGCATCGTGAACACTCCTTCCTGCCAGGTGGTGTTGATCGACACGCCCGGCTACCACAAGCCGCGCACGCTGCTCGGCTCGCGTCTGAACGAGGTTGTGCGGGCGGCGTGGTCCGACGTCGAGCTAGCGCTGTTCGTCGTCGACGGGAGCTCCGGCGTCGGCAGGGGCGATGCTCGGGTTGCGGAAGACCTTCGGGCCGCGAGGTGCCCGACGTTCCTGATCGTGAACAAGGTGGACCTCATGTCGCGCGATCAGATCGCCGCGTCCTTGGCCGCCGCGTCCGACCTGGGCGATTACGAGGAGTTCATCCCGGTTGCCGCCCGAACGGGCGACGGGGTCGATCTGCTCCGGGATCTCATCGTCCCGAAGATGCCGGAGGGGCCGATGTACTACGAGCCCGGCACCAGCACGGACCAGCCTCCGCCCGCCTTCGTGGCGGAGCTCGTGCGAGAGAAGTTGCTCACGAGGACGCGAGAAGAGGTTCCCCATTCGATCGCGGTGGTGACCGAAGACTACGAGGAGCGCGACGACGGGCTGCTCGAGATCCGAGCGACGATCTTCGTCGAGCGAGACTCGCAGAAGGGGATCGTGATCGGCAAGGGAGGCGCAACGATCAAAGCCGCCGGGACCGAGGCGCGCGAAGAGATCGAGCTGCTCTTCGGTCGCAAGGTGTTCCTCGAGCTGCGCGCCAAGGTCGAGAAGGACTGGCAGCGGCGGGCGCACGCTCTCGAGCGCCTGGGCTTCGTGAGCCAGAGCTGATGGGGCGCAACCCCGCGTACGAGGTACGCAACCTTCGCAAGGTCTACAAGAAGCCTGAGGTCGTCGCCAACGACGGCATCGACTTCGTGGTGCAACCGGGGGAGTCGTTCGGGCTGCTCGGCTCGAACGGTGCGGGCAAGACGACGCTCGTCCGTCAGCTGGTCGGCCTGCTCGCCCCGACCTCAGGACAGATTCGGCTCTTCGGTGACCCCCTGCGCAGCGGGAAGGGCGCCGATACCCGCGTCGGAAGGACGGTCGCTTACCTCCCGCAGGGCTCACTGGCTCTCGGTGAGCTGAAGGTCGCCGAGGCGATCGCGTGGACCGGGATGTTGCGGGGTTGCGGACGCACGACGGCATCGTCGGAGACGAAGGACCTTCTCGAGGTCCTCGATCTGACGCCGCTCGCGACCCGACAGGTGCGGAAGCTGTCTGGAGGTCAGCGACGGTTGGTGCAGATCGCTATGACGCTCGTCGGCCGGCTGCCCGTTCTCATCCTCGATGAGCCGACCGCCGATATCGACCCCGGGCTCCGCCGTCGGATCTGGGAGCTGCTGGCGGAGCGCTGCCGCGCCGGCTCCGCGATGATCCTCGTGACCCACGACGTGGCCGAGGCCGAGCACGTGCTGGATCGCGTCGCGATCATCGACCGAGGCAAGGTTGCCGCGGCCGGCACTCCCGCGGAGCTGAAGAGCGGCCTCGCCCACCGGACCCGGATCGAGGTGGTGGTGGCCGAAGACGGCGGCGCCGACCCCGCGGAGGTGGCGTCGTTGCTGGGACCTTCGGTGAAGATCGAGAACCGCCGGATCAGCGGCTGGACGCCGGCCGAGGAGGCGATCCGGATCCTGGAGAAGGTGATGGCGTCGTCCGGCGCGGAGGCGCTGGAGGACGCTCGCTTGGTCACTCCTACCTTGGAGGACGTCTACCTCGACGTGAGCGGCCATTCCCTGGCGGCAGAGGAGGAGCGGTCGTGAGCCGCGCGAGCGGTCGTTGGGAGCGCTTCCGGGTTCTGCTGGCCATCCAGATGTCGCGGCTGCGGACCTCGTGGCGCCCGTACCTGATCGTGTCTTCGGTGATGCCACTCGGCATCGCCGTGCTGATGAGGGCCGTGATGGAGGCCGATCAGGTGCGAGAGTTCGGTCAGCAGATCGTGGCGGGTTCGGTGGTGCTGGCGATCGCGATGACTGCGGTCGTGATGCTGGCGCAACGTATGGCCACGCTCAAGGAAACGCGAGCCATCGACTTCTACTCCACGCTGCCGGTGTCGCGGGCGGCCGTGGTGGCGGCGGTGCTCCTCTCGTTCGCAGTGTTCTCTCTTCCCGGGACGATCATCGTCGTGCTCCTCGGCGCGGCCCTCTTCGATCTGTCGTTGGTCGCGCTGTGGGTGGTGGTTCCAGTGTGGGCTCTGGGCTCTTTCGCCCTGGCGGGGATCGGTCTGTTGATCGGGTTCGGCGCGCCCGATGAGCAGCTGGCGGGGATGTACTCGAACCTCGCGATGATGGCGGTGCTCTTCCTGGGGATCCTGCCGGAGGACAAGCTGCCGGGCTGGATCTCGCCGCTGCGGGTCGTGCTGCCGTCGACCTACGCGGTCGAAGCGCTCAAGCCCGGGCTGGACGGCCGAGTGGCGGCTTCTCTCGCCGGAGACCTAGCGGTGTTGGCGCTGTTCGGGGCGATATTGTTCTGGGCCGTCCGAGGGCCGCTGTGGCCCGATGCCGAGTGAGGACCTAGAAGCCATGCCGCAAGCCACCGTGAAGCTCTATGACTCCCTTACCAAGACCGGCACGCTGTTGGCGGACGACGGACAAACCGAGTTCGCGATCGACGCGAGGTCGCTCGAGGGCGGGATGTTCAGGTTCCTGCGCCCGGGTCAGCGGGTGACGTTCGACCTCGACGAGGTCGACGGCGAGAAGAAGCCGCGCCGGCTCCGGATAGGCATCTCCTAGCTTCTCCCTCGCTGAGTGGCACGACGTCGCCTGGCAGGTGCCGCCTGGGTGTCAGCGTGGTCGCGGCGGGTTCTTCCTTTGGTTGCACAGGGGCCGAAGATGCAGCCGTTGGGTGACCTACGCACCTAACCTGTAGTGATGCCGCACATCTACAAGGACGAGGGCGTCGTCCTGAAGACGATCAAGTTGGGCGAGGCCGATCGGATCGTCACGGTGTTCACGCGCGCTAACGGCAAGGTGCGAGCGGTCGCCAAAGGCATCCGAAAGACCAAGAGCCGCTTCGGGGCGCGACTCGAGCCCTTCACGCGTGCGGAGCTCATCATCTACAAGGGTCGCAACCTCGACACGATCACCCAGGCCGACATCCTCACCTCCTTCGACGAGATCAGGGTCGATTACGGGAAGCTCCGGGCGGGGGCCGCACTGTTGGATGTGGTCGAGAAGATCACGCCGGAGCGCGAGCGGGCGTTCCCCACCTACGCGCTGCTGATCGGCGGGCTGCGGGCGCTTGCCGAGGGGCGGCCGAACGTCGTGCCCTCGTTCCTGGTCAAGCTCCTTTCGATCTCGGGCTACCACCCGCAGCTGAGTTCATGTTCGGGTTGCGGCGACGACGCGGTGTTGGGCGCGTTCAGCCCCGCGCTCGGAGGCGCCATCTGTCAGGCGTGCTGGCACGTGGCCGGCGACTCCATCCGCATGGCGACGGCCGACATCGAGCTGATGGCGCGTCTGTTGAGCTCCGATTTCGGACAGCCGGCCGCCGCGTCGACGACCTTGGCCATGACACAAGCGCTCAGGAAGTACGCCGAGTACCACCTGGAGCGTCCGCTGAAGACGCTGCACGCGCTCCCGGCCTCTTGACCTCGGCGGAGGTGCCGGCGCACGTCGCCATCATCATGGACGGCAACGGCCGCTGGGCCGAGAGCCGTGGCCTCCCTCGCAGCAAGGGCCACGAGATGGGGGAGAAGGCCCTCTTCGACGTCGTCGAGGGAGCTCTCGAGAAGGGCATCCGCTATCTGTCGGTGTACGCGTTCTCGACGGAGAACTGGAGCCGACCCGAAGAAGAGGTCGACTTCTTGCTCGGGTTCAATCGCAAGCTTCTGCGTCAGCGGCGCGACGACATGAACGAGCGCGGCGTGCGCATCCGCCGCATCGGTCGGCGCGAGCCGGTGCCCGACGAGGTGCTCGACGAGTTCACCGCCGCCGAGGAGGCGACCGCGAACAACACCCGTATGGACCTGATGGTTTGTTTCAACTACGGGGGCCGGGCCGAGTTGGAGGACGCCGCGGCGAGGGGGTCGATTCCGGAGCATCTCTACGCGCCGGATCTCCCCGACGTGGACCTGCTGATCCGGACGTCGGGGGAGAAGCGTCTCTCGAACTTCCTGTTGTGGCAGTCCGCCTACGCGGAGCTCTACTTCACCGAAACCCTGTGGCCCTACTTCGACCGTCACGCCCTGTGGGCGGCGCTAGAGGACTACGCAGCCCGCCACCGCCGCTTCGGCTCCCTCTGACATGGGGCGTCTGGGCGGTTAGGCCGGGGGGCCCGCGGAGGTCGTTGCGGCTCCGCCGTGCGCGGGCCCCGGGGGAGGAGGTTCTTGGGTCTTGTCTTTGTCCTTGTCTGTGGGTTCGTCATCCTCGTCTTCGGACTCGTCGGCGCTTCGGGCTCCGGGTCCCACGGCCGCGGCCAGGACGCCGGCGTTCGGGAGCGCGACCGGCCCTCGTTCCGTCGAGAGATGCACGTAGAACATGCTCATCTCCTCGACCACGCCCTCGTACTCACCCCCCAGCGTCGCTCCCCTGAGAACGACCTCCTCGCCCACGTTGAACGGCCGCACGAGGAGCAGGACGATCCCGGCGAAGAAGTTGCCCAGGGTCTGCTGGGCCGCGATCCCCACCACCACGCCCGTTAGCGCCCCACCGAGGAGCAGCCCGCCGAGGTCTCCACCGAGGAGCTTCACGACGGAGTAGACGACGACGAGGTAACCGATCGTGGACACGATGAAGCTGACGGGAGCTCCTCGGGGGTCGTCCTCGTGGGAGCGCAGGGCGACCTTGGCGCCGTTGGCGACGCTCCTCACGGCGATGATCCCGCTCAACAAGAAGATCAGCGCCCCTAGGAGCTGGAAGCCGTCTTCGCTGTCGAACTTGCCCGAGAAGGTGTCGCCTTCGTAGCCAGAGCGCCACACCAAGGCAACCAGCGCGATCAACCCGAAGACGGCCGCTCTCAGGAAGTAGGGCCGGGCATCTCGCATGCGGTCGATGTTCACGGCGCGGAAGGCTATCGGAGCCGGCTCCGGCCGGGCGTTGCGGGGAGGAATCGAACGAGGACGGGCGAACCCTGCTGCAGGGACCAGGCTGACTGGAGGCTTCTGCACATGCGCATCGCTCGGAATCTCACGATCGCTCTCGTCGTGTCGGTGCTGGTCGCGGCCGCGGCTCCGGTTGCGGCAGCGCCCGCCAAAGGAACGTCCTCCAACGGTCTCCGCTTCGCTGAGCCGGTTGCGCTGGAGTCGTTCTCGCCGCTGCGCAGCGGCGTGAGCGCCGTCTACAACTCCCGCAGCGGCAAGCCACAGAGCGACCACGAGTGGTCGGCCGAGCCCGTTCTCCAGGTCGACAAGAAGGGCATCGTCTACATCGCCGGCACCTGCTGTGTCGCGGCGTCTTCCCCCGTGTGGCGTTCCACCGACGGCAAGAAGTTCACCGAGCTCGAGTCGCCCGGGCACGTGCGCGAGTGGGGCATTGGTGCCGAGGGCGACCTCGCCGTTGACGACAAAGGCAACGTCTACTTCGTAGACACCTACATCCCGGGCCTTTTGATCAGCAAGTGGAGTGACCACGGCACGAAGTGGGAGTACACGCTTCCGGCGAACGGGGTCGTGCCGGGTTTCGACGACCGTCCCTGGATCACGTGGAGCGAGAAGGGCCTCTACCTCTACGTGAACCACGTCAGCCACACCGAGGTCTATCGCTCGACCGACGGCGGTCAGACCTGGACCACGTTCGGCCCCCTCGCCTGGGA
>JADDQX010000022.1:0-2151 GCA_016781115.1 Actinomycetota bacterium | reverse complement strand
TCTGGGACTTCCTCCAGCTGGATATCGGACCCGACCGCCGTCTGCACATCACCTATGCGTCCAAGTTCGAAGACTCGGCGCCACAGACCTATTACGTCACGAACACCGGGGGGCCGAAGCTCTAACCATCGTCTTCCGCGGGGGGTCGATCGCTCCGCTCGACGATCACCTGCTCGACGCGTCGCCGCTGCATAGAGCTCACCCTGAGCCGCCACCCGTCGTGCGAGACCCGGTCCCGTCGCTTCGGGATGCGCCCTAGCTTGTCCATGAGGAACCCGGCGACGGTTTCGTACTCTCCCTCGGGCAGGTCGATCCCCAGCAGGCGCCGGGCCTCGTCGATGCGGAGCACGCCGGGGATGCAGTAGCGCCCGTCGTCGAGGTGGACGATGCCCAGCTCGCCGGCGTCGTACTCGTCCTGGATCTCCCCTACCAGCTCCTCCAGCAGGTCCTCCAGCGTGACGATCCCGGCCGTCCCTCCGTGCTCTTCGATCACGAGAGCGAAATGGCGCCGCTGTCGCCTCATGTCGAGGAGAAGCGGATGAAGCTGGCGGGACTCCGGCACGACCAGCATCTGACGGATCAACCTCCGCGCCAGCGGCCGGTCCCACTCGTCGTTGCGCACCTTCAGGAGGTCCTTCGCGTGGAAGAACCCGACGACGTGATCCAGGTCCTCCGCGTAGACCGGGATCCGCGAGTGCCCGCTTTCGACGATCAACCTCTCGAGCTCCAGGTGCGTGACGTCCAGCGGCACCGCGACCAGATCGGTGCGAGGAACCATGACCGACGCCGCATCCCGCTCGGAGAACTGGATGGCCCCCTCGAGGAGCCGGTGCTCGAACTTGTCGATAGCGCCTCCCCGGTGAGATTGCGCGATCATCAAACCGATCTCGTCGCTGGTGTGGACGGATCGAGCCTCGTCCTTCGGCTCCACCCCGACCAGTCGCACGCCGGCGTTCGCAACTGCGTTCAGGAGATGGATGAACGGACGGAAGACGGACGTGTAGAGGCGGAAGGGGGCCGCGACCCACAGAGCCGTTCCCTCCGGCTTGGCGATGGCGATGTTCTTCGGAGCCATCTCTCCGACCACCATGTGGAGGAACACCACGATCGCCAGCGCGATGACGAACGAGACCGTGTGCAGCGCGTTCGGTGCGAGCGCGATCCTGTCGTGCAGGCCGCTTTCGATCAGCCGAGCGACCGCCGGCTCGGCGATCGCGCCGAGACCCAGCGACGCCATCGTGATGCCCAGCTGCGCTCCCGCGAGCATGAACGAGAGCTCCCTCACCGACCGCAGAGCGAGCTTCGCCTTCCGGTCGCCTCCTTCCGCGAGCTGCTCGATCTTCGAGCGCCGCGCGGCGATCAGCCCGAACTCCGCCCCGACGAAGAATCCGTTCGCCAGCAGGAGCAGGATCGCGACGATCAGCGGCAACGCCATCAGAGGTCTTCCCGGTCCGGCGGCGCAACCACGAGCACCCGGGCGATGCGGTTGCGCTCCATCTCCACGACCTTGAACTCCCATCCCTCGTAGGAGACGTGGTCGCCTTGCGACGGCACTCGCTCGAACAGCGTCAGCAACAACCCCGCCAACGTCTCGAAATCTCCCTCGGGAAGCTGGAATCCAGTCGTCTCCTGCAGCTCCGGCGCGTGCATGAGGCCGGGGACCACATGGATCCCCGACGGCGGGTCGGTCAAGCGGGAAGAGGATCGCGTGCGGGGGTCGTATTCGTCTTCGATCTCCCCGACGATCTCCTCCAGGAGATCCTCGATGCTGATGATGCCGGCGGTGCCGCCGTATTCGTCGACGACGATCACGAGTTGTTGACGATCCCGGCGCATCTCCACCAGCAGGGAGGCGAGGTCGCGGGACTCCGGCACGACCAGTGGGTTCCGGACGATCTCGGTGATGGCCGTCCGATCGCGCCGCTCCGGTGGGATCGAGTAACTGTCTTTGACGTGCGCAACCCCGATGATGTCGTCGATGCTCTCCCCGGTGACGGGGAAGCGCGAGTGGCCCGACTCGAGGGCCAGCTTCCGAAGGTCCGCGACGGTGGAGTCCTTCGGGATCGAGATCATCGAAACCCGCGGCGTCAGAGCGTCCGGGCAGACCTTGTCGCCGAAGGTGATCGAGCGCGCGAGCAGCGAGAACTCCTC
>JADDQX010000021.1:6487-22471 GCA_016781115.1 Actinomycetota bacterium | reverse complement strand
GATGCGAGGGCAGATCGCCGCGGCACCAAGATGTTTCGTCCATAGGTCGTGAGCGCCAGCGCGCCGACCACCGCCACCACGGGTCCTGCGACGAACCCCAAGAGGTAGCCCAGAGCGATAACGATGCCCGCCACCCGGGTCGCAGATGAGAACGCCGCGGCGGAGGCGGTCTGGAAGGTGGACCCCGATGGGAGGGGAGAGCTCAACCCCGCTCGGTACGTCGGCGCGCGGCGCCGTTACCCGTTCGCGAGGAGCCGGCGTACTTGGTTCCGGCCTGGTTGGCCCTCACCAAGTGGTTCCAGGCGCAGTCGACGCAGACCTCGACGACGTAGCAGGTGAATTGCTCGTGACGCTTGGCCAGCTCCCCCAGCCATTCCTCGGGGTACACGACCCGGCCGTTGTCCCTCTTCAGGTCGGGTCCGTAGACATAGCGCACCAGCCGCAGAGACTCATGGGAGCAGACCGGGCAGACGCTGTCGCAGGACTCACCGATGTTCTTCGCCGCCCGCATCAGCTCGGGGTGGGCGTCGCAGATGTCGCCCGTGTCGAGCGATCCCTGCCGCAACGAGGCGAGGGCCGCCCGGCGCGCCAGCCGATAGTCGACGCTCGGTCCGGCGGGGGGCGCGGGGGTCCTGGTGGGGTCGAAGTTCCGACCGGAGGTGACCATCCCGGGATGCTACTCCGCACCGGAGCCGTTTCTAGGCGGCGGCCGACCCCCGCTCTGTTCGCGCTTCGTCCCGTTTTCCGGGACAAACAGCGCGCGAAGCGGACCCGCGGGGGAGGGTGTGTATCATGGTGATATATCGAACCGATATATCGAGCCAGCATGATCGGAGACTTCACCACATGAAACAGCCAGGCATGCTCGAGCTTCCCGTGCTGGGATTGCTCAAAGAGCGAGCCATGCATGGGTACGAGCTGCGCAAGCAACTGGGCGCCATGCTGGGCCCCTTCTGGCAGGTCTCGTGGGGATCTCTGTACCCCACGCTCCGGCGCCTGGCGAAAGCCGGCGCCGTGGAGAAGCTCGCGGACGAGAAGCCGGCGAGACGCTCCGCGAAGTCCAGCACGACGATCAGCGCGGGCCGGCGCAAGACCGTCTATCGCATCACGCCTCGGGGTGAGGCCATGTTCACCGAGATGCTCGAGGAGACGGCAGCCGTTGTCGATGCCGAGCACTTCACGCTCAAGCTCGCTTTCTTCCGGTACTTGAAGCCCGAGACCCGGCTCGCTCTGCTCGAGCGCCGCCGGGCGTACCTCCAAGAGAAGCTCGCTCAGTTCAAGACCAACCTTCGCGACTACCGCGAACGCATCGACAGCTACACGTTGTCTCTGCAGAACCACTCGATGGCTGCGACGCAGTCCGACATCGAGTGGATAGACCAACTGATCCGGGAGGAGCGCTCGATCGAAGGCGGAGCGCCCAATCCCACGAACGCATAGGGGGACGTAGATGGGCAAGATCCGCGTCGGCATCATCGGGGTTGGCAACTGCGCCTCGTCTCTGATCCAGGGGATCGAGTACTACGCGAAAGCGCGCTCGGACGAGAAGGTCCCGGGGCTCATGCACGTCGATGTGGGGCCGTACCACGTCTCCGACATCGAGTTCTCGTGCGCGTTCGACGTCGACACGAACAAGGTGGGGCTCGACCTAGCCGAGGCGATGTGGGTCGAACCGAACAACACCGTCAAGTTCTCGGACGTGCCGAAGACGGGGATCAAGGTCCAGCGTGGCCACACCTACGACGGGCTCGGCCACTACTACCGCGGCGTCGTCACGGAATCCGACCTGCCTCCCGTAGACGTGGCGAAGGTGCTGCGCGAGACCCGTACGGATGTCTTGATCAATTACCTCCCGGTCGGGTCCGAGCAGGCCGCGCGCTTCTACGCCGAAGAGGCGCTCGAGGCCGGGACCGCGTTCATCAACTGCATGCCGGTGTTCATCGCAACGAACGAGGACTGGGCACAGCGCTTCACCAAGCGTGGGATCCCCATCATCGGAGACGACATCAAGAGCCAGGTCGGAGCCACGATCAGTCACCGCGTCCTCTCGAAGCTGTTCGAAGACCGCGGCGTCGTCATCGACCACACCTACCAGCTGAACTTCGGCGGCAACATGGACTTCAAGAACATGTTGGAGCGCGAGCGGCTGCAGTCGAAGAAGATCTCTAAGACTCAGTCCGTCACCTCACAGATCACCGGCGGCATCGACGCAGACGACATCCACATCGGCCCCTCCGACCACGTGCCCTGGCTGAAGGACCGCAAGTGGGCCTACATCCGCATCGAGGGCCGGGAGTTCGGAGATGTCCCGATCTCCATGGAGCTGAAGCTCGAGGTGTGGGACTCGCCGAACTCCGCCGGTGTGGTGATCGACGCGGTCCGGTGCGCCAAGCTGGCGCTCGACCGAGGCGAGGGAGGGCCGCTTCTCGCTCCGAGCGCCTACTTCATGAAGTCGCCGCCCGTGCAGTACTCGGACGCGGAGGCACGCGACCTGCTCGAGGACTTCATCCGAGGCGACATCCCGACCATCCTCGCCAACGGACACTCGCCGAACGGGATCAACCTGGGCGCCGACGCTCGGCTTTAGTCGGCGTCACCGTTATTAGCCTCTCTTGACCGGGGCACACTGGTCCGGATGAAGGCGCGCCGGCACCACGAGGTTCGAGAGCTGCTCCGCGACCGGGACCTCCGGCTTCTGCTGATTGCTCAGTTCCTGGCGCAGGCGGCAGATGGGCTCGCGCAGGCGGTCTTCGCCGACGTCTTGGTGTTGGAGCCGCTGAACGAGGGCACCCCCGGGCGGATCTTGACGTTGTTCGCCATCACGCTCCTCCCGTATTCGCTGCTGTCGCCGTTCATGGGCGTGCTGGTCGATCGCTGGCCGCGCCGGCACGTGTTGGTGTGGACCAACGCCATCCGCGGCCTGATGCTGCTGTCGCTGTTCGTCTGGACGCGGGCTCTGCCCGGAACCAGCGGGCTCTTCGGAGCGACGCTTCTGCTCCTGGGTCTGGGGCGGCTCTTCCTGACCACGAAGGGCGCGGTGCTCCCGGTCCTGCTGCACGAGCACCACCTGCTACGTGGCAACGCTTTGTCCGGAGGAGGCGGCATGGTCGCGACGCTCGTCGGCGCGGTGGTCGGCATCGCCGTGGTATCGCTCGTTCCTCCCGAAGGCGCTTTCGCTGCCGCCGGAGCCGTCTACCTAGCCGCCGCGCTCGCAGCCGGAGCCATCTCGACACCTCTGTCACACGGCATCAGGGAGGTGGCGCCGCTCCGGGTAGCGGTGGTGGGGGTGGGGCGCGATCTGCTCGAAGGCCTCAAGGTGATCTGGCAGCGGGCCCACGCACGGCTCCCGCTGCTGTCCATCTTCCTGCTACGCACCCTTGCGATGTTCGTCGCGATCTCCGCGATCCTCATCATCAAGAACACGTTCGGCGAGGGCGAGCGCGTCGGCCGCCTGTCCTCCAGTGCCCTCGCGCTGGGAGCCGCCGGCGTCGGCGCCTTCGTCGGCGCCGTGACCGCGCCGCGCGCCGGCGATCGTCTGCAGCGGGGCGGGCTGATGCTGTTCGGCTTCGCCATCTCGAGTGCGGGCATCGTGGCGCTCGGAGGCATCTTGAACATCTACGCCGTGATGGGCCTCACGTTCCTCGGAGGCTACGGCGGGTTCGTCACCAAGGTGGCGGTCGACGCCGCGGTGCAAGACGCGTTGCCGGACGACTATCGAGGCCGGGCCTTCGCGCTCTACGACATCCTCTACAACGCGGCCAGTGTGGTCGCCGGAGCTCTCATGGTGATGTTCTACGACGCGGCTCGGCCTGCGGGTCTCCGGAGCCTGTTGATCGTTTCCGGGTTCGTCGGACTGATCGTCACCGCGCTGTTGGCCAAGATGTTCCGGCGAGCCGGGATACCGCTCAACCACGCCGAGGCGCAGGTGGCGCCGGGGACCGTCTAAGCGAGGGTTTCTTCGCCCGCAGCGAACCGAGACCCGGGCAAAAGGCGATCGGCGCCCCCGTCTTCCGGCTGCGGAGCGCCACCTTTCGTCACCGCCGCTACTGCGCGCACCGGGAGCCCTTCCCCGCGCCTCTCGCGGATCTGCTGGTCGCAGCAGGTGGTTCAACCACATGCAGCCGGCGACGACGCCTGGAACCTTTCGCGGATGTCTTCGTTCTAATGCTCAGGAGGAGTACAAAGGAGACGACCGTGAAGAGAAGCACGCTCGGCCTCGCCGCGATCATCGGCGCCTTGGTAGCCGCGACCCTGGTTCCGGTCGCCGCAAGTGCACGACAACCATCCTGTGCGACGGAAGAGGCCACACAGGTCGGGACCCAGGGGGACGACGTCATCCAAGGCACGAGCGGAGACGACGTCATCGTCGCGCATCGAGGTAACGACGTGATCCGGACCTTCGCCGGCAACGACATCGTCTGCGCCGGCTCGGGCGACGACCGCGTCCGCACCGGTGGCGGCTTCCAGGACCAGATCTACGCCGGCAGTGGCGACGACGTGGTCTACGGCGGTCCTGGACGGAACCTGCTGGTCGCGGGTCCGGGCAGCGACCGCATGTACGGGAGCTCCCACTTCGACAACTTCGAATCCCCTCGGCGGACGTGGGAAGCGGACCGAGACTTGTTCGTAGGAAGAGGGCGCTCCGACAGCTTCGCCGCCGATCCCGGCGATGACACCTTCAGGGGTGGCGACGGCATCGACCGCGTCTGGTTCTTCACGGCTCCTGCGGGGGTCCAGATGGATCTGCGCGCGGGAACGTCGACGGGAGATGGAAGAGACAGCCTCACCTCGATCGAGAACGTGGTCGGAAGCCGGCATGACGACACCGTCTATGGGGATCGTGGTCCCAACGACATCACGACCAGCTTGGGGAACGACACGATCTACGGGCGTGGTGGGAACGACATGCTCAGTGATGACGGAGGAAGCGACGAGATCATAGGTGGCGCTGGGGCAGACGAGATCAACACAGGTTGGTGCGTCGGCTCGAGTGATGCTCCTCCCGAGTGTCAAACCGACGAACCGGCGCCGGATCGGTTGGTAGGTGGGCGTGGCAACGACGTCATCGGGTCGGGCCCGGGCGACGACGTCATCGACGGCAACGAGGGCGACGACCGCCTGTTCGGTGGCGACGGCAACGATGACATCTCCGGCGGCGAGGGCGACGACGAACTACACGGCGGAACCGCGGCGGGAAGCGACCCCGAAGCCGACGATGGAAAGGTCGACGAGCTAGACGGCGGCCCCGGGACCGATGAGTGCCGCGGCCAAGGGGACACCTTCTCGAACTGCGAGCTGTAGCTGTGCCGCGGCACATTGCAACGCGTCCGGCGCGGCAAGCGTTGATATGAGCAGTCGTTCGAAGAGGAGGACCTAGGGGATGACAGGTCGTAGCGTTCTGCGGGTTCTCACCGCCCTCGTGGCGCTGGCCGCGAATCTCGCTCCCATTGGTGCAAGAGCTAATCAGCAGACCGTGGAGCACGCCGATGACTCGGCGGGGCCGATGGACATCGCGGCGGTGAGACAGGGGCATTATTTCGAGCAGATCCTCTACCGCATCACCGCATACGAGCGGTTGGCAACCAGAAGATCTGGACGGCGGCCGGATAAGCGTCCACTTCAACCTGGACGCGGATGGAGCGATCGAGCGCCGGGGGATCGTCGAGTACGTCGGCGGGGCCGGCTCGCAGATGCGCTCGACGGTCGTGAACAGCAAAGGTGAGACGATCGGCCGAGCCACACATCTGCGGCCGAGCGGGCGTTCGATCGAGCTCTGGTTCAAGAGGTGGCAGCTGAAACACGACATGCGCTATCGCGCATTCGTCACCGTCGAAACGTCGAAATCTCCTGAGTGTTCAGACGCCCCGTGTGTCGACCGCGCTCCCGATGCGGGGATGCTCGTTCACAAGCTGGTCAAGCTCTGCGCGGGTCGCGAACCGACGATCGTCGGCGGCGCCGGCGACGACACGCTTGGGGGGACCAGACGGAGCGATGTGATCGACGCTCGCGGCGGGGACGACGAGGTCACGGGAGTCAGCGGCGGCGTCGTGTGTGCCGGACCCGGAAATGACGTCATCAGCGGCGGGACGGGTTATCTCTTCTTGCGGGGCGGAGGAGGCAAAGACCTGATAACCGCCACCGGTCCTCGTCCAACGCCATGCGGCGACACCGCGTCCTGCCCCTATCCGGAGGCGATCATCGTCGGTGGTGCGGGCGACCACCTGCTGCGCGGCGGCCGACGCCACGAGCGGCTCATAGGCGGCGGCAACGACATCTTGCGGGGAGGTCGCTGGGAGGAGGGAGTTGATGGTGGGCCTGGTCACGACGAAGCGTGGGGTGGAGGAGGCGACGACGGCTGTAAGCGGGTGGAGGAGGAACACTCCTGCGAAAACTGACTCGTTGGATCAGGCGTGCGAAGGCCGCCATAGAGCAGTCACCCCTGAACACGCCAGGGCTGCGGGCGCTGCCGGACACCACGACGAAGCGCGAAGCCGTCGACCTGCCGCTGCGCGAGCTCGTAGCCCGCTACCAGCGGCTCGGTCCAGTTCGGCTGAGAGGAAAGGTCCGCTGGGGGGGCGATCTCGAGGTGAGCCGCCGGGGCCGCGCGTGGTCGTCGGGCGATCGTCGACGACACCAGCGTCTGGATCGACTTTCGTAACGGGGTGGATCTGCCGAGAGCCATCGTGCGCATTTGGCGGGTCCCGCGGGAGATCCCCGAGGCCGCTCTCGCCGGCGAGGTCGACCTCATCAAGCCCGCCCCTATCTGCCGGACTGGAGAGTGCTCGAAGTGATCGTCACGGGCGATAAGGGTTGGCGGTGTACGAGGGCATCCGGATCGAGTCGCGGCGAACCTTTAGCCCGCAGCAAGGGAAGAGCACCACTGGTCCAGTTTCGCTTGCCCGTTACCGGTTAGCACCGAATCGAGCACTGCGCTCGGCGGGTGCTTCTTGCAAAGGCAGGTGCTCTACCAACTGACCTAGCGCCCCTAGAACGCCAGGCTAGCTGCGGAACTCATTCGACTGGTTGCGAACAAGGCAGGTGTTGTGGCGAGTCGGTGCAAACATGAAAGAGCACCTGCCGAACGAGCAGGTTCTTTCGCGGGCTAAAGTCCAGGTCGTCAACTGAAGTGGGGTTCCATTACCCTCAAAAGCACAGCGTGTCGTTCAGCACGTCGTGCCTTGTCATTGGCGCCCCGCTGGACATTCCTGACATAGATTGCGGCGCCCTTGCTCACCTTGGCATCATCGTCGGCTAGCCGACGATCGATTTCATCCGCCAGTTTCTTGAGGCCCCCGCCCAGAGTCTTCTCCTTCGATCGCGCCAACTTCTTTGAGGACAGCAAAGCGGCCGTCGCAACGTAAAGACTGTAGAAGTCGGTCTTGTTCCCCCAGCGGAGGTCGCGGAGATCAGGGAGAACATCATTGATCGTGTCGAGAGTCAGTCCAAAGAGCCTGGTTGTCCTTCTTTGTGCTGGGAATTCATCATCGAAATCCTCATACTCCTGGTAGTAGGAATCTATAGACGACGGGTTCCCAGCCTGAGGGCCATGCATAACGCCGATTAGCAACTCGGCGATGAGCTCGACGTCTCCCATGCGCCGAATTGCCGCCGCTGTCACGATCCGGTTCTCAGCCAAGTAGTCCGTGTGCTCATCGGCAAGCTTGGTCGCCAGCCTGGCGAACGGACCCTCATAGGTGGCATTGCGGAGTTCTTGCGGCTTTAGTGGGACCGTGTACCGGTTCAATCTCCGGAACATGTCCTTCGTTTCCTCCTCATCGTCCGTATCCAAGTAACGAACGGCGAGCCCGTAGCCGTAGAAGTGGCGCTTCTGTTCGGAGTCCAGCTCCGCGAACGTCAAGCCGTACCAATCGGAGTCAGAGTCCAGTTTGTCTAGAGGAAACTTGTCGAATTCGAGCTGGTCCTCGGTTGTATCGGCTCCCACAAACTGAAGCAGAGCTCGGACTCGTTGCTGCCCGTCGACAACCGCATACGTTGTTTTCCCTTCTTCGTCTGTCGAGCGCTGAACGAAGAGCTCCGGAATTGGTAACCCTTGCAAGACTGATTCCACCAAGTGACATTTCTGTCGAAGAAGCCACACAGGGTTTCTTTGGTACGGCGGCTTTATCACTAAGGACCCCTCGACGAACCGGTCTTTGAACCAACCGATCGTCTCCTCGGTGCTCTTGAACTTCATACGCTTCCCCTAACCTTTCTTGCGTCGTGTCAACTCGTACTGCAGGCGTCTCAGCCCTTCCGCTTGGTAGCGGATCAGGTGATCCCAAGTGCGATAGAGCCTGCCCGTGATCTCTCGTCTCGCCAAGTCTGTCCCTGGAAAGGTGACACCAACCGACCGGAACGTGTCGAACCAGACCGCTCGGACGTCCCTCAGCGGTCTCAGATCTTGAGGGAACCTCAATCCCTTGAAATGGAGAACGTCCGGCCGCAGCCATCCCCAAAAAATCTCTTTTTGACGATCCACCATCCACTCAAGCTCACCAGCAGGAAGGGTGAACCGTCGAGGATGGCCCCACTTCAACAACGCCAGCCAGGCGGCGTCAAACAGCTCCTCTGACACGACGGCGATGTCGAGGTCCGATGCTGAGTGGAACGGGCGCGGGTATGCATCGGGACTTACAGCAAAACCGACACGGGCGCTTCCAACCACGCAGAGACGATCCGTTTGAATACCAAGTCGGCGGGCGAAATGGTCGCAGAAGTCCGCAAAGCCGGGGTCCTCGTTACGGAAGTACCACGGGACTCCAGAAACGAAGTAGTCACGAACCACAGCATCTAGATCGTGACTTTCGACCAAGGTCGCGAACTCCTCGGCCGAGGGATATGCGCGCTCAGCGATCATCATCCTGCGTTCGTATCCCGGATTTGCAGGTCAGGCCACCTCCCAGCCCACGCCGCTGGGTCGGCCAGCCATCTAGGGTTCAAGATGCTTGCCAAACGACGTCTAGACGTCTATTGTACATCTGAGGTGCTCGCCACAACTTGAGGAGAACCAGTGATGTCAACTGAACGACGGCGGCCAGGGCAAGTCCGTGACGCGATCGTCTCCCACCTGCGCTCACGCGACGACGCCTCCGTATCGGAGATCAGAGCAGCGGTCTCCGACCAGCTCGGAGGAGAGGTACCAGCATCGTCGGTTCGTTCGTATCTCAATCTCAACACCCCAGCTACGTTCGAACGTACGGGCAGGGGGCGCTACCGGCTGCGACGCAAATGAGTCTTGCGGTCAATCCGAGCAGCGAAGTAGCACAGCTTGCCTTCCGCCTGAAGGGCGTTCGCTTCTACGAGGGCGACTGCCTTTCCTGGTTTTCTGATCAAGAGCCGAACAGCATCCAGGCGGTTGTAACAGACCCGCCGTACGGACTCGTCGAGTACACCGATAGAGAAAAGGCGAAACTACGCGCAGGTCGTGGGGGCGTCTGGCGGATTCCTCCCTCGTACGACGGCCACGCGCGCTCGCCTCTTCCGCGCTTCACCACGTTGAGTCAACGCGACCTCTTTCAACTTGAAGACTTCTTTTACAAGTGGGCCCAGTCTTTGTGGCCTGTCCTGACCCCCGGTGCACATGTGGTCATCGCCTCGAACCCACTGGTTTCGTATCTGGTCGCGGGAGCCGTAGTCGGAGCCGGCTTTGAGCGCCGAGGCGAGATCGCAAGACTGGTGATGACCATGCGCGGCGGCGACAGACCCAAGAACGCCCACGAGGAATTCAAAGACGTCACCGTGATGCCCCGGTCCATGTGGGAGCCGTGGCTCCTGTTCAGGAAACCGATGGAAGGACGGGTACAGGACAACCTTCGGAAGTGGAAGACCGGGGGCTTTAGGCGAATCTCCGGCGAACAGCCTTTCGGAGACGTAATCAAGTCACACCCTACGAGATCTAGTGAGAGAGCAATAGCACCTCACCCGAGCCTGAAGCCGCAAGGCTTCCTCCGGCAGATCGTTCGAGCTGTTCTACCACTCGACGAAGGCGTTGTTGTCGATCCATTCGCAGGCTCAGGGTCAACACTCGCGGCCGCTCGTGCCGTGGGATACGAGAGCATCGGCGTGGAGCTTGACCCCCACTTCGTCCAACTCGCACGAACGGCGATACCCGCTCTAGCAGACTTGCCTGTCTAGGAGAGCTTGTAGACCCAGTTCTCGCGAAACTTGGCGATGCCGGCACGGTCGAGAGTGGCCGTCCGAGTCGAGAGCTCGCTAGCCCGAGGATTCTTTCGAAAGTCCGCTTCGGTTACATGACCGAGGTAGACCTCAGTGAACGTCATGGGGACTCGGGCGTCAGCGGGTTCGGTTTCCGTATCCACCTGGTAGACGAATACGCACATCCATTGCTCACGGGCACCGTGCGTATCGACAGCACCACCACGCTTGCGGGTGGTCTTGATCTCCACGCCTTCCGTGCCCGCGATGACAGAGTTGTTCGGGTATACACCGCGGACCACCAAGTCGGGGTGGCCGTTGTGGTACACGTTGACCGTCAGAGTTCGAGAGTGTTTTGCGAGGCTGGCGGTCAGCATGTCGGTTAGGACGCCGGACATGTTTGCTGGCCGAAGCATCTCGTCAAGCCGATCCAACCCCTTGGACCGAAGGTGACTGTTCACGTCATAGAAAAAGTCGTAGACGTCCTGAAGTGCAAGCTCGAAGTCCTTCAGGCGCAACTCGTACGGGAGGGTCGCCTCTGTGTTGAACTTCGACCCATCCACCGCGTTGCGGGTAATTGGCATACCGGGAGGGTAGCGGGCCCAGGGCCGAGGACAGCAAGCCGTCGGAGGGAGTAGCACATGGAGATGATTCCAGTGCAGCCGTCGATCATCCACTGCGACGACGGGCCGTCACAGTCACGCTGCATAATTACACCCATGGCATCCTCGGTAGACGACCGTCTGAAATCGCTCCTCGGCGAAGGACAGGCGATTCGGGGGGTCGACGATCACAACCACCCGGCGTTCAAGACCTGGAGAAAGCGAGTTCAGGCCGCGCTCGACGACAAGCTCGGGGCGAACGGCCGCCTCCCGCAAGAGTTCGCCGAGCTGAAGTTCTTCTACTACCGGGGGTTCTGGACTGACGGGATGCCCCCAATCACGGCTGAACAGCACAGCCGCGCCTTCAACAAAGCTCTCGACGACGCCCTGGCACTGCTTACCGCTGCAACCGAAGCTGAGCCGCGACCCTCCAAGGAGGCGGCTACTCCACTTGTCCACATCGAGCAGGTCGGGAACACAACGACCTCATCCGCAGAGGCGTCCGCCGACGTTCACGTGCTGGTGACCGTCCAACAGCTCCGGCAACTGGTCGCGTCCGAACCCGGTTTGAGCCCCGAACAGCGCGCCGATGCCATCGCCAGCCTCCCGGACGACCCGGAAGACCTGACCATCGAGAAGGTCGACAAGCTGCTAGATGTCGCCACCAAAGCCAAGGGCTTGTTCGCGCCGCTACTCGGATGGTTGATTACTCACGTCGAAAAGATCAATTGGCCAGGCTGACCATGGCTGCCAGAGCGCCGAATTAGAGCACCTAGTTGAACAGGTTTCGCTTACGACTTTCCGCCTAGATCAGGTCCGACCCAGCGCTTTGCGGGTCCTTCTTGCAAAGCAGGTGCTCTACGATCCACCTACCGCGAGTACGAAGGCCCGAGCTGCCCGGCGGACCCGACACTTTTACCAAATGACCTCCTCTGACCGAATGCCGAAGGCTCTCCTGACGACGCGGATCTGCCTACTCTCCGTACAGAACCTCGAAAAAAGTTGCCGTGCACTAAGAGAGGCGACAGGGCCCTGATGAACGGCACCTAAGCCTTCCTCCGGCTTCGCTCATCGGCTGCTGGGCCGGCGGGCTTGCGCGCGACCAGCATCAGCTCTGGGTGCTCTAGGTCCGGCTTCCGCTGTGCGTACCCACCGGGTTCGACGGCCCAGACGTGCTCGGGGACGAGCCCTACGCCGATCGCTAGGAGGCGCAGCTCGCGCGGCGTGTAAACGCTGGTCCACAGATCCATCGGCTCTTCGTCCCCGGCTTCGTCCTTGACGGGAGCCACCTCGTGGACGACCCCGGCGTCGGCGTCGAAGTCCGCCTCCGGCCGGGGATGCCGGGCTTCGAACAACGCGCTGAACGCGGTCATCACGAGACGGCCACCTGGTTTCAAGGCTTCCATCATCCGCTTCAGCACCAGCGAGTCGTCGCCTCCCATCAAGCCGAACCCGCCTTGGCAGAGCGAGATCACCGCATCGAACTCGTCGTCGAACGGCATCTGTCGCGCGTCGACCTCGAAGAAGGACGCACGCACCCCAGCAGCGCGCGCGTCTTCAGCCGCGAGCTCTAAGAACCTCCTCGACACGTCGATCCCCGTCACCGCGAGACCGGCTTGCGCGAGACGGACGGAGTGTCTTCCCGGGCCGCACCCGACGTCCAAGACGCGGGCACCGGCCGGCAACCGCAGCAGCTCGAGCAAGAAGCCGACCTCTTGATCGGACCCCTTGGTGAAGCTGTAGCGGAGGTAGCTTCGGCCTAGTCGCTCCGCGACATCGACGAAGTAGGCCGATCCGGGGTGCGCCTTGCTCATGGCTCGTCGCTCATGGCTCGTCGCGCTCTTGCGGTTTCTTCTCCTTCGGTGCGATGCGGGCGCCGGCGGGCGCGATGCCGCGTTCGCGTGCCCATTCGTCCAAACGACGGTACGCCTCTTCTTCTCGCAAGGGGCCGTCTTCGAGGCGCTCGTCCAACAGGAACTGGCGGGCCTCCCCGATCGTGCGGCTCGGTGGGATACCCAGATAGGCGCTGATCTGGGAACCGTCCAGGTCGGGCCGCATCTGGTGCAACTGCTCTTGTTCGGCGAGCGCGGCGATCCTCACCTCGAGCTCGTCCATCCGCGCCGCGAGACGCCGTGCCTTGTTGGGGTTCCTGGTCGTGCAATCCGCGCGCACCAGCGAGTTCAACCGGTGCAGGTGCTCGCCCGCATCCCTCACGTACCGCCTCACCGCCGAATCGGTCCAGCCCAACCCGTAGGTGTGGAACCGATGGTGCAGACGGATCATCTCTTCCACAGCTACGACAACCTCACCAGGGAACCGCAGCTCACGCAGGCGGTCACGTGCCATGTCCGCCCCCACCACCTCATGGTGATGGAACGAGACGCCGCCCTGGGGATCGATCCGACGCGTCTTAGGTTTCCCGATGTCGTGCAACAGCGCCGCCAGACGAAGCTCCAAGATCGGCTCGTCCCCATCCAGCTTCGTCGCGCGCTCGAGAACCGCCAGCGTGTGCGCGAACACGTCCTTGTGCTTGTGCACGGGGTCCTGCTCCAACTTCAACGCGCACAGCTCGGGGAGGAAGTGCTCGGTGATCCCCGTCCCGTCGGCCAACCGGAGCGCGGGGGCTGGGTCCGAACCCAGCAACAGGCGAGACAGCTCATCCCTGATCCGCTCGCGTGAGATTGTCGCGAGCTTGTCCTTGCACCTCGTTATGGAAGCCAGCACCTCGGGAGCAACAGAGAAGCCGAGCTGTGACGCGAACCGGAACGCCCGCAGCATCCTCAGCGGGTCGTCGCCGAAAGAGACGTCGGGATCGATCGGCGTCCTGATCAGCTTCGCCTTCAGATCGTCGAGCCCGCCGAAGGGGTCGATGGCGTCCTTCTCCGGCAAGCGGACCGCCATCGCGTTGATCGTGAAGTCGCGCCGCGAGAGGTCTACTTCGATGTCGCGTGTGTACGCGACCTCGGGATGGCGAGATTCTGGCTCGTAGCGCTCGGTCCGGAAGGTCGTGATCTCTACGTTCACGCCGGCGATCTGCGCGCCGACGGTGCCGAACTTGAACCCCTGTAGCCAGACTGCCTGTGCGCTCAGCTTGACGACCGCGAGGCTTTCCTCGGGCGTGGCGTCCGTAGCGAAGTCATAGTCCCCGCCGCTCCTGCCGAGGAACGCATCCCGCACGGTGCCACCCACCAGGTACAGCGCATGACCGTGCCGGCGAAAGCTGTCCGAGAGCTGCAGGATCGGTGACCCTTCCGCCAGCAGCTCCGTGAGAGGAACCACAGGCGCCGCTTGAGGAGAAGACACGCCCTCACCCTAAGAGACGGGCTGGAGCCCCTCCTGCTTGAGAGCGATCTCGAAGTCGTGCGGGTTCGTCGCCGCGTTCTTCGCATCCTCCAGCGTGACGAGACCGGATCGGTAGAGACCGAGCAATGCCTGGTCGAAGGTCTGCATCCCGTAGAAACCCGATTCCTTCACGATGTCGTGGATCTCGTGCGTCTTGTCGGGATCCAAGATCAGGTCCCGGATGCGACCGTTCATCACCAGCACCTCGATGGCGGGAACGCGGCCGCGCCCGTCCTTGCGGGGCAGGAGCCGCTGCGACAGGATGCCCTTCAGCGACCCGGCCAGCGAAACCCTGATCTGCTTCTGCTGGTGGGGCGGGAAGAAGTCGATGATGCGGTTCACGGTTTCGGTCACGTCGGTCGTGTGCAGTGTGGAGATGACGAGGTGCCCGGTTTCCGCGGCCTGAAGCGCGGCCTTGACGGTCTCCGGGTCGCGGATCTCTCCTACGAAGATGACGTCGGGGTCTTGGCGCATCGCCGCGCGCAGGGCGGTTGCGAAGTTGTTCGTGTCGAGCCCGATCTCACGCTGATTCACGATCGCTTGCCGATCTGGATGCAGGATCTCGATCGGGTCCTCGATCGTCAGGATGTGGCACGAGCGCGTCGCGTTGATGTGATTGATCATCGCCCCGGTGGTCGTCGTCTTACCCGACGAGGTCGGGCCCGTGATCAACAACAGACCTCGGTGCTCGTCGGCGAGGCCACGTACGGCGGGGGGAAGACCGAGCGTCTCGAAGGAAGGGCTCCCCGGCAGAACACGCCTGAGCGCCATGCCGACGCTTCCGCGCTGCCTGAAGACGTTGACGCGGAACCGGCCCATGCCGGCGATCGAATAGGCGAAGTCCACCTCGCCGACCTGCTTGAAGCGCATCGCCTGCTCGTCGTTCATCAGCTCCATCGCGGCGCGTTCGCAGTCGGCGGCGGACATCGGTGTGAAATCCGTTTTCACCAGGTGCCCACTGACGCGGACGTAAGGCGGCCCCCCCGCCTTCACGTGCAGGTCGGACGCCTTCTTGTCCACGACGAAGCGCAGGAACTCCTGGACATCCATGGCGTTAACGCTCATTTGGAAAGCTGCCCCTCATCTCGATCCTGCCGACGGCTGCGTGTTTCATCGGCATCAATAGGGGGTGGATTAACTCCCGTCCCAGCACCTCCGCCCAATCATCTCTGTTTCCACGGATTGTTCAAGGGGTATGGCTGGTTCTGGAAGGGTGCCGGAGGGATAGCAGGAGGCTGTGGATGGATCAAGCCATGCAAACGCAAGCCAACAACGGCAGTAACAAGATGTCTCGCGCCGAGGCCGGCCGCAAAGGCGGCCGCACGACGAAGCAGCGCTACGGCGAAGAGCACTTCGGCCGGATCGGCAAGATCGGCGGAAAGAAAGGCGGCGAGACCACCAAGGAGCGCTACGGATCCGAGTTCTACCAGAAGATCGGTCGTCTCGGCGGGTCCAAGTAGGCCGCACACCCCCCCTGAACCTCGTGGGCTCCTCCGTCTAGCGGAGGGGCCCTTTCTCTATGCTCTGCGGGTGTCTTCTTCATCTCCCAACAAGAGCAGAGTGCTCGTTTCAATCCGCTGCCTCTTGTTGGTCGGGGCCCTGACGATCACGTCCTGGCCCGCCACCGCGAGCGCGCAGGATCCAGCGCCCGGCGGCGTCTCGCTCCGCCTGGTCGAACAACCCGTGTGGCACCGCCCCTCGGACGAACTCTCGATCAGGCTCCGGATCGTCAACCGCGGCATCGTTCCGCTCGACGGCTATCTCCTCGGCCTCGCGACGCACCCGGTGGTCGGGACCCGCTCGGCGCTGCACGAGAGCTTCGAGGGCAACGCCGGCGCGATCTTGAGCGCCGCGTCGGAGCGATCGGAGGCGCGGATCGACCCGG
>JADDQX010000021.1:0-6449 GCA_016781115.1 Actinomycetota bacterium | reverse complement strand
GGCTTGTCCCTCGGCTCGGTCAGCGAGGGCGGCGTCTATCCCTTGACGTTCACGCTGTCGGACGCGGGCGGCGGCGTGCAGCACGACTCGCTCACGACCCCGCTCATCATCTATCCCGAGAGACCCGAGGTGCCCCTGAACCTTTCGCTCGTCATCCCCCTGAACGACTTCCCGAGCTTCGGCCCGAACGGCGTGGTCGATGCGCCGCTCCAAGATGGGACGGTCCCCATCGAAGACGCCGTTGCCGACGGCGGATGGCTGCCCGGGCTGGTCGACGCGTTGGAAGCGGAGGCGGGAGAGCTTCCGCCCGTGGAGCGCAATGTACGGGTGAAGCGTCGCCCGAACCAGAAGAGGCGCCCGCGATTCCGCACGATCGAGATCCCTCAGCGCGGCCTCCACCTCGGCATCGTGCCCGGCCCCAGATGGATCGAGGAGCTCGCGCTCCTCGCGGACGGCTACCGCAGGGCGACTCCCGATGGTGATGAGCCCGTCGCACCGAGCAACGCGGCGGCTGCTGCCGCGAGGAGCCTCCTCGAACGGATCCGGTCCCTGATCGCTGAAGACGGGATCCAACCGCTCCTGATGCCGTATTCGTTCCCCGACCTGCCAACGCTGGCGCGCACCGCGCCGGAGCGGATCGAGGTCGAGCTCGACGAGGGGGCCGAGGTGCTGTCGCAGTCGCTGGGGGTCGACGTAGGGGGCGAGTGGCTGTTCCCGCCGGCGGGGCGGCTGGCGGCGCAGACGCTCGACGAGGTTCGCTTCCGCGACGCGGACAGCGCGAGCAGGACTTTCTTCCTGCCCGAGGCCTTCGCGAACCCGGCTGGGACGGCCCTCCCAGGCTGCCCGGAATCCTTCGCTTCCTTCACCTGCCCCGTCTCGGTCCGGACACTGCAGGGGACGACGAAGGGGCTGGTGGCGGACGAAGGTCTGACGGAGCGCTTCCGGCAGCTCGCGGAGATCGGCGGCAAGCTCGCTCTGCAGAACTTCTTCGCAGAGACCGCAGCTATCCGGCAGGAGCTTCCTTCGATAGCGGGCCGCGTGGTCCAAGCCACCATCCCGTCGCTGTGGCATCCCCGCCCGCAGGTGTCGGAGCAGCTGATGGCGGGCCTGCGGGAGGCGCCGTGGTTGCGGACTGTGACCCCACAGGAAGCGATCAAGCTGTCCCCAGCCCGGCCACTCACGGAGTCGTTCGTTCAGAACCTCCCTCCCCTGGAGCACGAGCCGTCGCCGGACTTCTTCGATTCGATCGCGGCCACGACAGAGCTGGTCGACAGCTTCCGGCGACTCCAGCCGCCGGAGCAACTGATCGCCCGGCTCCGCCGGAACACGCTCGTGGCAGAGAGCCGGCTGTGGTGGGCGACGCCGTCCCTGTTCGATGTGGCCGAGGGCTACCTCGATGGGACGGAGGCGGAGATCGTGCAAGAGACCGAGAAGGTGACCATCGGCGGCCCCGACCAGATCAACCTCACGTCGCGGGAGGGCCAGATCCCCCTCGTCGTCTCGAACCAGACGGGGTTCCCCGCGACCGTGAGAGTGGCGGTCACTTCTCCACAACGGGATCTGAGGCTCGAGCCGCAGGCGCTACCACCACAGCAGGTGGCGGCTCAGGACACCTTCCAGTTCACCGTCGATGCCACAGCTCGTTCCAGCGGGATCTTCCAGATGGAGGTCGTGGTCGAGACGGTCGACGGCTCGCTGGAGGTCGCGACCAAACAGATCACCATCCGCTCGACCGCCTTCAACCGCATCGCGCTGGGAGTAACCCTGGGGGCGTTCGCCTTCCTCGTGCTGTTCTATCTGCTGCGCCTCTCGCGCCGGCGTCGGCACCAGGCGCCCGCTTGAGCTCTCTCGCAAGAGCTACGGCGGTGATGACCGCCGGCACCGTGCTGTCGCGCGTCACGGGGCTCCTGCGGCTCGCGGCGATCGCCGCCGCGCTCGGGGTCGTGGAGTCGGGGCGGCTGGCGGACACGTACAACATCGGCAATACCGCGCCCAACATCATCTACGAGCTGGTGCTGGGAGGGGTGCTGACCTCGGTCTTCGTCCCCGTGTTCGTGGAGCTCCTAGAGAAAGAGGGCCGCGAGCGGGCGTGGCGGATAGCGAGCGCGATCATCAATCTGTCGTTGGTGGTGCTCGTCGCCATCGCCACGATCGGGGTCCTGATCGCGCCTCTGATCGCCCGGTTCTACGCGGTCAGGCTCGAGGGGGCCGAGGCCGCGCAACAAGTCGAGGTCCTGACCTTCCTCTTGCGCCTCTTCATCCCCCAGATCGTGTTCTATGGCCTGACCGCCGTGACCGCCGGCCTCCTGAACGCGCACAAACGCTTCGGCGCTCCCATGTACACGCCGATCCTGAACAACCTTGCGGTGATCGCGGTCTTCCTCGCGTTCCATCAGGCCTACGGCGAGGTCGACGACCTGCAGGCCGTCACGACCACGCAGCTGTTGATCATCGGGTTGGGGACGACGACGGGCGTCGCCCTGATGGCCTTGGCACAGCTCCCTTTCCTGCGAGGCCTCGGTACCTATCGAGCTACCTTCTCGATCGTTCACCCCTCGCTCCGGAAGCTGGCGCGCCTTTCGATCTTCGTCATCGGGTACGTCGTGACGAACCAGATCGGGTATCTCATCGTGCAGTGGCTGGCGAACGAGCAGACGGGCGGCTACACCGCGTACGTCAGCGCCTTCACGTTCTTCATGCTCCCCCACGGGCTGTTCGCGGTCTCGGTCATCACCGCGCTGCTGCCGGGCATGAGCGCGGACGCGAGCAACGAGCGATGGGACGACTTCCGGGACCGGCTCTCGACCGGGATCCGCACCACCGTCCTCTTGGTGCTTCCCGCAGCGGTCGGGTATCTCGTGCTGGGGGAGCCGGTCGTGAGGTTCCTGTTGGAGCGAGGCGTCATGACCGAGCGCTCGACCGAGCTCGTCGCGGGGGTGCTTCGCTTCTTCGTGCTGGGACTGGTCCCGTTCTCGATATTCCAGTTGTTCCTGCGCGCCTTCTACGCGTTGCAGGACACCAAGACGCCGTTCCAGATAAACGTCATCGCCGTGGTCTTCAACACGGCCATCAACATCCCGTTGTTCCTGTGGCTGGGGGTAAAGGGACTGGCGCTGGGCCACGCGTGCGCCTACGCCCTCGGGGTCGTGCTTCAAGCTCGCTCGTTACGAGCCCGGCTCCACGGCCTCGACGGCGCTCGCGTGATCCGAAGCATCACGAAGATCGCTCTCGCCGCAGCGGTGATGGGGTTGCTGGTATGGACGGCTTCCGCGACCCTGCAGCGGGTGATGGACCCCGATGGGTTCCTCGAGCAGGCGGTGGCTCTGCTGGGCCCCGTCGCCGTAGGGACCGCGGCCTATCTCGGGCTTGCTGCGGCGCTCCGAGTGGAAGAGCTTTCGTTCGTGAAGAGGATCGTGCGCCGGCGAAGCGCGAATCAGTGATGAGAGCGGCCGGCACGCGATAATCCAGCGATGCTCATCAGGGACGAACGCGGGATCATCGGCGATTTCTTCCTAAAGGTGATCCTCGGGCTCGGCATCTTCGCCGTCGTCGCCTACGACGCAGGCTCCATCCTCGTCAACTACTTCACGCTGGACTCTGGTGCCGACGATGTGGCCGTCGTCGTTTCGACCAGCGTGGGGACGAGCGGCAACGCGGCTCAGTACACCGACGAGGAGATCTTGCAACTCGCGAAAGCCCAGGTGAACAGCGAGGACGGCGGCGTCAAAGACGCTCGGGTGCTGCGAGAGGGAACGATGATCGACGACGCCGGCATCGTACATATCCGGCTCCGGCGGGTTGCCGACACTCTGATCGTCAGTCGTATCGGTCCTATCGCGAGATGGGCTAGGGCAACCGCCGACGGTCAAGCCGGCACCACCTAGCCACCCGCGGCCCGACATGCCTCCTCAGCTCGACATCGTCGCCGGGCGCTACGTCCTCGAGTCGGAGATCTCACGCGGCGGGATGGCGACGGTGTGGCGCGCTCGCGACGAGATCCTTGCGCGTCCTGTAGCGGTCAAGGTTCTGCATCCCCACCTCTCCGAAGATGAGGCTTTCCTCGAGCGCTTCCGCCGTGAAGCGCTCGCCGCGGCGCGCCTCAGTCACCCGAACATCGTCTCGATCTTCGACACCGGAAGCGAGCTGCCAGACGGTGCGGGTCCGCCCCTGCAGTTCATCGTGATGGAGCTTTGTGCTGGCGGCACCCTCGGAGATCTCGTGGCGGGCGGCCAGAGCGTGGAGCCGCAACGTGTGGTCGCCATCGGTACCACGATCTGCCAGGCGCTCGCCTACGCACACAAGCAGGGGGTGATCCATCGGGACGTAAAACCCGCGAACGTTCTGATCGCCGGTGACGGCCTCTTGAAGGTGGCCGACTTCGGGATCGCGAGAGCCGCCTTCGTAAAGGGCGACATAACGACGACGGGGTCGATCATCGGGACGGTTACTTATCTCTCTCCCGAACAAGGCCAGGGACGAGATCCGGATCATCGCTCGGACCTATACGGGCTGGGCGTCGTTCTGTACGAGCTGGTGGTGGGCCGGCCGCCGTTCACCGGCGAGACGGAGATCGGTACCGCGTTGATGCATCTGAAGGAGCGGCCCCCTGCCCCTCGCAGCATCAAGGCCGGGGTGCCGCGCCAGCTCGAGGCGGTGATCTTGAAGGCGCTCGAGAAGGACCCGGCGAACCGGTTCGCCGACGCAGATGAGATGGCCGCCGCACTTGCGAACGCCGCCCCTCGCGACGGCGCAACACTGGCGACCCCTGCGGTCAATCCGCCCCGCGCGACCACCGCGGCGGCACCTACGCGACCCTCGGGCGACGCTGGCTGGATCCTGCGCGTCATAGTCGCGGTGGCCGCAACGATCGCTCTTGCAGTGTTCGTGTCGTCGCTGCTGGACGGAGGAGGAGAGAACGGCGAGCCGCCGCAAGAACGAGGCCGTCCATCGCCGCCGGCCGATGTTGCCGCCCAGCTCGAGGTCGCCTCGGTCTCCGACTTCGACCCATACGGCGGCGACGGAGAGCACCCGGAGGAAGCGCCGGCGGCCGCGGACGGGGATGCATCCACCTCCTGGACCACTCAGTCCTACAGCTCCTCGCTCGAAGCGCTGGGGAAACCAGGCGTAGGCCTCATGTTCGACCTCGGGGAGGAGGTAGAGGTAAGAGAGGTGCGCATCCAAGCCTCGCCCGGGATCGATATGGAGCTCCGCAGCGGTAACTCGATCGGGCCGAACGAGCAAGCCTTCGCGCTGGCAGCGGACAGGTCCGGGGCCCCGGCCAGCTTCAGCCTCTCGCCCGACGGGGCCTCCGCTAGGTACTGGCTGATCTGGATCACCGAGATCGGTCCCGCGGGTGGAACGGCCTCGATCGCCGAGGTCGAGTTCCGTGGCTGACCCCCGCACCGACCTCGAGCTCCTCCGGAGCTTCCTGCAAGGCAACCAGACATCCTTCGCGGAGCTGATGGCGCGTCATGAGGACCGGATCTTCGCCCTCGCCTACCGCATGACCGGCGACCGCGCCGACGCCCTCGATGCGACGCAGGACACGTTCATCGCAGCCTTCCGCCAAGCCGCTAACTTCCGCTCGGATTCGGCTTTCGGCACGTGGCTCTATCGCATCGGCATCAACGCGTGCCACGACCTGCTCCGGAAGAGGAAGCGCTGGGCCCTGGATGAAGGCGATCCCGAGGAGCGGCCGGAAACAGCAACCGCCGGCTTCGACGAGCGCGTCGCGGCGCGCCTGGACGTCACTCGCGCGCTGGCACAACTAGCCGACGAATACCGCGAGGCTGTGGTCATGCACGACATCGGCGGCATCCCCTACGAGGAGATCGCTCGGCTCACCGACGCCCGCATCGGCACGGTGAAGTCTCGCATCAGCAGGGGACGCCGACGCCTGGCCGAGCTGTTGGAACATCGCGCACCGTCCGGCGAGTCAAAGGGAACCGTATGAACGCACCAGAACACGATCGCTGCTCGCACTTGCTGCGCGGCTACGTCGACGACGCGCTGACGCCGGACGACCGCGCCTGGGTGGAAGAACACGTGCGCGCTTGCCCGGGATGTGCCCAGGAGCTAGCGGCGCTGCGGGCCCTCCTGCCTGAAGCCGACACACCCCGGCTGTCGGAGCTGGAGAAGGTGGCGCTGCGCCGCGTCGTGCTGAACCAGGCGGTGCCGCTGCCGGATGCGGGCGATGCGCCGGCCGCGGCCCCCAGGTCGGGGAGCCGGATCTTCCAGCTGCTGGGGGCCGCCGCGCTGCTCGCGACGATCGGGGCGTTCGCCTACCTCGGCTTCGGCGGCATGGGTGGAGGAGACGAGCAAGCGGCCTCCACCGGAGCCGGAGATAGGGCCCGGAGTCTCGAGGTGTAGAGCGGGGCCGAATCCCTGAAGGATGGTGGTGCCGGAGATGCGGCCGGGGCCACCTCCGGGAGCACCTCCGAAGCGGCCAG
>JADDQX010000106.1 GCA_016781115.1 Actinomycetota bacterium | reverse complement strand
CCTTCGCGGTGGCCCCCGCTTGCTTGCGGGCCGTCTTGGTCGTCGACTTCGCCGCCTTCTTGCTCGCGTCGGTCGCCCGGCGCACGTTCTTAGAGGCCGTCTTGACCTCCTTGGAGCCGGCGAGGCCGCGGGCGCTCTTCTTGCCCACGTCGACGGCCGTCTTGACGAGCTGTACGCCCGCTCCCGCGGCGGCGGTGACGGCCGCGCGTGCCACCTTCGTCTGCTTCTTCGCCGTCTTGGCGTCTCGGGTCGTCGCGACCTCTTTCGCCGCCTTGCCCGCGGTCTTCACGGCAGCCTTTCCGACGGCGGTGACGCTGCTGGCGGCCTTGGTCACCTGCTTACGGGCTTTCGCGACGTCCTTCGCCGGCTTCCTCGCCATGATCGGGCCTCCCCTGTCGGTTTCTTTTGGACCCTACCCGAGCACGTCTAGCCGCCACCCGATCAGCGGTCGAAGTGGATCCGCACCCAGGTGCGTCTGCCGCACGAGGGACAGCGAAGCCAGGAGTGGTGGTAGCGCACCCCGGGAAGGTGGAAGTGCACGGGCCACAGCAGCGCCGCGAGCTCGAGGTAGTTCACGCGCGTCTCCTCGCGGCAAGAGGAGCACTCGATGGTGCACGTCCGCGGCCGCCGCTCGGTCTTCGTGTAGAGCGAGTGCTTGTTCGGGACGGACTCGCTCATCCCGGACCACCTTTCTCGTCGATCTGCCGCGCGAGAGCGCGGTACGCCTCCGCTCCCGGATGCGTCGGCGCGAACGAGAGGATCGACACGCCCGCTTGGGACGCCTCCGCGAACCTGATCGACTTCCGCACGACGGGATCGAGCACCTCGAGGTCGTACCTGGAGCCCACGTCGTTCAACACCTGACGGGCATGCTTCGAGCGCCCGTCGTACATCGTCGGGATGACTCCGCTGATCGCAAGGTTCGGGTTCGTGAAGTGGCGGATATCCGCAAGCGTCTCCACGAGCTGGCCGACGCCGCGATGCGAAAGAGCCTCGCACTGAAGCGGGATCACGACCTCACCCGCGGCGGTCAGGCCGTTGATCGTCAGGATGCCGAGCGAGGGTGGGCAGTCGATCACGATGTAGTCGTAACGCGCCGTCACGTCGCGCAGCGCGCGTTCGAGGGCGTACTCGCGTCCGGTCTTCGCGAGGAGTATGGCCTCGGCCCCCGCGAGGTCGATGTTGGCAGGAACGAGGTCGATCTCGCGCGAGATGAGCACCTTCTCCACGGGAAGCCTCCGCACCAGAACGTCGTTGACCGTCTCTCCGAGCGCGTCGGGGTCCACCCCCATCGAATACGTCAGCGCGGCCTGCGGATCGAGGTCAACGGCCAACACCGCCTTTCCCATCTCGGCCAACGCCGCGCCTACGGAAAGCGTCGTGGTCGTCTTCGCGACGCCACCCTTCTGGTTGGCGAAGGCGATGACCCGAGCCCGCAACTAGGACCCTCCGGGTGCCGAGCCCTCTTCGCCGATCCGGAGGTCGAGGTGCGCGGCCGCGAGGAACGATTTCACCTGCTCCGGGGTCCAGCCGCGGTCGCGCAGCTCGAGGATGATGCGATTGATCGTGTCTCCGGCGTCCTCTTGCTCGAAGGACTCGTAGCCGTCGAGGAAACCGCGGGCGTAGTCCCACGACACGTACTCGTCGGGATCGGGCTCGAACGCAGGCTCGTGGACCGGCGACTCGCCCGCATCCAGCAGCTCCCGCAGGTTCCCCGCCAGGAGATCCCACGCAAGGTAATGGTCCTCGTCGCAGTCGGGGCAGTAGAAGACGACGCCCTTGATGCCTTTTGGTCCCAGCAGCTCCTTGAGGGATTGAACGTCTACGAGGTCCTGGTGCAGCATCTCGCGCTCGTCGTCGTCGAGCGGGGCCTCGTCTTCGCCCGGCTGCTCTAGCTCATCGTCCATGGGTCCATCGTAAGGCCGCCGCGTCAGCCCACACCTTTCTGTAGCTAGTTGTGACTACGTGATTTGGCCCTTTCTGTTCATTTCCCTCACGGCGGTGGTGGCGCATCTTTGGCAGATGATGATCGGTGGCGATAGCTCGCGTATGAACAGGCTCGATCCGTCCGCTTCGTCCCGTCCGCGCGTTCTCGTCGTCGACGACGATCCAGATCTCAGGATGCTGGCGAACATCCAGTTGGGCGAAGGGTTCGACGTGATCCAGGCCGAGGACGGCGAGGAGTGCGTGCGCAAGGCCCTCACCGAGTCGCCCGACGTGATCCTTCTCGACATGATGATGCCGGGGATGAACGGGTCCGAGGTTCTGACCGCGCTGTCGGAGGACCCCGTCACGCGTGACATCCCGGTCATCTTCCTCTCCGCCCTAGGAACGACGGAAGACCGGGTCCAGGGGCTCGAAAGCGGCGCCGTCGACTACATCGTCAAACCCGCTCACCCGAAGGAGCTGGTCGCGCGCGTGGGCGCAGCCGCTCGCACGAAGGCGCGTAATGAGGAGACCGTCAGCCGCACCGCGGCAGACGCGATAATGCGGCCCCCCGAGAGGAAGGCGTTCGAGCACAGGCTGGCGCAGGAGATCTCTCGCTCCGACCGAAGCGGCGCTCCACTGTCCATCCTGCTCATCGACCTCGACCAGCTCGATCGGGTGAACGACGAGCTCGGACGGAAAGCGGGCGACCAGGTGCTGGCAGAGGTCGCCGACGTCATGAAGAGCACGCTCCGCACCTCCGACATCCTGTACCGCTACGGCGGCGACGAGTTCGCGGCGATCCTGCCCGACACCGAGCTCGCCACCGCCTACCTCGCGGCCGAGAGGTGTCGTGCTGCGATGCTCGAGATCGAAGCGGGCGGCAGATCCACCTTGGCTTCGGTGGGGGTCGCGCAGTTCTCGAACGGCAGAAGCGCACAAGAGGTCATCGCCAGAGCCGAGATCGCGCTCTTCCGCGCGAAGGAGTCCGGAGGGAGCCGGACCTGGAGGGCAGACGACCCGCGTAAGCACGGTCTGAATCCGGTTGCCCTGTCAGAGGAGCTGACGGAGCGCGAATGGGACGTGCTCCTTCATCTGTCTCACCGACGGACAGAGCAAGAGATCGCACGGCGCCTCGGGATCTCCAGGGGAACCGTCCGCAGCCACAAAGCACGCATCCGGCGCAAGCTGCACGTGTCGCCCGACATCCGTCTGTCGGACTTCGTCCGCACCAACTTCAGGGACCTCGCAGACCGCTTCCCGGCCGACACCGCCAAGTGATCTCGAAACCGAAGCAGCATCGGGTTCTGGTCGTCGACGACGAGGGAGATATCGGCGGTGGCGCAAACCATCGAAGAACTGATCGGGCTGACGCCGCAGGAGCGCCGCGATCGGCGGGCGGAGATGATCGAGAGGGCCGGCAACCTCTCGCGGCTCGGATTGAGGACCGTATGACCGACCCCGGGCACACGCGGCTGCTTCTGATCGGCGGCGATACGTCTCTCTGGATCGGCCTCTCGTCCATCGCCAGCGCGACGACACAGATCTTCGTCCCGAAGGGGACCGGCGCCGACAGCATCGCTGCGGCCGCGGCGGACGTCGAGGTGGTCGTCGTCGTCCTGAGCGACCAAGGCCCCGACAGGATGCAGCCTCTGCATCTGATCGCTCAGGTCGGTCTGCAGCGGCGTACGGTGGTGCTGGCTCAACCAGAGGATCACTCGGCCGCGGCCGAAGCAGTGCTGCTCGGCGTAGCCGGCTACCTCCAGCAAGGATCCACCCCCGAGCAGCTCGCGATGGCCATCCAGCAGGTCACCGCCCACGGCGTCAGCTACGACGCGTGGGGGGCGGCCGAGCTCCATTCCCGGATGGAGCTGACGGACCCACCGAAGCTGTTTCCGAACATAGGAGCGGCCAAGGCTCTCGCTTCGGCGCTAGAGCTCAAAGACACCTATACCGGAGGGCACGCGGAGCGCGTAACGGGCATGGCCATGAGGCTCGCCCGCATTGCGATGGTCGAGGGAGCGCTTCCGAGCGAGGTCTTGGAAGCCGGATTCCTGCTTCACGACGTCGGAAAGATCGGGATCCCCGAATCGATCCTCAACAAGCCGGGCGGTCTCACCGACACGGAGAGGCGCGTGCTCCAGACGCATCCGATCTTGGGCGAAAGGGTGGTGGCGCCGCTCGGCTTCCCCGAGTGCGTCCGCGAGGTCATCCGCCACCACCACGAGCGCTGGGACGGCAAGGGGTATCCCGACAGACTCGCCGGGACCGCGATACCCGCGGCGGCACGGCTGTTCTCGATCGCGGATGTGCTGGACGCGATGACCTCGATCCGGCCCTATCGGAAGCCGGTGAGCTTCACCAACGCCATCCGCGAGATCAAAGCCAACGCAGGAACCCAGTTCGATCCGCACCTGTGTGCGCTGGTGGACGAAGCCTTCCTCGCCACGCACGATGACGCCGCCCGGTTCCCGGGCTAGAACGTCCCCAGGTACGCGTCCAACAGAGGCCGTCCGAGGAAGATCCCGAGCACGGTCCCGAGCGCAAGGAACGGGCCGAACGGGACCTGCATCTTGCGGTCACCTCCGCTCGTGACCATCACTCCGACTCCGACTATGCCGCCGATCAAGAAAGACAGGAACATCCCAACCAGCACGACGCCCGGCCCTCCTACGTACCCGAGGAACGTGCCGAGCACAAAGGCAAGCTTCACGTCACCGCCACCCATGCCCGCCGGATATAGCGAGGCAACGAGGAAGAAGAAGCCTCCGAAGATCGCGGCGCCGACGGCGGCGCCCACCAAGCGACCGGGGTTCCCGCCGGCCAGCGCTGCGATAGCCAGACCTGCCCATCCCGCTATGAACGTGGGGAACACCACCTTGTTCGGCAGCAACTTGTATTCCAGATCGATCACCGTCAACACCACCAGGGCCCAGAAGAAGCCCGCGTAGATGACCGCCTCGGCCGACAGCTCGAACCTCAACGCGGCTCCCATGAACAGCAGCGCGGTCACCAGTTCGATCAAGGGATATCGGATGGAGATCCGGTCGCCGCAGTGCTTGCAGCGGCCCCGCAACACGACGTAGCTGAACAGCGGGATGTTCTGGATCGCGGTGATCGTGTTGCCACAGTTGGGGCACTTGCTCCGTCCGCTGGAGATCGACTCCGCCCGCGGGAGGCGGTACGCAACCGCTGTTGCGAAGCTCCCGAAGATCAGGCCCAACATGCCCGCGGCGACGACGTAGAAGGTCGCCAGGGGAGCGGGTAGACCCACCTACGCGGGTTCGCCGATGTGGTCTCGGATCCTTCCCAAGAGCGTGTCGGCTTCGAACGGCTTCATGATCACGTTGTCCGGCCCGATCTCGTCGTCGAACATCTCGTGTGCATCGGGCTTGCCGGTGACGACGATGATCGGGATGCCTGTGGTGGTGGGATGCCGCTTCATCTCGTCGAACATGCGGCCGCCCGAGACGTCGGGCATCATCAGGTCGAGCAAGATGAGATCGGGCTTACGGAACTCCGCCTTGGCGAGCCCCTCGAGCCCGTCGCGCGCCTCCATCACGTCGTATCCCTGCTGCTCGAGGATGAACTTCTCGAGCTCGCGCACCGCTTCTTCGTCTTCCACGATCAAGATCGTCTTTCCCATGGCGAGAACGTATCAGCTACACGGCAGCGCGAGCCGTTTTGAAGCTACGCTACGAGCGTACGGACGGTGCTGTTGGTCGACGACGACAAGGACCTGCGCTACATGCTGCGCTACCTGATCGAGTCGACCACCTCGTTACTCCCACAGCCCCCGCACGGGCGCTTCGGGAAGCCGGCGGCCCTCTACCGCCTCCACCATCCGCACCACCCGGGCGGCGGCCTCGACGTCGTGCACCCGCACGATCGCGGCCCCGTGCAGGACGGACAAAGCAACGAGGGCGAGCGTCCCTTCTAGCCGCTCTTCCAGTGGGAGCCCCAGCGTCTCGCCCACGACGTCCTTGCGCGACGGCGCGACGAGGACCGGGTACATGGCCACCGTCAGCCGGGGCAACCTCCGCATCAACTCGAGCGAGTGGAACGTGTTCTTGCCGAAGTCGAGGCCGGGATCGGCGATCAGCCGGTCTTCCATCATCCCGTGCTGGAGGGCAACAGAGGCGAGCTGCTCCCACGTCTGCAGGACGTCGCCGACGACGTCTCCGTACACCGGGGCGCGGGGCCGGCCCCTGATCTGACCACCGTGGTGCATGAGCACGAGGTGACCGCCCCCCGTCGCACACGCGCTCGCGAGGGCGGGGTCCGCCAGGCCGCTGACGTCATTGATGATGCTCGCGCCCACCCTAAGCGCCGCCTCTGCGACGGCAGGACGCGCGGTCTCTACCGACACCTGAACATGGGTCCGCCCTCGCACCGCCTCGACCAGCGGGATCACCCGGTCGAGCTCTTCGACCTCCGAGACCTCCGCACCGGGACCGGCCTTCACTCCGCCGATGTCGAGGATGTCCGCTCGTTGCTCCACCAGGGCGAGCCCATGGTCGACGGATTCATCGAGCCCGGTGCGGCCTCCGTCGTAGAACGAATCCGGCGTTCGGTTCAGGATCCCCATCACGAGGCACCTGTCCGTTCCGCTCACTCCACCAGCTCTGGCGGCTGTCTGCGGGCGCGCGACACCATGAAGATCCCGATCAAGATGGCGATGCCTCCGGGATACACCAGCACCGACGGCGCCTCCTCGAACAGGAGGTAGGCCAGCCCGATCGCGATCGGGGGCTCGGCCATCGCGGCGACGTATACCGTCGTAGCGTCGATGTCTTTCACGACGTAGTTCAGCATGGTGTGGCCCAGCATCTGAGGCCCGATCACGATCGCCGCTATCGCAACCCACGTATCGAGGGAGAATGCGAACAGCTGGACCCCCGCGACGAGGCTCACGATCAGCAACACCATCGCGCCGACGCCGTAGGTGATGACTGCGTACTCGATGATGCCGAGCTTCCGGCGCGCGACCTGTCCCGCGAGCGCGTACCCCGCCACGGTGGCGGCGCCGACGAGCGCGAGCGCGTCTCCGACCAGCGACGAGGGGCCGACGGTGCCGCTGCTGCCGGCGATGAGGGCGGTCCCAGCGAAGGAGAGCACGATCCCCGCCCACACCGCGGCCTTCATGTGCTCCTTCAGCAGGAAGCGCGCGGCTACGGCGACGAACATCGGGGCCGTGGTGACCAGCAACACCGAGTTCGCCACGCTCGTCAGCTCCAGTGAGGTGATCCAGGTGGCGAAGTGAGCGGCCAAGAACACACCTGCAACGGCCGGAAGGAGCCACCCTTGCGGCCGCATCTGCGAGAAGCCTTTCCTGCCGAAAGGCACAAGCACCACGGCCCCGGCCGCACACCTCCAGAAGGAGATGGCCAACGGGTGCGCTTCCTGCGCATAGCGGATCAGGATCGCGGAGACCGAAGCGCCGAGCACTCCCACCACCAACAGCGTCCAGGTGACCCAGCCGACGCGCGCCGGGCGCGCAGGGGCAAGGGTGCTAGCGGCCATGCCGGCTAGCCTACGTGGGTGTCCTCGCCGCAGATCGCCGTCGGAGCCGTCGTCGTGCGCGACGACATGCTGCTCATGGTGCAGCGGAACCAAGACCCCGCCAGCGGCCTGTGGTCGGTGCCGGGAGGGCGCCTGGAGCACGGCGAGTACCTGAAGCAGGCGGTGGTTCGCGAGGTGCGAGAGGAGACCGGCCTAACCGTCGAGGTGGGAGATCTCTTGGGGATCCTCGAGGTGGTGGGCGATCCTCACTACGTCATCTTGGACTTCGTAGCTACGGTGCCCGAGCCGGGCGAGCCACAGCCCGGAGACGATG
>JADDQX010000105.1:5561-7683 GCA_016781115.1 Actinomycetota bacterium | reverse complement strand
AAGGCGGGGGCGGGCAAGACCTTCGCCCTCGATGCTGCGCGCGAGGCGTGGCAAGCCAGCGGTCACCGCGTCATCGGCTGCGCGCTCGCCGCGCAGGCTGCCCAGGAGCTACAGGCCGGCTCAGGCATCGAGAGCTACACGATCAAGTCGCTGCTCCAGGACCTCGAGCACCCCGACATCGGTGGGCTCGCGCCCAACGCCGTGGTGGTCGTCGACGAAGCCGGGATGGTGGGGACCCGGATGCTCGACGATCTCCTCGCCCACGCGTCGCGCGCCGATGCCAAGGTCGTGCTGGTGGGTGACGATCGGCAGCTCCCCGAGATCGATGCGGGCGGCGCCTTTCGCGGGATCAAGAATCGGCTCCCCGTGGTCGAGCTCAACGAGGTCCGCCGGCAGC
This sequence comes from Actinomycetota bacterium, assembly GCA_016781115.1. Lineage (GTDB taxonomy): Bacteria > Actinomycetota > CADDZG01 > CADDZG01 > WHSQ01 > MB1-2. Next base: position 7,286 of record JADDQX010000105.1, on the reverse strand, counting down.
CGTTCGGGTGGGAGAAGGAGGCACTGGAGCTGGTCCGGAGGGGCCGCGCGACCGACGCTTTGGAGCTCTACGAGCAGCACGACCGGGTGATGCTGGGACGAACGGCGGAGCAGACGCGCCGCCAGCTCGTGCTCGATTGGTACGCGACCCATCAGGACTCTGAACCCGGAGTGATGATCGCGGCGCGCCGTTCTGACGTGGACGATCTCAACCGTCGCGCACGCACGCTGCTCCTCGTCGCCGGTGAGCTCGGTGACGAAGCCGTCACGATTGACGGGCGCAGCTTCGCGGTAGGCGACCGCGTCATGACGCTACGGAACAGCCGAGGCCTCGGGGTGCTGAATGGCACCCGCGCGACCGTGGAGTCGGTAGACGCGAAGCGCCTCGAGATCACGATCAGGACCCGCGACGACCGCACGATCACGCTGCCCAAGAGCTATCTTCAAGCCGGTCACCTCACGCACTGCTACGCGATCACCGGACACAAGGCGCAGGGGATGACGACCGACCGTGCCTTCGTCCTCGGCGACCAGACGTTGTACCGGGAGTGGGGCTATGTCGCGATGTCTCGTGGTCGCGAGTCCAACCGGCTCTACATCGTGGCGGGGTCCGATCCGGATCGCGAGGAGATCGGCGGCGCCGTGACCGACGCGAAGGATCCGATGGACGAACTCAAGCGGGCCCTCGGACGAAGTCGCGCGAAGGAACTCGCTCTCGACGAGCAAGAGCACCAGGAGATCCGAGAGATGCGCTACGCCGACCTCCGCACCGAGTGGGACGAACTGCAGGCGCTATTGGAGGCTCGACCCGGCGATCCCTCAGCCGCTCTGACCGATGTCCGCCGCGAGATGGAGCGGGTGGAGACGGTCCTAGAAGAGCAAGAGGCTGCACGTCGCGGGGTCGAAGGAGAGTTCGCGAGTATCGGGAGGCTAAGCCGCGCCCGCCAGCGGGGTCGCGTCTCCGGTCTCGAGGGAGAACTCGAGGGCTTGCGCGCGAGCGAGAGTCGCCTCCGGGGCATCCTGCTGGAGCTCCGTGACAGCGAGGCCGCACTGGGGCAGCAGGAGTCGGTACGGGAGCAATGGCTCTTAGATAACGCAGCCGAAATCAAGCGGTTTGACGCGCTGACCCGCGAGCTGTGGAGACGGGAGCAGCAACAGGCGATCGCGGTCGAGGTAGCGATGCCTGGCTACTTACTGAAGGCGGTGGGGGAGCGACCGCAGCGTCCGTCCGAACGAGCGAGCTGGCACGACGCCGTCCGCGCCGTCGAGGCTTATCGGCAGCGATGGAACGTGCGTGATTCAGAAGCTCCTTTGGGGAGCGCCCCACATTCGGCACGCGAACGCCGCGATCGTGAGGCGCTCGAGCAACGGCTTGAAAGGTTCAGGTTCTCGCGCGACCTAGAGGAAAGGGCACTCGACGAGCGCGATTTCGGCCGGTAGGTGGGGCCCGAACACAAACAGGCGCGTCCGACGGGAGGTCACAACCTCCTGATGTCCGTGCCCAGGGACGATCGGCAACTCGGGCATTCCATGGACACAACGTCGAGGGTCCGCTCCGTCCGTTGGCCATCCTGCGCAAAGGGTTGACGAAGACGACGCCGAACCGTAGGCCGACGGCTGCACATCAGACAGGAGAGATGACATGCGGAGCGTTAAAGGTCGGCGGCGCGCGGCGGCGGCTGTGTTCGTCGCGCTGCTGCTGGCCGCGGCGTCGCCGGCCGCGGCG
>JADDQX010000105.1:0-5470 GCA_016781115.1 Actinomycetota bacterium | reverse complement strand
TGCAAGGCGCCAACACCTACGCGGACACCGACGGGCGGATGACCGATCTCACGCTCGATGTGCCGGCGCTAAACCGGTCGGTGCACGCGAACGTTCTGCTCCCACGGGGCTATGACGCCAGCGGCGCTACCCGGTATCCCGTCTTGTACCTCCTGCACGGAGGCGCCGGTGACTAGCAAGGTTGGAGGGTCCTTGGTCAGGTGCAACGGGTCTCCGATGCCGCGACGCAGAAGTACAGCCTGCCACCGTTCATCGTGGTGATGCCCGAGGGCGGTTCGCAAGGTTGGTACACCGACTGGTACGGGACCGACCTCGACGGTCATACGCCCGACCCACCCCCCGCATGGGAGACGTTCCACCTCCGCGAGCTGATCCCATGGATCTGGTAACGAAGAGGGATTGACCGAATCCCCCAAACCTGCTTCTATGCCCTCCTATGGACTAGCTCAAACTAGCTAGTTCTCCGGCGGACCGCGGGGGTGGGAATGAGAATCGTCCGGAATGGAGTTAAGTCACTTGCCAGGCGGGGGAGGCGCTGACAATGGGAAATACGAGCAAGAGCGTTGCGGTCGTCGCTGGTGTTCTGCTGGCTGCCGTTACCAGCGCGGGACCAGCGTGGGCGCCTCACAATGCCAGCAGCTGCAAGACCATCGGGGGCACCTCTGAGGGTGACACCATTCCAGGGACCAGCGGGTGCGATGACATATTTGCAAAGGGTGGGGCAGACACAGTCTACGCGTACGCCGGGGAAGATGATATCCAGCTGGACGACGGCGCAGATCTCGGTTATGGCGGGGATGGGCACGACTACATGTTCGGCGGGCCTGGATACGATCGGATGCACGGAACGGCCGGCAATGATCATATTCAGGATGAGTACAGCCTCGACGGCGACAAGATCTGTCCAGGAGGCGGCTTCGACTTCGTGGATATCCGAGACAGCGATCACCAGGATGAGGTCTACACCTACGTCGCTGGAGAAGACACGGTCGAGAAGAATGACTACGATTCCAAAAGCTCGAATAGCTGCCCCTTTTAAGGAGGGAAATGTGAGACAACAAATCTTCCGATTCCTCCTGACAGCAGCGACGGTCGCTGTCGCTGTCTCGGGAGCATCTGGACTCCTGGATGGGGTTTGTTTCGCCGCGTCGGGTGGCGGGTCTGCTTACAACTTCACCAATGTCTCCATCGGTGCCGAACCAGATCCAGTCACAGGCGTGCCCCTCCCAGGACATGCGCGTGTCCACTACGATGTCTCCTGGGCAGGAGAGTCATTTCCCGGGGGCCACAGGTGCTTGTGGCGCCTTTACGACGCGAACGGTGAACTCGTCGGTGAGGCGGAACGGTATCTCACCTCTCTTGAACCGGTGTCCAGCAGGCTCTACACCGATGTCGACGTGGCGGGTTCTCCAGCTACGGTAGATATCACCTGTGACTCAGTCCGCCTGGACGACCCCGACGCGAGCGTGGCTATTCGCAACATCCGCGTAGCCGCGAGTATGCAGCCCGGAAAGAAGGTGGATGTCCTCTTTGACTACACGTGGGAGGGTGGATCGGCTGGTGCCCAGACCTGCATCGTGAGCGCTAGGGACGAGCAGGGGAACGTACTGATGCAACGTTCGTCCAATTTCGTGCCGGGCGAAGCAGCGGGTCGATGGCTTTCTTCTAGCTTTTGGTTGGATGGTGCACATGATCTGCGTCAGGTTCGAACCGCCGACATCAGTTGTCACCCTTACGTGGGGTAGGAAGACATGACATCTGAATAGGTCACGCCCTACAACGAGATGAAGACGCAACGATTTTGGCGACGGCTTTGGCGGGAAACCTTCTTGCAGTTACGTTGTAGTCGCGTTGGAGTCCGGGGTCGTGAGCCTCTCAACAAGTCGTTCTGACCTACCCGCGACGCTGGTCTAGCCTCCTGGGTCGCCCGCTCAGATCGTACGATGTTGGTTGCGCGCGCCAGAAGAGGGATGGTGCGACCACGACGTTCCCATCCAAACGCGAGGGTGCGCTGGCACGCTCACTCAGAGTTTTCTGGGCCGCGCGCGCGGGTTCGGGCCTTGTCAGTCACGCCGCCAGTGGGATCCGACTTACATTACGCCGGGGGAGTTGGGTGGTGGGTCTAAGCTGGGCGTGACCGCCGACCTCGGTGGGGCACCTAAGTTGCGTGGCAACCCCCAAAAGTCCCTAGAGAGCGCATCTAAACCAGCGGCTCATTCGTTATTTAGGTAGTGAAGCAATCAGCGGGAAGGCGCGTGAACAGTAGCCCTGAGGATTTCGAGGAATTCTGCTCGAGCCACTATTCCCAATTGCTGAGGATGCTGACGCTGCATTGTGGCGACAGCGCGCTGGCCGAAGAATTCGCTCAAGAAGCTCTTGTTCGGGCAGCCCAACATTGGAACAAGGTGCGGAACATGGAGAATCCTTCGGGGTGGTTGTGGCGGGTTGCTTTCAATCTGACCTATACGTTTTTTCGGCGCAGGGTCGCCGAGAATCGCGTACGACGTCGGCTCGCGGCGGAACTGACAGGTCGACCCGACCAAGCAGACCCTTCGGACCACGTAGCGGTTCTTCAAATGCTGCGCGGGGTGTCTCCCAAGCAGCGGACCGTACTGATTCTGCGCTACCTGAATGACCTCACTTTCGAGGAAATAGCCGACGTGCTGGACTCCCCTGTATCCACGGTGAAGTCGCATGCACAACGCGGCTTGGCGCGGATGCGGACCAGTGTCCAGGTTCAGACCAAGAGGGAGGCGATTCAAGATGTCCGATGACCTACGCTCATTGCTCGGCGCATTCAGAACATCTTCGGTGCCTCCGGCGGCTGATGCCCTGTGGAGGAGGGGCCGTCGTCGGCGAGCCCGAATCTCCGTGGCCAGCATCGCGGTGGTCGCTGCGACCGCGGCACTTGCGTCTCCACTGTTGCTTCCGAACGCCGTTCATCTGGTGAGGTCGCCCGACGGCGACTCAGAAGGCTTGAGACCTAGTTCGCCTATGAAGTCATTCGAGACAGGGGGGTACGTCTTCAGCAACGTCGAGGTTCATCTCGCCCCACAGCATGACTCGACAAGCAATCTAGAGCGTGCCGTGATCAGTGGCGACGTCGGCTGGAACTCGGGGTTTCCCGGAAAGAGGATGTGCACGTGGCAGGTGTTGGATTCAGCTGGGGCTGTGATTGGATCAACGGTAGGCGAATTCACGGCGGCCGAACCATTCTCCGGTGTCATCAAGGACAGGGTTGATGTCAGTGGGGAGCCCAGAGGCATCGAGATCGATTGTGCAGCGCAACGACTAGATGACCCCGAAGGTGAGTTCATCTTCGGAGACGTGACGATCGAGAAGTCAATTCGTCGCGAACCGGGCGGAGAGAGAGAATTCATCGCGCGCGCCACATACAGCTGGGAGGGCACGGCCGACCCCACTCCTCAGACGTGCATCATCAAAGTCCAAGATGCGCGGGGCGACATGTTGTTTGAGGTCCAGCAAGGACTGCTGGCAAGTGACAGAGCCTCGCGCGTGGCGAACTTTCGATTCGTTGCCCCTGATTGGGCGAGCGATGACGTAGCAGAGGCGAACATAGACTGCGATCCCATTTCGTAGGTGCGCGATTCGAAGGCAACCGAGAGTTACCTGATTTATGCCTGCATTGACCAGGAGGATAGTTACGCCTGAGCTCTCGCTCCCGTTACTTCAAGCTTGAGGACGTGGGCCGAGTACCTCTCGCTCAGCGGCACCTGCTCCACAGCCTGGTGAGAGCGGGGGAGCTTCCGGCCCATGAAGATCGGCCGCCGCGGCACCTCGATTGAACGCGTCCAGAAGGGCGCGACCAACCCGCCAACACGCCGCGGCGGAAACGCGTGCTAGGTACGTGAGCATCCGCTGACCGAGAGAGAACGGGAACCTTGAGTGAGTCACATCTGGTAGGCGCTCTGTGTGAGGGTGGCACCGTCACGACGCCTACTTGATGGCCAAGAATTCAAACGCGGGGCACCTTGTTGCACAGCCAAATCCGACCTTGAGCATCGCACTGGTGTGAATAATGTGTGTTATGCACACTGCATTAGATGTTCTGGCGTGGCGGTGGCTACGGGTAAAGAACACCGCCCGCCCTTCCCCCAACACCCAACGTGCGCGCAGTGACGACCTCGAGGGGATTGCCGCCCGACTGACCCAGCACCTTGGCCGCGACTCCACCGTCACTGCGTTGTCCGCGCTCGAACCGACCGATCTGACTGTCGACCACCTTCGCGAGGCGTTCGCTGATTACGCTGATTCGCATTCGCCGGCGTCTATTCGACGAGCGATGTCGACGTGGCGCGGTTTCTGCAAATGGCTATGGTCGGACCAGAACCTGCTTCCCGAGAACCCGATTGATCGACTTGAGGGGCCACGCGCGACGCCGTGGCGGCCGAAGCCTCTCAGCGAGGATGACTTAGCGCGTGTGATAATCGCGGCGCACGTGCCGTCTCCAACGGCGCGGAACCCATGGCCTGAGCTGGAGCGTGCACTCTGCGCGTGCCTCGTCACGACCGGCGTCAGAGTTTCGGAACTGATCACCTTGAGGGTGGGTGACATCCATCGCTCCCCCACTGAACATGCTCGCTTGCACGTGTCCGGCAAAGGCTCGCGCGGCCGCACAGTTGTGATGCCTCCGGAAGCACTGCCCATACTCGACTCGTATCTCGAAAGCAGAGCAGTCCACCTGAAAGCGCCACGCGCGCAGGACCTTTTGTTCGTACGGCGGGACGGAACGCCTCTAACGCGTCGAGCCCTGGACCATGTGGTTCTGGGATGGTTCCGCCGCGCGGGCGTCAACCCTCCGCGCGGTGCGCTGGCTCACAGCTTGCGCCACACGTACGCGACGCTGCTTGTTGATAACGGCGGGACGCTTCCCGAGGTTCAGCGGCTCCTCGGCCACGCCCACCTCGCGACGACTCAGGCGTACCTAGACGTGACAGCCCATGGCGTCGAAGCGACTGCGCTGGCCAACCCGGCCCGATCTCTTCTGCAGGCCAGTGACCGCCCTTCGCGCCGAAATTAGGAGTCGTCGGCGGCCTCGGAACGATCGCCGTCCAGAGGCTCGATCACGTCTCCGGTCTTTCTGCGCACCCTTGCGGGCAGAGTACTCGCGCGGCTCTTTGACCACGAGCGGGAACTCGAGCCGGGTCGCTTTGACGTGAGCTTCAAGATCCAGGCAAGCCGCTCGAGTTTCACGCGAGGGGTATTAGGCAGGCAACCTGAACACCACCACCGCGGGCGGAATCACTTCCTCCGCCCACTCTCCGCCCCCGTTCCTGGTGAGGGTGATCCTCCCGACGGCACCTACTCCCTCGCTCACCCAGGTCGGACCGACGCCCGGTGGGCTCTCAGGTCCAGGATCCCGATTGGGAGGGTGTGTGACAAATACAGCGCCAGAAAGAGAGCAGAGTCTGGTGAGGTCTTCACTGGTCGGAAGACTCTTGCCGCCGCC
>JADDQX010000020.1:18688-23410 GCA_016781115.1 Actinomycetota bacterium | reverse complement strand
TGGGTTAGAGCGCAGCACGTGCTCGAGCAAGACGTCTTCGAACATGATGGGGCGCCCGGCCATATCTCGCCTGACGGCCATGTCCAGCGCCGCGCGCGCCTCGGGATAGCCCGACGCGACGCCGGCTGGGTCGGGGTGCCACCCGCCGATGCCGACCCGGAACCCTCCCGCCGCGACGGCTGTCGCTAGCTCGAGCGACTGCGTGTGCACCGCGTCGATCTCGTTCGGCCCTTCGAGCGGATAAAGAGCGACCACCTCTCCATGTCGCAGCCCGACCAACAGCGAGCCCGCGCGCGGGCGCAGGTGCTGCTTCATCGAGTCGATCACGTCCCGCATCGCCGCCTGCGGGGACCCGCCGGGTCGAAGCTCGTCCGCGGGGTGGTCCGACCTGCGCGCCAAGATGACGATGTAGTTGTCCGCCAGACGTAGCCCGAGAGCCGTGGCGTCTCGCCGGACAGAGGCGGCCTTTCCCGAGATGACTGCCTCCAGCAGGTCGCGCCGGACGACCTCTCTGTCGCTCCAGAGACCCTCGGCTTCATCCAGATAGCCCTGCGCGACCACGGTCGAGACGACGTTGATGTGCTCGATCACACGTCCCGCGATCAGCAGGGCTGCTTCCCGCTCATCCGGTCGGTCTGGCTGGGCCGTGTTGAGAAAGGCCTGCCAAACGACCTGGCCCCACAAGCGGTAGGCGTGCAGAACCGCTTCCAGAGCGACCCCCTGATGCACCCGCCGAGCGCCGCTGTCCCGGAAGCGCTCCAGCTCCTCGGGGGCGATCACGTCGCCGCTGTCGAGGTTTCTCAGGAGAGACCGCAGGTTCTCGATAGATATGGCGATGACGTCGCCGAACAGAACCTCGTCGTCGAGCGTGGAGTAGTCGAGGATCTCGGCGCGGAAGCGGGCGGCAAGCTCCGCCTCGAGCTCGTCCAACCGCGGGATGAGGCGGCGGACGATTTCCTGTATCGCGCCGTGAGGAGGGTCGACCTGCCGGTTGGCAACGGAGACCCCTTTAGCGATATCCACAAATCACCCGGCCTGATTTTCTCGTTTTAGAGCAGTCCTATAGGGGTGACAGCTTCTCCCGGTTTGTGTCATCTTACGGGTCGTCGCGTGGGTGAACCAAGGGGGATGGGGATGAAGCTTCGGAAGCAGACGTTCCTGCTGGTCGTCGTCGTTCTGATCGGGCTGCTGGGCTCGGCCTGCAACCGTGGCGCCGTCGGAGGCGGCGAGCAGGCTGCAGACGAAGAAGGTCCGATCGACGTTGCTCTGATCACGGACTCCGCCGGCGCCACGTCGCTCTTCGGTGTCTCCAACATCAACGCCGTGAAGATGGCCGTGGACGAACTGAACGCCGACGGCGGCGTGCTCGATCGTGAGGTCAACCTGCTGGTACGTGACTCGAACTCCGATCCCGAGCTTGGCGTCAAGCTCGCCCGCGAGGCGATCTTGGAGGACGAGGTCTCGGCGATCTTCGGCCCTGTCTCCAGCGCCGTCGCGGTGGCGATGACCGACGTCGCAGAGCAGAACCAGACACCGATCTTCTTCCATACCTCGAACACGCAGACGCTCACGGCGGAGAACTTCCACAAGTACGCGTTCCAGGTCGGGCCGAACACCACCATGGAGGGACGCGGTAACGCGATCGCCCTTCAGGACGAGCCGTACAAGCGGTGGGCGGTCATCGCTCCCGACTACGAGTTCGGGCATCTGCAGTCGGAGGCGTTCATCACGAAGATGGCAGAGCTGAATCCCGACGCCGAGATCGTCAAGAAGGTCTACCCCGCTCTCGGGGAGAAGGACTTCACCTCGTTCATCACGAGCATCCTCGCCGCGAAGCCGGACGCGGTATACGGCGCACTATTCGCCGGAGACCTGGTCACGTTCACGAAGCAGGCTCAGGACCTCGGTTTCTTCGACAAGGTCTTCTTCACGAGCTTGTACGAGACCGACTCGTTGTCGGCGCTCGGCAACGACGCGCCGCTGGGCGTCCGGGGCTACTCCCGCGCACCGTTCTACGCGATCGACACTCCCGAGATCGAGCCGTTCATCGCCGAATACCGGGAGCGCTACGACACCTACCCGTCCGACTGGGCGATCATGGCCTACGACGCCGTGAAGCTGTGGGCGGCCGGAGTCGAGGAGGCGGGAACGGTGGAGGCCGATCCGCTGGTAGATGCCCTCGAGGGCTTCGAGTTCACCTCGCTCCGTGGACCCGTCACGATCCGTGAGGTGGATCACCAGGCGAGCGTGCCGGTCTACTCAGGCATCGTGACCGAGAACAAGGAGGTCGGATTCCCGACCTGGACCGACATCGAATCGATACCCGGTGAAGAGGTTTGGTTGTCTGAAGAAGAGGTCACGCAGCTCCAGGGCAACTGAGTAGCCCCCCTCCGGCCGGCTAAGGGTCTCTCTCGTGACATTGGATGAGTTCGTCATCCAGCTGATGGCGGGTTTGTCGCGGGCTGGTTTGCTCTTCATCGTCTCGGCGGGCCTGTCACTGGTGTTCGGGGCCCTGCGAGTCATCAACCTTGCTCACGGGTCTCTCTACATGCTCGGCGCCTTCGTTGCCGCGTCGGTCGTAACGAAGGTCGGCTCGGCGATAGGACTCCTTCCCGCCGTCGTCGTGGCCGCGGTTCTCGTGGCGGTGGTGGGTGTCGCGATCGAGATCGGCATCCTTCGTCGTCTCTACCGCCAGGAGCACCTGTTGCAGCTGTTGGCGACCTATGGCGTCGTCCTGGTAATAGCGGATGTGGTCCGCTACATATGGGGGCCGACGAACAGGAGTGTGGCGGCGCCCGAGTTCCTGCGTGGGTCGATCGGGCTGATGGGCGGCTCATTCCCGATCTACAGCTTGTTCATCATCGCCGTCGCCCTGGCTGCCGGCGCAGGTCTCTGGCTCGTCGTCAACCGCACGTCGTTGGGACGCGACATCCGCGCCGCGATCGTCGATCCCGAGATGCTTGCCGGGGTCGGGGTCAACGTCTCTCGGCTGTTCACGATCGTGTTCGCGCTCGGTGCCGCGCTGGCCGGCATAGCCGGCGCGATTGTCGCGCCGTCGACCGCGGTTGGACTCGGGATGGACATCGAGATCATCATCGAGGCGTTCGCGGTGACCATCATCGGGGGGCTGGGAAGCATCACGGGAGCCCTCATAGGTGCGGCGCTGGTGGGGATCGCGGACTCCTTCGGGATCCTGTTGGCGCCCCGGCTAGCGGTGGCGTTCATCTTCTTGGCCATGGCCATAGTGCTGGCGATTAAACCCTCGGGTCTGTTCGGGCTGCCGGAGCGGGCATGAAGGCGCTGGCGGCGCACGGCTCGCGGTTGGTCTGGATCGGCCTCGCCTTGGTGGCAGCCCTCGGCCCCTTCTTCCTCCGTGAGATCGAGCTCTTTACCGCCAGCCGGATCCTCATCTTGGCTCTGTGGGCGACCAGCTTGAACCTTCTTCTCGGACAGACGGGTCTCGTCTCGTTCGCGCATGCCGCTTACTTCGGGGTGGGAGCGTACGCGGTCGCTCTCGTGTGGGAGCACCTGGGTTGGTCGCCGCTGATGGGGATCCCGTTGTCGGTCCCGCTCGGCGCGCTGCTCGCCTTCGTGAGCGGCGCGTTCGCCCTGCGCGCCGTTCGCCTCTACTTCGCGCTTCTGACGCTTGCCCTGTCGCAGCTGGTCTACGTGATCGTCTTCCAGTGGTACTCGTTCACGCGCGGTGATAACGGCATCCACGGGATTGACATGCCCGAGTTCCTCAACGGCACCGCCAACGCCTACTGGTTCGTGCTAGCGGTGATGGTGGTAGCGATGATCGCGCTGCGCGTGATCGCGGTGTCGCCCTTCGGCGCGGCTCTGGTTGCGATCCGGGAGAACCGCCAAAGGGCCGCCTTCCTCGGCATCAACGTGAAGCGCTACGAACTGGCGGCCTTCACGATCGCGGGGACCTTCGCTGCACTTGCGGGTGCCCTGTTCGCGGTCTTCAACCGGGAGGCGTACCCCAACCTCCTCTTCTGGACCGAGAACTCGGTTCCGATCTTCATCATCTTGATCGGGGGGATGTTCCGGTTCTGGGGACCTTTGATCGGTGCCGTGGTCTACGTCCTCCTCGAGGAAACCGTGGCGGGTCAGACGGAGTATTCCCACTTCATCTTGGGCGCGATCCTGCTGGTGATCGTGCTCGTGATCCCCGGAGGGATCGAGGGTGTCGGCGAGAAGGTCGTGGCACGCTTCCGGAAGCAGCCCGCTGAGGTGGAGGTGGCCGCGTGACGAGCGTCCTTCGCGCGCGGTCCCTGGAGAAGGCGTTCGGCGGTTTCAAGGCCACCGATGGAGTCAGCCTCGATCTCGAACGGGGAGAACGCAGGGCGATCATCGGACCGAACGGCGCTGGCAAGACGACGCTCTTCAACCTCCTGACCGGGATGCTGAAGCCCGATGCGGGCGAGGTAGAGATCGCCGGCCAGCGCGCGACCGGCATGCCCCCGCACGAGGTCGCGGCCCTCGGCATCACCCGCGCGTTCCAGGTCACCAGCATCTTCGGGAAGCTGAGCGTCCTGCGAAACGTCCAGGTCGCCCTGCTCGCCTCATCGGGCCTCACGACGCGCCCGTGGGGGAGGAGCTGGTCGGAGAAGAGGAGCGAGGCCCGCTCGATCCTGGAAGAGGTGGGGCTGGTGGAGCTAGCCGAAACGTCGGCGGCAACCCTGTCTCACGGCGACCAACGCGCTCTCGAGCTCGCGA
>JADDQX010000020.1:0-18528 GCA_016781115.1 Actinomycetota bacterium | reverse complement strand
CGGCCCTACCAGCGCGTTCGCAAGGGTCTCGGTTACGTCCCGCAGGGCGGCCGCATCTTCGGGGGACTGACCGTGAGGGAGAACCTCGAGATCGTGCGCGGACGAAACGTCCAACAGGGATGGACCCCGGAGAAGGCATTCGATCTGTTCCCGGCGTTGCGCGATATCGCGACACGCGACGCGGGCCTTCTATCGGGTGGAGAACGTCAGATGGTTGCCGTGGCCCGAGCCTTGATGGCGAACCCCAGCGTGATCCTCCTGGACGAGCCCTCCGAAGGACTGGCGCCCGTCATCGTGCGCAAGCTCGCCGAGCTGGCCGGTCAGCTCAAAGAAGAGGGGATAGGCGTTCTCCTCGCGGAGCAGAACCATCGCTTCGCTCTGGGGGCTGCCGACCGCGGCTACCTGATGGAGAAGGGACGCATCTGCCTCGAGGCTCCTGCTGCGGATCTCGTCGACAGCGCTGCGTTGAAGAGATACCTCGGCGTCTAGGAAGGAGATCCTCGGGTGAGAGTCGTGGTGACGGGAGGAACGGGGTTCCTGGGGGCGCACCTCGCCAGGGCGCTCGCCGAGCGCGGAGACGAGGTCACCTGCTTGGATGTGGCTCCCGGGACTCCTCTTCTGGACGGCGTCGACGGCGTACAGATCGTGCGCAGCGACGTGGGCTGGTGGCCGGAGCTGATGCGCCATCTCCAGGAGGCGCGACCGGACGTCATCTTCCACAGCGCCGGCATCCTCTCGGCGTTCGCCGAAGAGCGACCGGAGGCCGCTTACCGGGTGAACGCGACGGGGACGCTGAACGTTCTGGAGGCGGCCAAGATCCTCGGCGGCATCCGGGTGGTCTTCACCTCCACCGTCGCGACCTACGGGAGCGGCATAGGCGCCACCGTCGACGAGACGACGCAGCAGCGGCCCGCCACGATGTACGGCGTCACCAAGGTATTCGGCGAGCTGTTGGGCGACTACTACGCCCACCGGTTCGGGATCGACTTCCGAGGGATCCGGCTCGCGTCGGTGATCGGGCCCGGCCGGGGGCCGGGCGGAGCGTCCGCATACTCGAGCTTGATCGTGTCCGATCCCGCCCGGGGCCGCGGTTTCAAGGTCCCCGTCACCGAAGCCACGACCATGCCGCTCATCTACGTGAAAGACGCGGTCGACGCCTTGATCCGCGTCTCGGAGGTGGAGGAGCGGTCGCTGCGGCGGAGAACCTACGGAGTGAGCGGGTTCTCACCCACCGCGGGTGAGCTTGCTGCGGCCGTACGTGATGCGGTAGGGGGCGCGGACATCTCGTTCGCTCCCGATGACCACATGGTCGAGATCGTGCACTCGTGGCCGCAGCGCCTCGATTCCTCTGAGGCACGAGAGGACTGGGGGTGGCGGGCGGGTTTCGACCTGCGGTCCGCGGTGAGCGACTTCGTTGCTGAGTTGAGGGCGCATCGGGAGTGGCCGTGAGTCGTGCTGAACGGAAGTCGGGCATGGGATCAAGAGGGGAAGCGGGGTTCAGTCATGTTGAGTCGTAAGAGCCGGTTCGTGACCGTGCGCGTTGTCGCTGCAGGTGCACTCGTCACATCTCTGCTGCCGCTTACGGGTGCGGCAAGCTCGTCGGGCGCAGCGTCCTGTTCTGGGATCAAGCGCATCGACGTGCCGCGGGCCGAGAAGCAGGAGAAGGCTTGTCTCGAGGACCTGACGACGAAGGGGACGGTCGAGAGCGGCCACACGAACAGATCGGACTGGTCGGGGCTTCACGCGAAGGAGACCAAGAACCCCAGCGGCGTCCCCGGGATCCAGGTCGACGGCTATTTCCCCGACGAGTCCCGGAACAACAGCAACAACGGCTGGTTCCATGATTCGCAGTTCGTGATCCGGCTCCCGAACCAGTGGAACGGGAAGCTCGTCATCACCGGGGCGCCGGGTGTCAGACGGCAGTACGCGAACGACTACATCATCAGCGACTGGGTTCTGGCGCGCGGCTACGCCTTCGCGTCCACGGACAAGGGCAACACCGAGGTGGCCTTCTACGAAGACGGAAGCGATCCCGCGGACGCGGTCGCCGAATGGCATCGGCGGGTCGCGCAGTTGACGCGGGCCTCGAAGGCCGTCGTCCGTCAGCGTTATGGCACGGCGCCCAAGAGGACCTACGTCGCCGGGATCTCGAACGGCGGGTACCTGACGCGATGGGCTCTGGAGAACAACCCGAAGATGTACGACGGCGGCGTCGACTGGGAGGGAACCTTCTTCCGGCCGGAGGGCCCGAACCTCTTCACCTTCTTGCCTGTTGCATTGCGCAACTATCCGGAGTACAGGGCGAACGGCAGCGAGCAGGCGCACGACGCCATGATCAAGGCGGGGTTCGAGCCGGGTTCGGAGTTCCTGTGGGACTACCACTACACGGTCTACTGGGACCTGACGCAGCGTGTCTACCGCGAGGAGTTCGATCCCGGATACGACGGCGCGATGCACGCTGGGGTTCCTTTCTGCCAGGAGGGGACGCCGAACTGCGACGCGAACTACGAGTACGAGTCCCGGCCGCAGGAGGTCAAAGACGCCGTTGCGCGGATCTCTAACACCGGTGACATCGGCAAGAAGATGCTGACGTTGCACGGCACCTTCGACGCCCTGCTTCCGATCGACGTCCAGGCGAAGCCGTATAGGGACCTGGTGGAGGAGGCCGGCAGGGCGCGGCGCCACCGCTTTTACGTGATCGAGGCGGGCAACCACGTGGACGGCCTGTACAACGAGTACCCGCAGAAGCTCCGTCCGATCCTGCCCTGCTTCAGAGCCGCTTTCATAGCGCTCGAGCGCTGGGTCCAAAAGGGCACGAAGCCGCCGGCGAACCAGGTCGTCCCGAAGCCGGAAGATGGCGGCGTCAACAGCTGCTCGGTCGGCGGTGTTCGTTACGCGGCTAAGTAGCGCGGGAGGGGCTCGCTGACCGCAGCGTCATCCGAAGATAGCTACGCCTCTTTACGGTACCGCTTCGCGTGGCAGGTTCCGGAGAGGTTCAACATCGGAGTCGACTGCAGCGACGCGCAACGGCCGGATGCGCTCGGTTTGGTCGACGTCAAATCCTCGGGTGAGGTAAACCGCTACACCTTCGGCGAGCTGAGCCGTCTCTCGAACCGCCTCGGGAACGCCTTCCGCACCTTGGGCCTGGCGCGAGGCGACCGCGTCGCCATCGTTTTGCCGCAGGGGATCCATACGGCGTTGGCGCACCTCGCGGCGTACAAGACCGGCTGTATCGCGTTGCCACTCTCGGTGCTGTTCGGCCCGGATGCCCTCACGTACAGGTTGAGCGATAGCGGCGCCGCCGTTGTCTGCACGAACCCGGCGGGCCTCGACATGGTTCTTGCCGCGGCGGATGATCTGCCGAACCTCAAAAGCGTGGTCGTTACGGAACCCGTCACGGCAGATCGCAGAGCGATCAGCTTCGACGAGGCGCTCGCGGGTGCGAGTGAAGATCTCGACCCGGCGCCGACGTCGGCAGAGGACCCCGCCTTGCTGATCTACACCTCCGGGACGACGGGGCCGCCGAAGGGGGCGCTTCATGCTCACCGCAGTCTGTACGGCCACCTGCCGGGGTTCGAGCTCTCGCACGACTTCTTTCCGCACGAGGGCGACCTCTTCTGGACGCCGGCGGACTGGGCCTGGATCGGCGGGCTCATGGACGCCCTTCTGCCGAGCTGGCACCACGGCATCCCCGTCGTCGGGGCGAGCCGGCAAGGCTTCGACGTGGATTGGGCGATAGACCTCATGGCGCAGCAGCGCGTGCGGAACTCGTTCATCCCGCCGACGGCGCTCAAGCTGATGCGGCAGTCGAACGCTCGCGCCGCGGATGTGCATCTGCGGACCGTCGGGAGCGGCGGGGAATCCTTGGGTGACGAGATGCTGGCTTGGGCCCGAGAAGTGCTGAACGTCACGGTGAACGAGTTCTACGGGCAGACCGAGGCGAACTACATCGTGGGTAACTGCTCCGAAGCATGGCCGGTGCAAGCGGGATCCATGGGACGGCCTTATCCCGGACACGAGGTCGAGGTACATACCGATGACGGTGAGCCCGCGCCGGCGGGGACGGCCGGCGAGATCGTGGTGAGGTCGCCGGACCCCGTCATGTTCCTCGGGTACTGGAACAACCCAGAAGCGACGGCGGAGAAGTTCAGGGGAGACTGGCTCCGGACCGGAGATAGGGCGCGCCGCGATGAAGACGGCTATCTATGGTTCGAAGGCCGCACCGACGATGTGATCAGCTCCGCCGGTTACCGGATCGGCCCGGCCGAGATCGAGGCCGCGCTGATCCGTCACGATGCTGTTGCTCTCGCTGCCGTCATAGGGGTCCCCGACGAGGTCCGAGGGCAGGTTGTGAAGGCGTTCATCAAGCTGCGCGACGGCGCCGAACCCTCGGAGAACCTGGAGCGTTCCATCAGGGCCCACGTGCGAGAACGCGTCGCCGCATATCAGTACCCGAAGATCATCGAGTTCGTGGACCACCTGCCGACGACGACCACCGGCAAGATCCAGCGGAACGAGCTCCGCGCCCGGGAGCAGCGAAGGGATCGCGGTTCCGATGAGCCCGGGATGCCATAGTTAGGCCTCTTACACCCGGTGGAGGTGAGTCAGATGGCACAGGCGGCTCGGTTCGGAGAGGTGATCACCGCGATGGTGACGCCCTTCAACAAGGACGGTTCGCTGAACCTTGGAACCACGCGGCGGTTGGCGCGGCACCTCGTCGAGCACGGGTCGGATGGGATCGTCGTGTGCGGGACCACCGGCGAGTCGCCGACGCTGTCGCATGAGGAGAAGCTCGCGCTGTTCGAAACCGTGGTGGACGAGGTCGGCTCCGGCGCCAGCGTCATCGCGGGCACGGGCACTTACAACACGGCAGAGTCGATCGAGCTCACCAAACAAGCGGGCGAACGCGGGGTCGATGCCTGCCTGGTGGTGACGCCTTACTACTCGAAGCCGCCGCAGAACGGCTTGCTCGCGCATTTCCGCGCTGTAGCGGACGCGTCTTCGGTTCCGATCATGGTCTACGACATCCCGGGCCGGACCTCGAAGCGCATCGAGCGACCCACGATGGTGGAGCTCGCCAAGCACGAGAAGATCGTCGCGGACAAAGAGGCGGTGGGGGACGCGAGCGAGACCGCGAAGCTGCGGGCGGAGCTCGACGCGGCGGGTTGCCACGACTTCGAGATCTACTCGGGCGACGACCCCCTGCTGATGCCGCACCTGGCTGCGGGCGCCACGGGGATCGTCTCGGTCTGCTCGCACCTCGTAGGTCCTCAGATCAAGCAGATCGTGTCCGCGTTCAACGACGGCAAGGTCGATGAGGCCAAGCGGATCTATCTGGAGCTGTTGCCGCTGATGCAGACGATCATGGGTCTGACGAGCAGTCCGATCCCCGTGAAGGCGGCGGTGAACATGATCGGGATCGACGTCGGCGAGCCGCGCCTCCCGCTCGTGCCGGTCACTCCCGATGAGTCCGCCACTATCGCAGCTGCACTGGAGCGCGCGGGCCTCCTGTGAGGAGCGACGGTGGGGCGTCCACGAGGGTCATATTCCTCGGGGGCCTCGGTGAGATCGGTCGCAACATGATCGCGATCGAAACGCGCAACGACATATTGGTGATCGACGCCGGCCTGTCGTTCCCCACCGACGAGATGCTGGGCGTCGACCTGGTCCTTCCCGACTTCAGTTACATCTCGGAGAGGGCCGAGAAGTGCGTCGGCGTGGTGCTGACGCACGGGCACGAAGACCACGTGGGAGCGCTGTCGTGGTTCCTCAAGAGCGTCGACGTCCCCGTCTACGGGACCGCGTTGACTCTGGGGATGGCGCGCAAACGTCTCGACGAAGCCTCTCAAGAGGCGGACATGATCCAGATATCCGCGCCGGGAACGACGGAGATCGGTGACTTCCGTTGTCGCTTCCTCGCGGTGTCGCATTCGATCCCGGACGCGATCTCGGTGGCGGTGGACACGGTGGACGGCCGCATCCTCTACACCGGCGACTTCAAGCTTGACGAAGCTCCGATCGATGGGCGGCTCACCGACATCGAAGGCTTCCGCGCCCTGGGGGCCGAAGGGGTCGACCTCATGTTGTCGGATTCGACGAACGCCGAGACGCCCGGCCGGACCCCCTCGGAGTCGCTGGTGGGTAACGGGCTGCGGGACATCTTCTCGAAGGCCGGCGGTCGCATCATCGTCGCGTGCTTCGCGTCGAACCTGCATCGCGTCCAACAGGTATGCGAGGCGGCCGAGGCGACCGATCGTCACGTCGCCTTCGTCGGGCGCTCGATGGTGAACAACGTCGACGTGGGGCGGGATCTGGGACATATCCGCGTCCACCCCTCGACGGTGGTCGACATCGAAGACCTGGATCAACTGCCTCTATCGAAGACGGTGGTGGTGAGCACGGGGTCGCAGGGCGAACCGTTCTCCGCGCTGTCACTGATCGCGGCCGGCGAGCACAAGTTCGTCGACGTCGGTCCGGGCGACACCGTCATCCTTTCCGCGAGCCCGATCCCCGGCAACGAGTCCGCGGTCCACCGCGTGATCAACGGCCTCTACAAGGCGGGCGCCGACGTCTATCACGGAGGCAGCAGTCCGGTACACGTCTCGGGCCACGCCGCATCGGAGGAGTTGGCGGAGCTGCTCGCGCTCGTCAGACCGCGGTACTTCACCCCCGTCCACGGCGAGTTCCGCCAGCTCGCTCTCCACCGGAACATCGCGGAATCGGTCGGCGTGTCGTCCGATGTGATCAACATCGTCGAGGACGGAGATGTCTTGGAGCTACACGACGGCCGCGTACGCAGAGGTGAGTCCGTACGTGCGGGGATGGTCCTGGTCGATGGGCTCGGTGTCGGCGACGTGGGGCCGGTCGTGTTGCGCGACCGCCGGGTTCTGGCGGGAGACGGGATCCTGGTTTGCGTGATCACGATCGACTCCCATACGGGGGAGTTGATCGCGGGCCCCGACCTCATCAGTCGCGGGTTCGTGTTCGAAGAGGGATCCCGGGCTCTGCTCGACGAGGCCGCGGATCGGGTCGCCGAGGCCCTCGACCTGCTCGAGGACGAGCACGCGACCGAATGGGCGGTTCTGAAGAAGACCTGCCGCAGGGCCCTGGGCGAGTTCGTGTGGCAGTCCACTCGTCGCAGGCCCATGCTTCTGCCGATCGTCATCGAGGTCTAGCCAAACCTCCCGCAGGTGTGGCGTCACTCCGTTGAGAAGGATGCGTCGATTGGGGAAAGCGCGGGCGCGCGACAGCAGGTGGTTGATCGGGGTGTGCGCCGCATCCATCTTGGCGGTCTCTCTCTACGCTCGGTCGCGACGGGTCATCTGCCACTTGCAGCTGCGCCCGAGGCTCGTGCTGCGGATCCGACACCGGTAGTCATCGTCATCTTTGACGAGCTCCCGCTGGTATCGATGCTGGAGCGCGGGGTCCGCATCGACGAGCAGCTCTTTCCGAACTTCGCGCGCCTAGGTTCCGTGACGACCTGGTTTCGCAACGCGACGACGGTCGCCCCGCTCACGAGCGATGCCGTGCCGTCGATCCTGACCGGCGTTAGCCCGACCAGGCTGGACATGCTCCTGCACGGGCCGGTCTCCCAGAGCATCTTTACTCTGCTAGAGGAGTCACACGAGATCGTGACCTCCCGAGCGTTCCCGACGCTATGTCACCTCGACCTGTGTCCTCCTCGGGGAGACACGGACGGATCTCTGCCTCTCCCATTCGATGTCTTGTCAGGGAATCCGCGAGGCGCCGCGCTGCTGCACTTCCTCGCAGAGACCGAGCGGGTGGAGGAACCGTGCCTCTGTGTGGTCCACCTGGTCATGCCGCATAGCCCGTGGAGGTATCTACCGACAGGTCAGCTGTATCCGGGAACCCGGCCGCTGCCGGGCCATATCGAGACGCCCGGGCCGGGACGCAGATGGCGCGGTGATCGCTGGCTCGTGCGCCTTTCGCACCATCGCCACATGCTCCAGGCGGTGTTCGCCGACCGGATCCTCGGCGTCCTGATGGAGAAGCTTCAGCACCAAGAGCTGTTCACCCACGCCATGGTCGTGGTGATGGCGGATCACGGCATCGCCTTCACGCCCAACTACCCGAAACGAGCGGCGACCGCGCTTACCGCGGGAGATGTTGCACACGTCCCTCTTTTCGTGAAGATGCCGGCCCAGCAGGAACCACAGGTCGTGGACGATCCGGTCGAGGTGATCGACGTGGTTCCGACGATCGCCGACACGCTCGGGGTCCGCGGTGAGCTCCATCTCGACGGGATCAACTTGTTCGAGCGCGGCATCGACCGGACCCGCCGTATGGGAGCGATCGAGTTGGATCCCACCGGCGAGGATCTGACGCGGGCTCTGGCGCGGAAGAACCGGAAGTTCTCCTTCGTGGAGCGGTGGCAGGACCTGTTCCGGCTCGCGCCCAGAGGGACCCAGCGCTTCGTCGGACGTGTCGTCGGGGACGTCGTCGCGGACCCGGCTGCCGCGGTGTCGGTCACCGACCTAGCGGACCTGGAGAGCGCCGGGAGCGACGACCGCCTCATCCCCGCTCTGGTCAAGGGGTCGGTGGTGGGCGAGGGGGCCGCGGCGGCGGAGCTATTGGCGCTGGCGATCGACGATCGCGTGGAGGCGGTGACCAGGACGTACGTCGGCGATGACGGGCAGCGACGCTTCTACGCGCTCCTTTCGCCGGAGGTGTTCCGCGGCCCCCCGCACACGCTGCGTGTGTTCCGCATCGAGCCGAACGCATCGCTCGTGGCCCTCCCGGTTACGGGGAGCTGAACGGCCTCAGGGAAAGGAAACTATCCCTTGACGACAGGTACGAACGGGTGTACGGTGTAGAGACACACCTAGCCAGGAGCCAGAGATGCCACCCGTCAACCGCAACAACCCCCGTAGGGCCGGATCGTCTGACTCCCGCTATGCGGTCATGGAGTTCATGCGGGAGTTCCCCGACGATGCCGCCTGTCTGGACTACCTGTGGCGCACCCTGTATTCGTCTGGCGGCAGGCACTACCTCTGCCCCAAGTGCGATGAGATGCGCACCTTCCACCGCGTCCAGTCCCGCCCACTCTATTCCTGCGCCAAGTGTGGCTACGGAATCCACCCGACCGCGGGGACGATCTTCGAGAAGTCGTCCACGTCGCTGCACCTGTGGTTCTACGGCATCTACCTGATGTCCAGCACTCGATGCGGCATCTCCGCCAAGCAGTTGGAGCGTGAGCTTGGCGTGACCTATAAGACCGCCTGGAGGATGTTCAACAAGATTCGTTCCCTGCTCACACAGGACGAGACGCCCTTCGACGGGATCGTGGAAGTTGACGAGGCATACATCGGTGGACAAGCCAAGTGGCGGTCGCCCGCCAGAAGCAAAGCCAAGGGAGTCCGACGCGGCTCCGGAACTATTAAGACACCTGTCGTCGGTTTGGCGCAGCGTGGTGACAATGAGAACTCGGGCAAGGTCTTCGTGACGCTTGCCAGGGGGAACCGCGCACCTGATTTCGTCGGCCACGTCATGCAGAAGGTTCTCCCCGCGACGACCGTCTACACAGACGAGACTCCGAAGGCTGAGCCGTTGGAGAAGTGGGGCTACCACCACGGCCGCGTGAACCACTCGCAGAAGGTCTACGTAAGCGGGGATGTCCACACGAACACGATTGAAGGGTTCTGGGCTTTGACGAAGGGCGGGATCGGTGGCGTCTACCACTCGGTTTCGACCAAGCACCTTCAGTCCTACTTGGACGAATACGCCTTCCGCTACAACAACCGCGACCGCGTGGGGCGCGGCATGTTCACGGCGTTTATGGAGCGGGTGATTGGCGAGGCTGAGCCTCGCCTTCCGGCTCCTGTTTCTGAGACGCCTTCCGTAGAGCGGAGCTAATCTGGTCCCGTGTGGGGACGGGAATCTTGAGCTTCGCCTTCGGGGTGCGCTGGGGCTCGTCGCCCTCGCGGGTGAGGTCGTCTGATTGCTTCGGCATCGTGCCTCCATTCTAGGTGTCAATGGACGCTCATTTCTGGACGCACCATCTGAAATTGCAACGGGCAGATGAACACCTGCGACGACTTCACGAGGACATCGCTGCGTTCCTCAAGAATGAGCCGGACACGATTCACGAATATTTCGAGCTGCGGAACGACAAGTGGTGGTATGTCGTCGCTCACAAGGGCCTCTGGGCTGACCCTAGATGGGGAATCATCGTCGGGGACATCGCCCACAACTTGCGGTCGATCTTGGACCAAATCGTCTGGACGGTGGTGGTCGATATCGCGGGATCGACCCCGGCTCCAAATGCCGCGTTCCCGTTGCTCAACCAACCCCGGGACTGGAAAAGGCAAGTCGTTCGCACGCGAAGAGCAAGCGATGACAGGACATCGCCGCTCCTGGGGATGCCTGATAAAGCAATCGCACTCGTTGAGAGCTTTCAGCCGTACAACCGTGGGAATGAGGCGCTCGGTAGGTTGCGATGGCTCAACAACACGGACAAGCATCAGCTTGTGCATCCGTCTGCCATCGTCAGCGCGGACAAAATCCCTGGCGTCACCTACAAGCGGCCAGACGGCAGCCTCGGCGCGTCCTCCGAAGTCATCTATGAGGTCGGGAAGGCTTTGGAAGGAGACACAGAGATCGAAGTCCTTCGGGCGCGGATGCCCGAAGGATTCGATGAAAGCCGTTTCGACTACGTGGCAGCAGATTTCCTGCCCGTGGACGTAGCGTTCGGCAAGCGAAAGTTCGTCTACCGTGACCTCGTCAATATCCGAGATCGGATCGAACAGGTCTTGTACGTCTTCAGCACGACGCGCTTCTAGCTGCTCGGCGAGAGCAAGCTTCTGAGCGGAGGGTGAATATGGCACCTAGCCCACCCCCAGAAGGGAGAACACATGCCAAGTGGGGACCGCAGGACGATATTCCTTCCGGAACTGGCAAAGGATCGAATCCTCCGGAACGAGACCTTCGAGAATTGCGACTTCAAAGGCCCCGCAGTTGTGGCATTCATGGGCCACATCAACATGAGCGAGTGCGCGTTCGCCGAAGACATCGAAGACGTGTTGTGGGAGTTTAAGCAATGCGGCCGCACAAGTGGATCGGCGCGGTAGGAGTCGAGGACTGCACGTTCAAGCGATGCACCTTTGAACGGATCGGTGTCCTGACAAACGCCGATAGCCAAGATGCAATGCGGATTGCTGCGGGCGCTCTGGAATGACGTTGTTACGACGCCCTTCCGAACCTTCTCGGTGGTGATTGCGTCGTCTACCGGGGGCTCATCGTCCCCACCTACTTCAGAATCGCCACCACCAGACTCACCACCGCGACAAGAAGGCCCGCTGCCGGGATTCCCACCCTCAGTAGCTCCGTGCGGCGCGCCTTTTTGCTCTGCGCTGCCTCCTGCTCGGGCGTCGCGCTGCTGAGAGGACGTTGAAAGGGCATGAGAGCAGTTTACCCCTGTACCTGCCTTGAAGGGATAGTTCCCCCAGGGAAAGGCTGTTATTTCTGTCCTCTATTGTTAAAGTTGTGGCCTGATGGCTACCCGCGCGCGCCGGAAAACCGCTCCGAAGAAGAAGCGTTCTTCGGCCTCGTCCCGTCCCAAGCCCCGAGCCCCGCAGAAGCGGCCCGCCTCCCGCTCCGCGAAGAAGAAGCAACCGTCAAAGGTGCTCGCGGCCGCTCGCTGGAGCGCTGTGCACGTTCGCGGCGCCCCGCCAGAGGCGTGGGGAGGCGTCCTCGGGTTCGCGGCCGTCATCGCAGCCCTCGGCATCTACGGGGATGGAGCGGGGCCGGTCGGCACCGCGATCGACTACCTCTCGCGCCTCATGGTCGGCCGCGTGGTTTTCTTCGTTCCGCTCCTGATGGTCGGGGTCGCCGGGCTCATGGTCGTGCCGCGGCTTCGGGAGCACGCGCCCCGTGTCCTCGCCGGCCTCGCGATCTGCACGCTGGCGGTCGCGGGTCTGGTCCATCTGGCGAAGCACAACCGCAGCCTGTCGGCACCTCTGGAGAGGTTGCAGAACATCGGAGGCATCTTCGGAGCTCTGTTGGCGCGGCCCATCTCGGACGTGGTCGGGGTGTGGGCGACCGCCCTGCTCATGCTGCTGCTGTTCGGCGTCGGTGTCATGGTCATCACGAAGACGCCCGTGCGCCGGGTGGCAGGCTGGATCTCGGCGGCGACCTCGATCGCGTGGGAGTTCGCGAAGGGGCTTGCCGATCGGGTCGACGACGATGAGGACGCGGACGAGGCGTCGGAGGTCGACGACGCTCCCGTGTACGAGGACGATGATTTCGCGGACGCGGACGAGGAAGAGCGGGACGACATAGGAGAGGCCCAACCGGTGGCGACGGCGGCCCCACCGCGCTCCGAGCAGCTTGCTATGCCGGTGGGAAGCTCTCGGAGCTACAAGCTTCCCCCTCTCGAGCTCCTGTCCCGCGGCGGGGCGAAGGAGATCTCCGCCCGTTCGATAGAGGAGACGATCAAGACGCTCGAGGAGACGCTCGAACAGTTCTCCGTCGACGCCTCCGTCACCGGCTATACGGCCGGTCCGACCGTCACGCGCTTCGAGATCGAGCTCGGCGCCGGTGTGAAGGTTAACCGCGTGTTGTCGCTGTCGAACGAGATCAAGTACGCGCTCGCATCGGGTGAGCTGCGTTTCCTCGCGCCCATCCCCGGAAAGAGCGCGATCGGGATCGAGGTCCCGAACCGTACGCGCAACCTCGTGACAATCGGCGACGTGCTGTCGTCGAAGGAGGCTCGCAACGACAAGCACCCCCTTGCGGTTGCGCTGGGACAAGACATCTCGGGTGAAACCGTCCTCGCCAAGATCACCGAGATGCCGCACGTCCTGCTCGCCGGCGCGACCAACTCCGGGAAGTCCTCGTGCATGAACTCGATGATCACGTCCGTGCTCATGCGAGCACGCCCGGATCAGGTTCGCATGATCCTGATCGACCCGAAGCGCGTGGAGCTGACCCACTTCGCGGGGGTCCCACACCTGCTCACCCCCGTCGTGACCGTGCCGAAGAAGGCAGCGTCGGCTCTCAACTGGGTGGTCAAGGAGATGGAGCTCCGCTACGAGACGCTCGCCCATTCCGGGATGCGCAACCTGGAGTTCTACAACGAGGCGGTCGCGCAGGGCACGGTGGTGAAGCGTTCGGATGACGAGCCCGATCCGGAACAGCTCCCTTACATCCTGGTCGTCGTCGATGAGCTGTCGGACCTCATGATGGTGGCGCCGCGCGATGTCGAGAACGCGATCTGTCGCATCGCGCAGATGGCTCGCGCCGTCGGGATCCACCTCATCATCGCGACGCAACGCCCGTCCGTCGACGTCGTGACCGGCGTCATCAAGGCCAACATCCCATCGCGCATGGCCTTCTCGGTGGCGTCGCAGCAAGATTCCCGCGTCATCCTCGACCAGGGCGGCGCGGACAAGCTCATCGGCCACGGCGACATGCTCTATCTCCACGCCAACTCGTCGAAGCCGCGGCGGATCCAGGGTTCATGGGTGAACGAGAAGGAGGTGGCCGCGGTGGTGGGTCACGCGCGCCGTCAAGGAGAGCCGCACTATCTGGAGGGGATCACCGCGGACGAGCCGGGCCTTGGCGGTGGGTCCTCCGGCCCGGGTGGAGGTGGTGACGACGAGCTCCTCCAGGAGGCCCTCGATCTGGTCGTTCGCTCGCAGCTCGGATCGACATCGATGCTGCAGCGCAAGCTCCAGGTCGGCTTCGCGCGCGCGGGGCGGCTGATGGATCTTCTGGAGCAGCGTGGTGTGGTCGGACCCTCGCAGGGCTCCAAGCCGCGCGACGTTCTTATGACCGCGGAGGAGCTCGAGGCGCGCACCAACTGAACGTCGCGGGTTCCTATAATGGTCGTCACCCCAGACTTCCCCACGCACCGCCGAGCATCGGACCACCGTGACCGAATCGCCTACGACCATCGGGAGCTACCTCAGCTCCGCACGACGCAAACGCCGCGTCAGCATCGACCGAGCCGCTGAAGAGACGCGTATCAGGCGCGACTACCTGATGCGGATCGAGTCGGATGATTTCGCATTCCTAGCGCCCGCTTACGTTCGAGGATTCGTGAAGACCTACGCGCGCTTCTTGCGCGTCGCTCCGGATCCATTGCTGGAGGAGTTCGACCGCCTCTACGGGGGACGGGTCGACACCTCGCCCATCGCCGTTCTGGAACGGCACGGCAAGAACGACCTCGTGCCCAGGCGCCGCGTCTCCAGCAGCTGGACGGTCGCAGCCGTGGTCGCGGCGGCCATGTTGGTCATGCTGGGCGTCGTCGGCCTCATCTCGGGTGACGAAGGCGAGCGTCGCGACGTTGCGGGAGCGGGCACCACGCCGTCGCCTTCCCCAGAGCCCTCGGGGTCGGCGACCCAGGCCGAGACCGGTGAGGAGGGGGCCGTCGCGCTCGAAGACGGGATCAAGCTGCGGATCGTCGCCATCGAAGCCTGCTGGACGCTCGTCGCGGTGGACGGCGGTGCACCGACGACCCAGACGATCGCAGCGGGCGACTCCATGACGTTCACCGCACGGAACGAGCTCTTCGTCCGTCTCGGGTATCCCGCGGGCGTCGAGCTCGTGCTCAACGGGCGAAGCATCGGGTCCCCGGGTGGATCCGAGCCCCTGAACCTCACCTTCCCCGACGACGTCGAGTCGCTGTTGTGATGGTGCTTCGATGACGCGGATAGGTGTCGTCACACTCGGCTGCGCGAAGAACGCGATCGACTCGGAGGGCCTCGGCGGGATGTTGTCCGCGGCCGGCCACGAGGTATCCGAAGAGGTCCGTGGCGCCGACGTGGTGCTGGTAAACACGTGTGGCTTCATCGATCCGGCGCGGCGCGAGACGGTCGAAGAGCTCCTCGATCTCGGTGATCTCAAGCGTTCGGGCGACCTGAAGGCCCTCGTCGTCACCGGGTGCCTGGTGGCGCGCTCGGCCGACGAGCTCGAGGCGTCACTCCCGGAGGTCGACGCGCTCGTCGATTTCGCGGCCTATCCGCGTATCGCCGAGATAGTGGCGGGTGCCGCTGAGGGAACGCTCGAGCGGAAGATCTACGGAGATCCCGGCACGCGCTTCGACCCGGCGTGGTGGGACGCGACGATCGAGGCCAACCCGCGCATCCGGTTCGGTCGCGCACCCTGGGCCTATATCAAGATCGCGGAGGGATGTGACCGCGGCTGTACCTTCTGCGCGATCCCTTTGATGCGCGGCAAGTTCCGCTCTCGCTCCTTCGAGGTGATCGAGAGCGAGGTGAGACACCTTGCCTCCCAAGGGATCACGGAGCTGTCACTGGTCAGTCAGGACTCGGTGATGTGGGGCCGGGACACGGGCAACGATGACCTCGTCGCCCTGCTGCGGCGACTCGAGGACGTCGACGGGATCCAGAGGCTGCGGCTCATGTATCTGCATCCGCAGGGCGTGACCGACGAGTTGATCGACACCATCGCGGGCTCGGAGAAGATCGTCTCCTACTTCGATCTGTCCTTACAGCACGTTGCGCCCTCGGTGTTGCGCGGCATGGGCCGGTGGGGGGGCCGCGCCCGCTTCGAAAAGATGATCGACCGCATCAGGTCGCACGACCCCACCGCCGCGATCCGCTCCACCTTCATCTTGGGCTTCCCCGGCGAGACGGACGAAGACGCGGCGGAGGTCGAGTCGTTCGTGGTGGATGCCGGCCTCGACTGGGTCGGCACGTTCACCTACTCCCCCGAGGTCGGCACGCGTGGGTTCGACCTGCCGGACGCGGTGCCCGAGGCCATCGCGCGGCAACGGACGGAGTGCGTGGCTACCGCGGCCGACCGTGTGATGGAGCAACGCGCGCACAGCTTCGTCGGAACAACGTTACGGGTACTCGTAGAGCGGCTTGACGTCGAGTGCCAGACGTGGAGCGGCAGGTCGCACCGGGAAGCTCCCGAGGTGGACGGCGAGATCCGGTTCCGGTCACGGCAGCGGTTGCAGGTGGGGGATTACGTCGACGTCTGCATCACCGCGACGGACGGGGCCGACCTCCTCGGCGAGCATCACGCGCCGGCGCTGGTGTAGGCGGGTCTCCGGCGTAATCTCTCGCGCGTGAACCTGCCCAACGCGATCACGGTCGCTCGGATCGCGCTGGTGCCGGCTTTCTTGGTCTTCGCCTACTCCGACTCGGATGCCGGAGCGTTCGCGGCGTTCGGCGTCTTCCTCGTTGCGTCGCTCTCGGACCTCGTCGACGGGTACCTCGCCCGTAGGTCTTCGATCGTCACCCGGATGGGCGAGTTCCTCGACCCTCTGGCGGACAAGCTTCTGGTGGGCGGCGCGTTGGTGGCCCTCGTTGCCACCCGTGGCTTTCCGTTGTGGGCGGCTCTCGTCATCGCGGTGCGGGAGGTCACGATCCAGATCTTGCGGATCCGGATCGTGAACGGTGGAGGCACGCTGCCGGCGAGTCGCTTCGCGAAGATGAAGACCGTCCTGCAGATCTGCATGGTCTCGTGGTGGCTGCTTCCCTGGAGCTCGATCTCGCTCGCGCACTGGGCGTGGCTGGTGGCCGCTGTGGTGGTGACGGTGCTTTCGGGGGTCGAGTACCTCGCCGCCCGGCCCTCACGCGAGGTCGTTGTTGAACGCTGAGATCGTCGGCGTCGGCACCGA
This sequence comes from Actinomycetota bacterium, assembly GCA_016781115.1. Lineage (GTDB taxonomy): Bacteria > Actinomycetota > CADDZG01 > CADDZG01 > WHSQ01 > MB1-2. Next base: position 1,919 of record JADDQX010000020.1, on the reverse strand, counting down.
GTTACTCCTCGGTCAGATCGCGAACACGAACGCGCAGCACATCTCGGACGCTCTTGCGGGGGTCGGCGTCGACGTCTACTTCCACGTCGTCGTCGGCGACAACCAGCGTCGGATAGTGGAGACGCTGCGGGTGGCGCTGGAACGTTCGGATGTGGTTGTCGTGACCGGCGGCCTGGGTCCGACACCCGACGACATCACGCGAGAAGCCGTTGCGGAGGTCACCGGGAAGCCGCTCGTCCGCGATCCAGATCTGGTGGGCGCGATCGAGTCAATCTTCAGCAAGCTCGGCCGTGGGATGCCGGCTGAGAACCTCAAACAAGCAGACCTTCCTGACGGTGCCACGCCGATCCCGCCCGAGGGAACGGCGCCCGGCTTCCGCATCGAACACGAAGGCGCGCTGCTCTTCGCGGTCCCGGGGGTGCCGTGGGAGATGAAGGCGATGCTCGCCAAGGTCGTTCTTCCGGAGCTCCGCGAGCGCGCTGGCGGCGGCACGATCGCCACCAGGGAAGTGATCGTGATCGGCCTCGGTGAGTCGCGCACCCACGAGTTGATCGCCGACCTTGTGGACTCTCAGACGAATCCGACGATCGCGTACCGCGCGGGATCCGGAGCGGTCCGGGTGCGGCTAACGGCGAAAGCGCAGGACGAGTCAACGGCGCTCGGGCTCATCCGCCCGTTGGAGGACGAGATCCGCGACCGGGTGGGCATCCACGCGCTGCCCCGCGACTCCGTGTCGGTGGGCGAGGCCGTAGGCAAGATGCTGCGCGAGCGCGGCGCCACCGTTGCCGGCGCCGAGTCGCTCACCGGTGGATGGCTGGGAGCCGAGCTGATGGCCGCGTCCGGAGCTGGCGATTACTTCCTCGGCTCGCTCGTCTGCTACTCCAGCCAGTCGAAGCGCGATGTGGCCGGCGTTCCCGAAGCGGTGCTCGCCGGTCCCGGGGCGGTCAGCGAGGAAGCGGCCGCTGCGCTGGCCGAGGGGGCGGCGCGGCGTTTCGGCGCAGATCTCGGCCTCGGCACGACCGGGGTGGCCGGCCCCTCCGAGCAAGAGGGGAAGCCCGTCGGAACGGTGTTCGTTGCGGCCACTCTGGGAGGTCGGACCCAGGTGCGCCACGTTCAGGCGTACGGCGACCGCGACCACATCCGGGCTCTAGCCGTAACGTCGGCTCTAGACCTCGGTCGGCGGCTGCTCCAGGAGCAGTGAGCTCTCCGAACCTGAGGCTGTTCCTCGCCGCTCCTGTTCCGGAAGGCCAGCTCGCCTGGGTTGCGGAGCAGACCGAAGCGCTCGGCCCCTTGTGGCCCGGGGCGCGGTGGGTCCCGACCGAGAACCAGCACGTGACGCTCAAGTTCCTGGGCTCGACCGCCCCCGACCTCCTCGACGCGGTGGCGGCACGCTGCCGGCAGATCGCCACCGCCCATGCGCCGTCAACGCTCAGGCTCAGCGACCTCGGCGCCTTTCCGAACCCACGGCGGGCCCGCGTCCTGTGGGTGGGGCTCGACGATCCAGCGGGGCTGCTCGCCTCGCTGGCCGCTGCGCTCGATGGCTCCCTGAAGCCGTTGGGCTTCGCGTCCGAGGGCCGCACCTTCACGCCTCACCTGACGCTCGCACGCTTCAAGACGCCGCTGCGCTTGAACGACCTCCCGCCGCTTGGCGATCCGCCTGCGGCTTTCCGGCTCGGCGGGTTCGACCTGTGGCGCAGTCATCTCGGCCGAGCGGGTGCCCGCTACGAGCGACTCGTCCACTTCGCCTTGGGCGGGGCCCGAGCGGCACCGGCTGGCGCATCTCCCTGATTTTTCCTACTTTCAAGCAGGAGTCGCGTCCTCCTTGGCGAAATGTAGTCACACGACCACACAGAGTGACTAGCCAGGAGGAAGCAGAATGTCCAAGAAGAGCCCGCTGTTCGCAGTCATAGCCGCCGTCT
>JADDQX010000104.1 GCA_016781115.1 Actinomycetota bacterium | reverse complement strand
TCGACGATGTCGTGAAGCAGGCGCATCGGGACGGGTTCACGACGACGATGTTCGGACGGCGCCGGTACCTCCCGGAGCTCGGCAGCGGGAACCCGAGGATCCGCGCGATAGGCGAGCGGCAGGCGCTGAACGCACCGATCCAGGGATCTGCCGCCGACATCATGAAGCTGGCGATGATCGCGGTCGCCCGGCGCATCCGCGAAGAAGGTGTCGACACCGAGATGATCCTGACGGTGCACGACGAGCTCGTGTTCGAGGTCCCGGTGGGGGAGAGGGAGGCCGCCGCCGAGCTCGTGGAGCAAGAGATGACGGGGGTCTGCGACATGGAGGTCCCGCTGGCGGTCGACCTCTCGTTCGGCGAGGATTGGGCCGCCGCCAAAGGGTAGCCGGGGCTATCTCAGGCATGTGCGCGCTCCGCGCCGCGGGTGTGACGAGGCCACCTGTGGCGGGGCAACTACCGCGCCGTATACTCCTTCGGCCCCCCTTCGTGGGGGCAAATCTTTGTAGTGGAGGAGGAACCACCCATATGAGCGAACAGCAAGACGGGGCTGCGCAAGCCTCGGGGGGAGCCGAGCAGACGCTCCCAGACGGACACGGGGGCACCATCACCCGGACCGCACCATCCACTTCCGGCGAGACCTACGCCGGCGGCACCATCGTCGAGAACGACGTGGGCGAGTCGATGGAAGACCTCATGGCAGCCATCGAGGCGACCATCAAGCCGTTCGACGACGGCGACCTGATGACCGGCACCGTCGTGAAGATCGAGAAGGATGAGGTCCTGCTCGACATCGGCTACAAGTCCGAAGGCGTCATCCCATTGCGGGAGCTGTCGATCCGCAACGACGTCGACCCGTCCGAGATCGTCTCGCTGGGCGACCAGCTCGAGACTCTCGTCCTGCAGAAGGAAGACAAAGACGGCCGGCTCATCCTGTCGAAGAAGCGGGCTCAGTACGAGCGGGCGTGGGGAAAGATCGAAGAGATCAAGAACGTGGACGGGACCGTGACGGGTCCCGTGATCGAGGTCGTCAAGGGCGGGCTCATCCTGGACATCGGGCTCCGCGGTTTCCTGCCGGCGTCTCTCGTGGAGATGCGTCGGGTGCGCGACCTGCAGCCTTACGTGGGCAAGGAGCTCGAGTGCCGCATCATCGAGCTCGACAAGAACCGCAACAACGTCGTGTTGTCGCGACGGAAGTTCCTCGAGGAGTCTCAGGCGGAGCAGCGTCAGGACTTCCTCACCTCGCTCGGCAAGGGCGAGAGGCGCAAGGGCGTCGTGTCGTCGATCGTCAACTTCGGCGCATTCGTGGACCTCGGCGGGGTCGACGGTCTCGTCCACGTCTCGGAGCTGTCGTGGAAGCACGTGGACCATCCGAGCGAGGTTGTCACGGTCGGTGAAGAGGTCGATGTCGAGGTGCTCGACGTGGATCTCGATCGAGAGCGCGTGTCGCTCTCGCTGAAAGCCACTCAGGAAGACCCATGGCGTCAGTTCGCGCGCGGCCACGCGGTCGGCGACGTGATCGAGGGTCGTGTCACGAAGCTGGTCCCGTTCGGCGCTTTCGTGGAGGTCGACGATGCGATCGAGGGCCTCGTGCACATATCCGAGCTTGCCGATCACCACGTGGAGCGGGCCGAAGACGAGGTCGGCGTCCACGACAAGGTCGAGGTGAAGATCATCGACATCGATCTGGACCGTCGCCGCATCAGCCTGTCCCGCAAGCAAGCCATGAAGGGGACGGGGGAGGAGTACGCGGTCACCACCTCGGATGCCGCTGCCACCGGCGTCACCGCGGTCGACACGGACGTCTCCGACATGGAGCTGGAGTCCTCTGAGGTCGAGATGGAGGTCGAGGTCCGAGCGGCGACCGAGGGCGCCGGGATGACCACGGAGAGCACGATCCAGCGTCCGCAGCCGGAGGAGGAGCTCATCTCCGCGGCGCAGATGATGCCCGAGCTCAGCGACGAAGCCCTTGCGCCGGAGGTCGCCGACGACGCGGTGGTCGCGGCGCAGATGGCTCCCGACGAGGAGAAGGATCAGGCCGAGCTGATCGCTCAGATGTCTCCGGACCACAACCCGGCGGCCCACGCGGATCTCGGTCCGCCCGATCCGAAGATCCGTCCACTGGACCGGGCGCTCAACCGCGAGATCCCCGATCCCGGCGCGGCCCCCGGTGAGAACATCGATGCCATAGCGGAGGAGATCGCCCCGTCGGTATCGACGGAGGGGTCGGACGAGCTCACTCCCACTCCGGTCGACGTCACCGCCACGGCGCCCGAAGGCTCTCATGTCGAGGGAGAGTCGCTCGATCCCGAGGACACGGGTGCCGAGGAATCCCTGGAGTCGATCGTCAAGGACCTGAAGCGCGAGCGCGGACAGGACTAAGCACGGCGTCGTGTTCACCGCCGGTCTGACCGGAGGCATCGGTTCGGGCAAGTCAACCTTCGCTGCACTTCTCGCCGAAAGGGGAGCGCAGGTGATCGACGCCGATGAGCTCGGCCGCGATGCCCTCCGTCCCGGGAACCCTGCCTGGCACTCGGTGGTCGCCAGCTTCGGTGATGAGATCCTGTCCGCGGGCACGCTGGATATCGATCGCAAGCGTCTCGCGGCGATCGTGTTCAACGACCCGAACAAGCTCGCGGCGCTGAATGCCATCACGCACCCCGTTATCACCCGGGGCATCGCGGACCAGCTCGAGCGGCTATCGGGCACCGACACGATCGTCGTGATCGACGCGGCACTGATCGTGGAGCTCGGGCTGCACCAGGGTTTGAACGCTCTGATCGTGGTGGACGCGCCCGAGGGCGAGCGCAAGAGGCGTCTCGGCTCGTCCAGAGGGATGCGGCCGGCAGACATAGACGCGCGGATCGCGGCGCAGGTCCCGCGCGAGAAGCTCTTGGAACACGCCGACATAGTCGTCACCAACGACGGCACCATCGAGCAGCTCGCGCTGGAGGCGGATCGGGTGTGGGCCGAGCTGCAGGCGCTCGCGGCATGACCCGGATCCAGATCGTCTTCTTCGACGCGGGCGAGACCCTGATCCACCCGCACCCGTCATTCCCGGAGCTCTTCTCCCAGGTGTGCGCTCGTCACGACATCGCCGTGGAGCCCGCACGGGTGGGCGAGGTGCAGGAACGTCTGGCACCGCATCTGATCGATCTCGCAGAAGACACCGGCGTGACTGCGCCGTCGCTCGATCCCGGTGACTCTCGGACCTTCTGGACCTTCTTGTACCGCCGCTTCCTAGAGGAGCTGGGGATCCATCATCGCGGGCTGGCGGACGAGCTATACCGCACCTTCTCCGACAGCACCTCGTACAAGGTCTTCGACGACGTGGTGCCGACGTTGGATCGATTGCAGCGCGAGGGCTATCGGATCGGCCTCATCTCGAACTTCGAGGGCTGGTTGCAGAAGATCCTGGTCGAGCAAGAGCTGGGCGAGACTTTCGAAGTGAGCGTCATCTCGGGGCTGGAGGGGGTCGAGAAACCGGACCCACAGATCTACAGTCTCGCAATCGAACGCGCCGCGATCGATCCTGCGATGGCGGCTCACGTCGGCGACTCTATGGCCATGGATGTCCGCCCCGCGAGAGAGGTGGGGATGAACCCGGTGTTGCTGGACCGCGTGGGCCGCTACGGTGACGTCGACTGTCCCTCGGTCGCTTCTTTAGAGGATTTGCCAGACCTCATCCCGAAGCTATGACCATGCGGGAACCGGCGGAGACCATGCTGACCAGGGGCGAGAGCCACTACGACGAGCTCTCCGCGCTCTACGAGATATCCGCGCTGAGCGCTCTGCGCGGACATCCTTCGGAGTTGATCGACCGGATCGTGCACATCGTGCGACAGGTCATCGGCGCGGAGCGGGTGCTGCTCTTCCTTTACGACGCGGACGCTAATCAGCTACGACTGCATCAGGAGCGAGGCGAAGAAGGCGAGGCGTTCCCCGTATCGATGCCCGGCTTGATCAATCGTGTCCTCTACGGGAGGTCACCCGAGCTCACGAACGAGCTGACGGACCAGGAGGAAGGTGACGCCCAGCTGAGGTTGCGAGCCTCGGCCGCTCAGGTGGCGGCCACACCCCTGCTTCTGGGCGACGAGGTTCTCGGCGTCCTCGCCGGCGTCAACTCGATGCGCGGGTCCTTCAGCAACGAGGACCTGCGGAGCCTCTCGATCCTCGGCGATCGAATCGCGGTGACGTTGGAGAACACGCATCTCCTCCGCAGCCTCGAACGCCAGGTACGTGAGCTGGAAGGGCTCCAGCGTCTGTCTCGGTTACTGACATCCGGCGGCACGCTCGAACAGGTCATCGAGGAGAGCATCCGGATCACGACCGACCTGATCGGCTGCGAGAAAGTCGCGGTCCTCCTGTACGACGAGCAGTCCGACGAGCTGGTCGCTCATCCGCCGGTCATCGGCATCAGCGACGAGCAGCTACAGCAGCTGAGGCTCCCCCTGTCGGAGCCCTCGGTCGGCAGCACCGTCTTTCGTACCAACACTGCTCTCGGCTCGAACGAGGCGGCCACCGATGCCTGGGTGAGCAGGACGTTCCAGAAGCTGTTGGACATCCGGTCCTTGCTGGTCGTTCCGCTCGCCACGGGGCCGAGGCCGATCGGCATCCTGAAGCTGGTGAACGCCACGAACGGACGCTTCGACGAGGTTGACACGAACTATGCGGCTCTGCTGGGTCACCAGATCGGAGCGATCCTGGAGAGCCACCTCTCTCGGACCCGCGAGCAGGCGCTCGTCAGGAAGCTCAAGGAGGTCGATCGAACGAAGTCCGAGTTCGTGTCGATGCTCGCACACGAGCTGAAGGGGCCGATGACTACCGTCCTTGGTTTCAGCCACACGCTGCGCGAACAGTGGGAGCGGCTGGACGAGAACAAACGCGATCAGGTACTCGAGATCATCATCAAAGAGGTAGGTCGCCTCTCGCGCTTGGTGAACGACCTCTTGGATGTGTCGAGGATGGAGGCCGGAACGCTCCGGTACGACCTGGAGCCCACCGACCTGCACGAGATCGTCGACAGTCTGTTGGTGGTGCACACCTCGCTGCGCGCAGATCACTTCATCGTCGATGAGTTGCCCCAGGGCCTTCCGAAGGTGATGGCGGACAAGGATCGGGTCCGGCAGGTGATCATCAACCTCCTCACGAACGCGACCCGCTACTCGCCCGTCGGCACCACCATCACGATCGGCGCCTCGCCGGTGGAGGAGCAAGGGCAGAGGTTCGTGAGGCTCTCGGTGAGAGACGAGGGGATCGGGATCTCTCCCGACGACGCCGAACGCGTGTTCGCGAAGTTCGCCATGTTGCCCAAGCCGGGATGGACGAAGAAGGGGACGGGGCTGGGGCTGTTCATCACGAAGGGGATCGTCCAGGCTATGGGCGGCCGCATCTGGGTCGAGTCCGAGGTCGGCCGAGGGTCGACCTTCCACGTCACCTTGCGCGTGGCCGAAGACATGGCCGGTTCGTAGGCCACCGGTCCTAGATCGTCGCACCCCCTAACTAGACTCTTGGGTGGACCGCCCGCCCCTACTTGCCGCGCCGAGGCGGCGAAAGGACTGCGCCATGCTTCGTTCTCAGTCGCGAACGCACCTTCCAGGTGCGCCCACTCCCTGCGGCCTTGCCTGGCTTGCCTTTCGCGCCCCTCGGCATCGCCAGCCGGAACGCGCGGCCCACTAGTGCCTCCATTCAAGGTGGAGTCGGACTTCTCTCCCTCCGGCGATCAGCCCTCCGCTATCGCTCAGATCGTCGACCGCGTCCGCGGTGGCGAGAGGTACACGACCTTGTTGGGGGCGACGGGAACCGGGAAGACGGCGACCATCGCATGGGCGGTCGAGCAGATCCAGAAGCCGACCCTCGTCATCGCTCCCAACAAGTCGCTAGCCGCTCAGCTATGTAACGAGTTCAAGCGCTTCTTCCCGCACAACGCGGTTGAGTACTTCGTCTCGTACTACGACTACTACCAGCCGGAGGCGTACGTCCCGTCGTCGGACACCTATATCGAGAAGGACTCGTCGATCAACGACGAGATCGAGCGCCTCAGGCATTCGGCCACCAGCGCCCTGCTCCAGAGAGACGACGTCCTGATCGTCGCGAGCGTCTCGTGCATATTCGGCCTGGGCTCGCCCGAGGAGTACCTGAATCAGGTCGTGAGCGTGGCTCGCGGTGGGACCGCGGATCGGGATTTCATCACGCAGAAGCTCGTCGACATCCAATACGAGCGCAACGACATCAACTTCATCCGCGGCAAGTTCCGCGTCCGCGGGGACACCATCGAGATCTTTCCGGCCTACGAAGAGGTCGCCGTGAGGATCGAGTTGTTCGGTGACGAGGTAGATCGGATCATCCAGTTCGATCCGCTGACCGGCGAGATCGTGCGAGAGCTAGACCACGTCACGGTCTATCCCGCCTCGCACTACGTCGCCTCGCGCGAGCGTATGGAGCGGGCGATCGGCGCGATCGAGCGAGAGCTGGCGGATCGGCTCACCGTGTTGGAGAACGAGCGCAAGCTGCTGGAGGCGCAGCGGCTCCGGATGCGGACCCAGTACGACCTCGAGATGATGCGGGAGGTCGGGTTCTGTTCCGGCATCGAGAACTACTCTCGTCACATCGAGGGCCGGGAGCCGGGCAGCAAGCCGAACACTCTCATCGACTACTTCCCGAAGGATTTCCTGTGCGTGTTGGACGAGTCCCACGTAACGATCCCGCAGCTCAACGGCATGTACCACGGCGACATGAGCCGGAAAGGGACGCTCGTGGAACATGGCTTCCGGCTCCCGAGCGCGATGGACAACCGGCCTCTGCGCTTCGATGAATGGCTGGAGGCGGTCAACCAGGTCGTCTTCATGAGCGCGACGCCGAGCTCTTTTGAGCTGCGGCACTCGGGGCAGCCCGTCGAGCAGCTTGTGCGCCCGACGGGGCTCATCGACCCGGAGGTGGTGATCCGTCCGACGAAGGGGCAGATCGACGACCTCATGGAAGAGATCCGCAAGAGGACCGAGGCCGACGCCCGCGTGCTCGTGACGACGCTCACGAAGAAGATGGCGGAGGACCTGACGGATTATCTCGTCGGTTCCGGGATCCGGGTGCGCTACCTGCACGCGGACATCGACACTGTCCAGAGGATAGAGATCCTGCGCGACCTGCGGATGGGCGAGTTCGACGTTCTGGTCGGGATCAACCTCCTGCGCGAGGGTCTCGACCTTCCGGAGGTGTCGTTGGTGGCGATCCTGGACGCGGACAAGGAGGGATACCTACGGTCGCAGACGTCGTTGATCCAGACGATCGGCCGAGCCGCGCGCAACGTCGAGGGGCAGGTGATCATGTACGCGGACGAGGTCACGGACTCGATGCAGCGCGCCATCAATGAGACGCAGCGGCGGCGCATGATCCAGATGGCGTACAACGAGGCCAACGGGATCGACCCACAGTCGATCCGCAAGGCGGTGAGCGACATCCTCATCGACGGCTTCGGACGCAAACGAGACACCGTTCCGACGAAGTCCAAGAGCCGGCGCAAGGACCCGATCGGAGGAGGGCCGGACGAGCTTCGCCGCTTGATCCTGCAGCTCGAAGAAGAGATGCACACGGCGGCGGAAGATCTTCGCTTCGAGTACGCGGCTCGCATCAGAGACGAGATAGCCGACCTGCGCAGAGAACTGCGCGAGGTCGGCTAACCCTTCTGTGCTAATTGGCCTACGTCCCTGCGTAGGGTCCTGACGCCAGAGCCGTCGACTCGTCCCATGAGTACCGCGTCCCCGATCTCGACCCGGGTACTGCCCGGACGTCATCCCGACGACGCCGTCATCGGCGGTCTTGCCGTACCGGCACTGGGGGCGCTCGCGGCCGACCCTCTCT
>JADDQX010000103.1:6030-7815 GCA_016781115.1 Actinomycetota bacterium | reverse complement strand
GGAACCTGGGACCAACGGAGCAGCTGAGCGCGCTGGACGTCGGGTGCGGCGTGGGCGTCACGGACGCGTTGATCCAGAGCGATTTCCGCTCCATGCACGGCGTGGATGTCGCGGAGGGAGTGGTCGAGCGCGCTGCGGCGGCCAATCCCTCGGTGGACTACCGAACCTATGACGGTGAAACCCTTCCCTTCCCGGATGGGAGCTTCGACGTCGTGTTCGCTATCTGCGTCTTGCACCACGTCCCGCTGCCGGCTCGCAGGCGCTTCGTGGCCGAGATGAACAGGGTCGCAAAGGGATTGGTGGCGGTCTTCGAGCACAACCCGTTGAACCCGCTCACGCGCCTCGCGGTCACGCGGTGTGCGTTCGATGAAGATGCGGTGCTTCTGTCCAAGCGCGGCGTCAAACGTCTGTTGCTGGCGACCGAGATGAGGATCGTCGAAGAGCGCTACATCCTGTTCCTCCCGTGGATGATGGAGCTCTCGCAGAGGCTCGACCGGCTCCTGCCGTGGTTTCCTCTCGGCGCTCAGCACGTGACGCTCGCCCGCGCGACCCGACGTCATGGGTGAGGAAACTCAGGGTTCCGACAGAAGACGCCGGATGCTCATCAGCGTCGCCAGCGCCTTCATCGTGTCGCGTCTCATCTTTTATCTGACCGCGCTGTTCGCGACCACGTTCATCCCCGCGGTCAGTCCGAACGGACCTGCTGCCGATCTGATCGAGGTCAGCTGGCAGTGGGACGGGTTCTGGTACTCCAACATCATCACCGAGGGCTATAGCTGGAACCCGGACACGCACAGCAACGTGGCCTTCTTCCCGTTGTTCCCGATGTTGGTCCGCCTCCTGGCCGACGCCTTCGGCGGCGCCGACATCTACATCGTTGTCGTCATGCTGAACCACGTCCTCTTCCTGTGGGCTTTGACCGCTGTGTGGCTCTACGCCGAGGGCAAGGCTGGGCCGGACGCAGCAGGTCGTACCGTTCTTCTGCTCAGTCTCTTTCCCACCGCCTTCTTCTTCTCGGCGGGGTACAGCGAGTCCGTCTTTCTGTTGATGTGCGCGACGTCGCTGGCACTCCTGCACCGCCGCCGGTTCTTCGGCGCGGGAGTAGCGGGACTCCTCGCGAGCCTGGCGCGGCCAGCGGGGGTCCTCTTGATCGTTCCGTATGCGATCGAGGTGTGGCGAGACCGAGCCGGAGCCAAGCGTCCGACCGGGTGGCTTCGCAAGGTGGCACCGGCGGTCCTGATCCCGATGGGTATCGGCCTCTATGCCCTCTACCTCGGCACGCGTTTCAGCGATCCGCTCGTCTTCTCGAAGGCGCAACAAGCGTGGGGGCGGGAGATGACCTTCCCCCTTCTCGCTCTGGGCCGTGCGACGGTCGCGGTGGTGGCGCCGCAGTCGCACGCGCTGCCCTTCTTCATGAATATCGTGAACGTGGCGGCCTCTATCGGCGCACTAGCGCTCGCGGCGGCCCTATGGAAGGCCGATGCTTCAGGCGCGGCCTTCGTCACGCTCGCCGTGCTCGTTTACCTCACCTACCCGGTCGGGCCGGGGTCGGCGGCGTGGGACCCGTGGCAAGGGAACTCGATCCAGAGCATGGCGCGCTATGTATCTACGCTCTTTCCCATGTTCCTTCCGATCGCGCGCTGGGCGTGGAAACCGCAGCGTATGGCGGTCGTGGCGGGTGTCTTCGTCACGCTGCAGGTCATGCTGGCGGCGCTCTTCATGCGGGGGCACTACGTCTTCTAGCGGCTGGTTGCAGGTAAAGTCTCCCAGCAGCAGAACCATGTG
>JADDQX010000103.1:4664-5886 GCA_016781115.1 Actinomycetota bacterium | reverse complement strand
CAACCATCCGATGCTGACGCTGGAGAAGACGATCCTGGACGAATTACGGGTTCCTGCCGCGGGAGAGGTTTACATGCGACAGAACCAGCGCATGCTCAACCGGATCGAGTGCACCGACCTCGGGCTGACTTACTACCTGTTGCAGATCGCGGACTACGACGTGGATTCGATAATGCCTTTCGAGCTGTCACAGAACGAACCCTGCTACCAGGGGGACCGGTTCTCGATGATCCGGTATGGATCGCAGGTCGATCTGGTGATCCCGTTGAGCGACCAGTGGGAGCTGACAAATGTCCAACGCGACGGGGTCCACGTAGAGGCCGGGCTCGACCCGCTCGTGAGGATCACCTCCCGTAAAGAAGCAGGGAAGGAGCAGCATTGACCCACGCGCACGACGAGGCGGCGCTGAATACCAGCACCTTGCCGCAGCCGGCCTTCTTGATGTGTCCGCCGTTCTCCTATTCCACGGCGATCCCGAACAACATCTGGATGGAGGAGATGGAGGACGAGAAAAGGGTGCCGGACGGCCGCCGCGCCCTCACGCAGTTCTTCCAGGTGTACCGCTACCTTGCGAGTGATGGCCTCGTATACCTGCTTCCCACCCCGAAGGACGCCGCTCTGCAGGACCAGGTATTCGTGGCGAACCTAGGCATCGTGCTGGAGCACGGGGACTTCGCGAACACCGTGATCGTCTCCAACTTCACGAGTGAGCCACGGCGGGGGGAATCGGCAGTGGGGGAGACGTTCTTCAGCTCCATGGGCCTCGACGTGCAGCAGTCGCCGTTCAGGTTCGAAGGCGACGCCGAGCTCAAGCACCTGTACGACAACGTCTACATCGGTGGGTACGGGATCCGCTCCGAGGAAGCCGCTTACGAGTGGATGGAGAAAACCTTCGACATGAAGGTCGTGAAGGTGAAGATGCACGACCCGTACCTGTATCACCTCGATTGTCTGGTCTTTCCCGTAACGAACCAGAAGACGATCGTGTGCACGGAGCTACTCGACGAGGATGACTTAGCGGAGCTCGAAAGACACACCGAGATCATCGACGTCTCCGCCGACGATGCCTACAGCGGCATCTGCAACTCGGTCCGGGTGGCGAACACCATAGTCACGGCTTCCCACATCCACGAGCTCACTCGAGGCACCGACGATTACAGTCACGAGGTCAAGAAGAACCGGCGCCTGGAGGACATCGTCTCCGAGCTCGCGCTCGAGGTTA
>JADDQX010000103.1:1520-4470 GCA_016781115.1 Actinomycetota bacterium | reverse complement strand
ATACCTGCGGAGGCACTGTCGGAGACCACCGTGTCCATGGTCAGCGCCCTGATCGGGCGGGGCGAGCAAGAGCGGGCGCGGGCGACCCTTCGAAAAGTGCTGAGGGTGGCGACCCTCGCGACGCTGCCGATCGTGGTGGTCGCGATGGCGGTGCCGGGCCACATCTTCTCCATCTTCTTCGGGATAACAGATCCGGGACCCAGTGCCGAGATCGCGCTCAGGGTCGTGGCGGGCGCCATGGTCTTCGGGGTTCCCTGGATCGTATGGATGGGTGGCATACAGGGAACGGGGGACACACCCGCGGGTTCCGTGATCGACTCCGGCGTTGCGGCACTCATCCTGGGGTGGGCAGCTCTGACGGCACTCGTCCTCGGCGGCGGCCTGGTCGCGGTTTGGTCTGGGGTTGCGGTGGCGTGGCTCTTCGGCCTGATCGCCGCCGTCGCATGGATCCGTTCCGATCGATGGCGGCGCATCGCGGTTTGATCCTGCCGCGTCGCTCATCCTGCGGGGAACCAATGCGAAGCGTGCCGCGGGCGGAGCCACCCGCGCCCGAAGCTATGCGGTTGCCGGCTCGGGGGCTGCGCTCTCCGGAACCCTCGCCCGCAGCGCCAGTCGCCGGTACAGGAGCGTCGTTCCCAGGGCGGCTCCGGGGCCCAGCAGGGGGATGCTCGGGATCACGTAACGGTAGTGGAAGGTCGAGAACACCGACGGGAACGCGAACAGCGCGAGGGCCGCGAGGGTGAACAGCGCCGCCTCCCAGCGGGTGTCGCGCCCTTCGCGCGGAGCCCGCCCGAAGATCACCCCACCGACGCTGAGAAGGACGAACACGATCATCAGCAACCCGTGCTGGTAGACGCGGTCTTGGTACGAACGCAGGAACGAGGCGGTGTCTCGGTCTATCCGGAAGCCGCCCTGGAGCCCAAGTTCGGGCGGTGGGTTGCCGCGCGACCTCTGAAGTGACCCCGCTACCGCCTTGACCTGCCGGAGCTTCTCGAAGAACCGCCAGCGCGACACACGAAGGGCTTGCTGCTCCGGCGGCGACTCCAACGAGAAGAACCTCAGGAAGTCTGTCGCCACGAGCCGCGCGTATCCGACCGGTTGATCCTTGATCATCCGCTTCGAGAAGGAGCGCACGACGACGTCCTTCTCAACGCCGGGCGGGACCGACATGCCCATCAGCGGTGACGCCTTCACCCACGGCGGATACACCTCCAGGCGTTCCGAAGGGGGAACGTCGATGCAGAGCTGACGCTCGACCTCGGGCATCGGTACGCCCTCACATTCCGCGAAGCGAGAGACCTTTCCGGCATAGAGGAACTGCCCGCTGGCGTCGGTGAGGGCGAACTGGCCGGTCGTTCGTTCGTTCCACGCGGCATACGTGATCATCGTGAGTACGAGCGCGAGTGGCATCGCCACCGCTCGCCATCCCACGCGCCGAACCAACAGGTACAGGAGTACGACGGGCAGGAGAGCCAGCCCAGCGAATCGAGTGAGTGCCCCGAGACCCACAGCGACGCCCGCAAGGGCGAGCATCCACACAGGCGGACGAGAACGCCACGCGACCAGCAGGAGGCCACCGACGATGAACGACTCGAACAGGGTCTCGCTCAAGATGTGCTGCTCGAGGTTTATCTGGTAGCCGTCGAGCAGTAGCGGCGCGACTCCTATCGCGGCGATCGCTGGGTGCACGCGGAGGCGATACAGGAGCAGGTAGATCGCGGCCGCCATCGCCACTGCGAGGAGGTGCTGTACGAACGTCACGAGGCCCAGCGAGTCGGAGCCCAGCAGCGCCTTTAGGAACAACGGGTAGACGTAAGGGCGCATCTGCTTGCCGCTCGGCCCCAAGATCGCGTCTTGCAGGTAGCCGACGGTGTCGGCGAGGAGGAGGATCGCCGGCCGGAAGGCGTCCCATGCCATACCTCGCAGGATCAGCCCGATCACGAGGAGCACTAGGAAAGGCGCGTGGCGGCGGGCTCTCCTCCCGACGCGGGAGATCAGAGGCTGGTTCTGGGATGGTTCTTCGGTCATCTCGCTGGCGGAGGATCGTGCGACCGGCAGCTCGGACGTCAGCTGATCCAAGTGCGGAAGAGCGTCCGGGCATAGCCGTATCCGTAGCGCAACAACGGCGGCTTCTTCGTCGTCCCCGCGAAACGTTCCCTGAAGGTGCAGGGGACCTCCTTGAGACGCAAACCCAGCTTGGGAACGGCGACGGTGACCTCGCTAGCGTGGAACTGGTTCTCGCGGAAGGTGAGCTTTCGGAGCGCGTCGGGTCTGAAGGCGCGGAACCCGCTGGCGGGGTCCGTCACCGGTGTCCGGGTCAGGAAGGAGATGATCCAGGCGAACACCTTCACGCCCTGGGCGCGCCCGAACAGCGGCGTCTCGTACTGCCCGAGCATGCGCGAGCCGTGCACGACGTCGGCCTCTCCACGCAGGATCGGCTCGACGAGTTGAGGGAGCTCCTGAGGGTCGTACTGCCCATCGGCGTCCAGTGTCGCTACCACGCGAGCTCCGCGGTCGACGGCGACCCTGTAACCCAGACCCACTGCCGCGCCCTGCCCCCGTCGCAGGTCACGTGGAACGACCAGCGCCCCGTGTGCTCGCGCCGTGGCTTCCGTCGCGTCGGTCGATCCGTCCGAGACGACGATCAGCTCGACCGGCATCCCGCTGACTTCCTTCGGGACCGTCGGCAGGACCCGGGGGAGAGCGTCTTCCTCGTTGAGGGCCGGGATGACGACCGCGAGCTTCCCGTGAGCGGGTTGCGGGGGCGCGTCCGTGAGGTAGTCGTGGTCGTACCAGCGTGCGGCCAACCGGTCCGCGTATTCGCCGAGGACGCCTTGCAGCCGGTCCGTCTTCGCGAAGGCGCGCAGGAGCAGGAAATAGGTCAACACGTTGGACAGCACCAGGACGCCGATCACGCGCCGCGCGTCACCCGGGGGGAAGCCGAGCTCGC
>JADDQX010000103.1:0-1457 GCA_016781115.1 Actinomycetota bacterium | reverse complement strand
GCGCCAGGAGGGTGTCCGGAAGGGCCAGCGTCCGGCGCCTGTAGCCCCGCGCCGCGGTCACGGCGAAACCGATCGCGACGAGGAAGCCGAATATGCGCAGAAGTACCATTCCCTCTGACCTCGGTTCTGATCGGCGGTTTGTATCGCTGAACCTATTCGACGCTACACGGAGGTGGGTCACCTGGACGGGATTCGCTCGGTTCTGATCACGGGCGGGTGCGGCTTCATCGGGGCGAACCTCGTCCGGTTCCTGCGCGCCGAGACGCCGTGGGAGGTGCGGGTCCTGGACAACCTCCGTACGGGGCGGCGTGAGTACGTCACGGACGACCTCGCCCAGGTACATGAGGCCGACGCGGGTGACGCCGATGCCCTGAGGACGGCGCTGGACGGTGTCGACGCCGTCGTCCATCTCGCCAGCACCACGGGAGTGCTTCCTTCGGTGGAGGACCCCGCGATGGACTTCGACGGGAACCCCGCGACCACCTTCCGCATCCTCGATGCGTGCCGCCGCAGCGGCACCGAGAGGTTCGTCTTCGCTTCCTCGGGGGCCGCTCTAGGCGACGCCGGAACCGTCCTGCACGAGAATCTGCCGCCGCGCCCGCTGTCTCCGTACGGCGCCGGAAAGCTCGCGGGGGAGGCATACTGCGCCGCGTTCGCGGGGAGCTTCGACATGCACACGGTCGCCCTTCGGTTCTCGAACGTCTACGGCCCCTTCTCGATGCACAAGCAGAACGCGATCCCGAACTTCATCAAGGCCCTGCTCCGCCGTGAGGCGATCGAGATCTTCGGTGACGGCCAACAGAGCCGCGACTTCATCTATGTCGACGACCTCTGCCGCGGCATCATGCTCGCTCTCACGAGCCCGGCCGCGAAGGGGGAGGTCTTCCAACTCGCGACCGGGATCGAGACGACGATCGCAGAGCTGGTGACGTTGATCGGAGACGCGGTCGGATCGGACCAGGAGATCGTCTACCACCCGCGGCGAAGCGGCGAGGTCTACAAGAGCCGCGCCGACATCTCCAAGGTCACCGGCACACTGGGCTACGAACCCAACGTTCCACTGAGCGAGGGGCTGTCGCGAACGGTCGAGTGGTACCGCGACCGCCTCGCGGCCCCCGCTTGATCCAGAACGCTGGGTGTTTAGGTCTCCTGCGCGTTCGTCTTGTCACCGAGCACGTGCTCGAGCAGCGGCTCGCCGTCATCGGGCTCGTCGCCGCCCATCTCGAGGAGGCCCTTCTGCCACGTGTGCTGCGGGTAGATCAGGCGCCGGTTGACGCGATCCGCGTGGTTCCGAACCGTCTGCAGCAGCGTGTCGATGAGCGTGTCGGACAGGAGGTGGGGCTGGAGTCCGAGGTCGAGCAGCTTGGTGTGCTTCGCGTTGTAGTAGTGCTCCTCGAGCTCGAACCGCGGGTTCACCACGTTCTCGATGATCGTGTCCCAGCCGAGCTCCTCGGCCG
>JADDQX010000019.1:21904-24003 GCA_016781115.1 Actinomycetota bacterium | reverse complement strand
CCACGTCCGTTCGGTCGTCCAACTCATCGAGCATCTCGATCTCGAGTCGATCACCGTCGTGGTGCAGGACTGGGGCGGGCCCATCGGGCTCCGCGCAGCGGTGACGCATCGGGATCGCTTCGCGAACCTCGTGATCCTCAACACCGGGATCTTCCGGCCGGGTCCGAACTGGCCCACCGAGGGCTTCATGAGCTGGCGCAACTTCGCCGAGCGCAACCCCGATCTGCCGATCGGCTTCGTGCTGCAGGGCGCGACTGCGACCCAGCTTCCGGACGACGTCATCGCTGCGTACGAAGCGCCCTTCCCGACGGCGGAGTCGAAGGCCGGGGCCGCGGCATTCCCCCTGTTGGTGCCCCTACGCGAGGGAGATCCGGGCGCGGCCGAGATGGGTCATACGGGCGACGCTTTGGAGACTTGGACCAAACCTGCTCTGGTCGCCTTCTCGGACCAGGATCCCGTTTTCCCGCAACGGGCGGGGGAGAAGCTCGCGCAGCGGATCCCGACGGCCACCTTCGTGCCGATCTCGGGCGCATCCCACTTCCTCCAAGAAGACAAAGGCGAAGAGATAGCCGCCCTCATCCGGGACTGGCTCGGCATCTAGTCGCGCTAGGCGGGTTGGACCTTCTTCCGCCCCGCCGAGTCCATCCCGAAGAGCTGGAACGCGAGGTCGACCGAGACCCCGATCCCCAGAGCGAACACCAGCGTGCCGACGCCGATGCTTCCGCCCAGCAGGAACCCCAGGAAGAGCGCTGTGCCTTCGATGATCGCCCTTGCGACGCCGACCCTGATACGAGCGCGGGTCGCAACAGCGATCATCAAGCTGTCTCGCGGCCCAGCGCCGAGGCCAGCACCTATGTAGAGGGCGGAGCCGATGCCGGTCACGACGATCCCGCCGAGCATCACGATGAAACGCAGCCACAGCGCCATCTCGTCTAGCTGCGCGGCGATGCCGGTGGCGAGCATGAGATCCGCGAACGCCCCGATCAGGATCATGTTCGCGATCGTGCCGGGACCCGGTTTGATCCCCGCGACGAGACTGCCGAGGACGAGCACGAGTCCGATCAGGATCACGGCCTGTCCGAACGTGCCCGGGCTATTGCGCCTCACCCCGTCCGCGAGCACGTCCCACGGCGAGAGGCCGAGGGACGCGCGCAGGAACATCACGGTTCCAAGGGCGAATAGCCACAGCCCCAGGAGCAGCCTCACCCAGCGGGTGAGGCTGGAGGGTTCGTCTTCTATCTGAGCTTCGGACCCCCGACGAGACGGCCGACGACCGCGTCAGAGCCGAGGTTGCTGGCGCCGCTTGCCGTTGCGCAGATCGAGGTGCATCCGTCCACGAATGCGGCCCAGGGAGTGCCGTCGCGGCCGATCACGATGTCGATGAAGTCGAAGACGGCACGGCAGCGGCCGGGACCGCAGGTGTCACGGATCAACGGGTCCTTCTTGTCGTTCACCGTGCCGCTGTAGAACAAGGGCTCATTGTCGAGAGCGTTCGCCGAGATGGTCATGTATCCGTTCCACGTCACCTTCTTGTAGTTGTCCTGGTTGCAGGACCCCACGGCGGTGCACTCGTCTGGGTTCGCCTCTTGGCCCGGGCGGAACGGCGAGTTCTCGCTGCCCATGTAGACGATCGCGACCTTTCCGGGCGCACCTACATCCAGCCCCGGCAGGTTGGCCTCTTTGACCCCCGGCGGGGCGATCATGACCGGCTTCGACCACGTCTTGCCGCCGTTCTTGGAGATCGTGAGATAGGGGAGACGGTTGCGAGCGACCCAAGCGTAGTAGATGTTGCCCTTCGAGTCGGTCGCGACGCCCGCCTCGTGCGTCGAGGTCCCGATGTTGGCGACCTGAACGCGATTCCACGTCTTGCCCTCGTCCTTGCTGATGGAAAGGAAAGGTCGGCCGCAGTGCCCCTTGGGGAGGTAGACGGTTCCGTCTTGGCCTACGTAGCCGTGAGCGTGGAGACCGCCACAGAAGTTGTCGCTCTGCTCGCCGGCCTCTGGGTCGATGCCGGGGTAGGCCGGTGCGCCGGTGGGCGAGAAGGTCAGGCCGCCGTCGAGAGACTTCGAGCAGGAGGAGCTTCCGACGTCGTTCCAGCA
>JADDQX010000019.1:17416-21740 GCA_016781115.1 Actinomycetota bacterium | reverse complement strand
GGCAACGGCGCGACCCCCGGATCCGTCGTCTGCGGTGGCGTCCGCGGTGGGCGTTGCCTGGGGGAGAGCGGTAAACGCCATGGCGAACGTGACGGCCAGCGCGGCCAGGAACAAGGGGCGTCGAGACTGGAGCGTCATTTGCGAACCTCCGCATGTTCGTTTTGAGGGTTTCCTCAGGGTTCGCCCCGAGCTGACGGCCTCCTGCCCCGACGTCTGATTTGCCCGTTTCCGACCGCTGTCCGAGCACGCTCAGCCCGCTTCTTAAAGCATCCGAGGTGTTCAGCCGATGCAGAGGGTGACTAGTTCATCGGAACTATGCCACTTCTAGCCACGGAGAGTGACGGTGAAGCCGGTGCCGGGGGGCGATGGCCACACGCGCAGCCACAGGCTGTCCGTCTGGCTCGTGTCGCTGGTGGCTGGAACGCTGTTGCTCTTCTTGGGCTTGAGCTTCTTCGCTAACGCTCCTCTTCGTCTGCTTCGTCACGTGCCTCCCGACGAACGAGCGGCGGCGTGCGCGCTCTTAGGCATCCTCTTGGCGGTCGCCTGGAGAGACAACGGCCGGATGGAGGCTGCGGCCGCCGCGGAGCGCCGCGACGCGCTGCTCGAGACGCTCCTGGACAGCCGTCTGAAGGTCGTCGGGGATCTGCTCGACGGACCCGATCGCTTGAAGACAGGGCTCCCGCTCGAGGACGCGATGAGGGTGCTGTTGCAAGCGGCCGTCGACGGCGCCGGAGCGACGAGCGGGACCATCGATTTCTTCGAGCAGAAAGGCGAGGACCTCGCCGTGGTGCAGACGATCACGACGAGACCTCGTGTCGAGGGCAGCGGCGCGTGGCCGCCGGGGGTGGAGATCCCGCTGGCGGTCGAGGAGCACCTGATCGGGCTGCTGACCCTCCACCTTGCGCACGTTCCGGGCAGCCTCGACCGCGCCACGCTGCACGCGCTGGAACGGTTCGCAGGCCGGGCGGCGGATCTGATGGAGAGGGCGAGGACGGCGAGCCAAGAGCAGGCGTCCGCTGCCTACCTTGAAGCATCGAACCTCGTGAAGTCCCGTTTCCTGACGACCATCTCGCACGAGTTGCGGACGCCGTTGACCTCGATAATCGGGTATTCGAAGACGCTGGACAACCACTGGGACCGGCTCGAGCCGGAACAGAAGCGCGATTTCGTGCGTGAGATCGAGAAGCAGGGCGGCCGGCTCTGTCGCTTGATCGAAAGGATCCTGGAAGCGGCGCGGGTGGAGCTTCAAGGCGTTCAGATCGAGCCGGTGCAGCACGACGTCCGGACCTCGGTCCAGAAAGCGCTGGCGCCGTTCATGGCCACCGACGCACACCGGATCAAGCTCGGTATCCCTGAGCAACCTGTGGAGGCCGAGGTCGATCCCTTCGTGGTGGATCAGGTGCTGTCGAACCTCGTGGACAACGCTTTGCGCTACACCAAGGGCGACGTGAGGGTGTCGCTCGATTGCTATCGGAGCTCTGTGACCATGTCTGTCACGGACCACGGCGATGGGATCGACCCGAAGCAGCTGAACCTGGTTCTGGAGCCGCTGTATCGCATCGACGAGAACATCCAGAGCGGGACCGGCCTCGGCTTGCACATCGTGCGCACGTTGGTCGAGAGCCACGGGGGCCGCGGCGAGATCCGCAGCGGCTCGACCGGTACGAGCATCGCGGTGAAGCTTCCACGGGAGACCGGGAGCCGGATCAGTGGGAAGACGGCCGGACCCCCGGGGATGCTCCGGGCGATCTAGCCCCGCCCAACCCTTCTCTCTGTACTGCGGCCCCCCTAAGGCCCCTTCCGGCGGTCACAACGCCTCGATCGTCGTCTAGAGCTTCTCGATGATCATGGCCATGCCCTGGCCGCCACCGACACACATCGTCTCGAGGCCGATCGTCGCGTTGTCATCGGAGTGCAGGTCGTTTAGCAAGGTGCACATGATGCGCGCGCCGGTCATCCCGTAGGGGTGGCCGAGAGCGATCGCTCCACCGTGAACGTTCAGCTTGTCCCCGAACGGGTCGATGCCGACCTCCCGGCAGACGGGAATCACCTGTGCCGCGAACGCCTCGTTGAGCTCGACATAATCGACGTCGTCGATCGACATTCCCGCTTGCTTGAGGACCTTGCGGATCGCCTCGATAGGACCAACGCCCATGATCTCGGGAGCGAGACCAGAGACGGACGAGGCGATGATGCGCGCCAGAGGCTTGATCCCGAGCTGGTTCGCGCGCTCCTCGCTCATCACGAGGACGGCCGCGGCGCCGTCGTTCAGCGGACACGAGTTACCCGCGGTCACCTTGCCGTCCGGCTTGAACGCTGGCTGCAGGCCCTGCAGCTTCTCCAGCGTCGAGCTCGCGCGCGGTCCGTCATCTTTCTCGACCACGGTCTCGTCGGCTTTCGTGTAAGGCGTGATCTCGCGCTCGAAGAACCCGTCGTTCTGTGATTGCACAGCACGCTCCTGCGAGCGCTGCGCGAACCGATCCATGTCTTCGCGCGAGACGTCGTACTTCTCCGCCACGTTCTCGGCCGTCATCCCCATCGGGATGTAGACGTTGGCGATGTCCGCGTCGTCACCGAACAGCTTCGGGTGCAGCTCGTCCATGTCCTTCGGGTAGCCGTCGACCTGGGAGATCGATTCGACCCCGCACGCTACCAATGCGTCGCCCTCTCCCGCTTTGATCGCGTGGAACGCCATGCGGATCGTCTGCAGGCTCGAGGCGCAGAAGCGATTGACCGTGGTCCCGGGGACGTGTTCGGGAAGACCCGACAGCAGCGCCGCGCGACGGGCCAGGTTCATGCCCTGCTTCGCCTCGGGGAAGCCGCACCCGGCCATGACATCGACGATCTCGCCGGGATTCACCTCGGGCGCCTTCTCCATCACAGACCGGATCGCGAAGGCGAGGAGGTCGTCGGGACGGACGTCTTGCAGCGAGCCCTTCTTCGCGCGGCCGATGGGAGTACGCGCCGCGGCAACGATGACTGCTTCAGGCATGTGGGAGCTCCTTTAGCTCGATCAGCTTAGGAGCGAGAGCCTAAACGGGTTCGCGTTACTGGTACCCGATCTCGCACCCGCGCCCTGGAGGGGCGCTCACTCCTGCGGTGACTGGCGAGGGCCCTTTGGAACAACTCCAGCGTTTAGCTGACGGAGCCACCCTCCTCGATCAAGAAGGCGATCTTGACCTGGACCTTGTAGTTGGTGATCTCGCCGTCATCGCCCACCGTTGCGGTGCTGGAGTAGACCTCGACGCCCTTGATGTTGCGGATCGTCCTCGACGCGGTCTTCACCGCGTTTGCGAACGGCATCGCTGAACGAGTTAGGTGAGCTTCCGACCAGCTCGATGACCTTGACGGTGCCTCCCGGCTCCTCGTGGTGCGCCATGGTGCCTCCTTCGTTCGATCGGGCCGACGGCCACTGGCCTACCCGCCGGAACGACCGAAGGAAACCTCCTACCCCGCCGGTGGTGACGATGGACGGAGTCCCGGTCCTGCGACGGGAGCTGGACGATGGGATTTCTCCACCTGAGCGGGCACCGGGAGGCTGGCCGCGGCGCTCGGAAGGGGCGGCTGCATGGTCGCGCCGGACGCGAGAAGGCCCCGACCGTGTGGCCGGGGCCTTTTTGTGTGTTGGGTTCCGAGATTTAGCGGAAGAGCCCGTTCGTCGAGAGAACGAGGTCGGCTGCTGCCTCCTCGAGGCCCGCCTCGTGCATCTCCATCTCCTCCAGGGCGTGCAGCCAGTCGCGGCCTTTGGCCGTCAGGTGGCGCTCGCCGGAGCCATCGCAGAGACCAGCCTGGATCAACTCCTCTGTTGCTATCGCCAAACCAACCACCTCCTCTTGCCGCCGGTGCCCCTCTTCGACTCCGACCGTAGCGATTGGTTACTTGACTGTCAGGTCTGAGAAGGCGCGCCTCGGGTCGTCCCGCTACCGCCGCGCTCACTCACCCTGGTGCGTTTTGCTTCCGTTCGTGTCCGTCTGCCTCCGCTCAACAGGCGAGTCATTGTCCAGATTGCTTGGATCTGCCGCGGTTGCCACAATCGCTTCATGAGCAGGCGCCGTGATCAGAGCGGAGACCTCGCGCCCCTCCTCGTCTTCGCACTTCTGTTGCTGGTGGTGGCGGTTCTGGCCGCAGGAATCGTGCTCACCAGGGGAGGGGGAGAGGAGGCCGACCCAGCAGCAGCGCCCGCCCCCACCGCGTCACCGGCCGACCATCAATTAACTGACACCGAAGCCATAGCCCGCTTCAAACGAATCGACGCCGTGCGGGTGAGGGCGTTGGAGGAGCGGAATCCAGCGCTCTTGGTGAACTTCTTCTCGAACGATAGTCC
>JADDQX010000019.1:9667-17398 GCA_016781115.1 Actinomycetota bacterium | reverse complement strand
TTGAGCTGACCGTCTATGGCACGGCTGATCCCCGCTTCTTCGATGACAAGGGTGCTGACGTGACAAGGCAGGCGGCGCGAGAACGGCGGAAATTGAGCTGCCGCATGACACTGCATGAGGCGCAGTGGCTTCTGCAGGAATGCACAATCATTTCCGCCCGCAGCACCAAACGCAGATGAGATGGCTCGCCGTTCTTCTCACATTGTTGGTGGTTCAGGTTCCTCCCGCACGCGCACAGGTTTCACGGGGCGCGGGTTTCGTTTACGAAGACGGGTTCGCCAAGCCTCCAGGCGTGGGCGCTGCGGTCCACACTTATACGCCGGCAGCAAGAGAAGGAGATGTGGTTTCTAGTTCCGGCCGCACGCTCGCGAGCGCGAGTGGAGCTTCGCGGCCCCCCTACCGATACCTACCTCTCACCTGCGTGGCCCTTCCTCAAGGTAGCGGGGATGTCGTTGTGTCCCTCGATCAGTCGGCGTGCCGAACACCCACCAAGGCTCCGACACCGGTCGCTCCTCAAGACCTTCCCTCACCTTGGGAGCTCGCTTGGATCGCGGCCGACCGCGCCATGTCGATCGCCGAGTGGCCGCAGCTTCGGATAGCGCCTGGTCGCACCGGCCTCACCGGGCTGCGTTCCTTCTTCTGGCTCGATCACGAGCCTCGGCCCGTGTCCGCCAGCGCGTCGGTCCCTCGTCTCGTCGTTACAGCTCAAGCAGAACCCGTCACCTACACGTGGTCCTTCGGCGATGGAGCCTCCCGCCCGACCCATCACGTAGGACGCGCCTGGAGCAGACGTCGCGACGGCAACATCGGCCACATGTATCAACGGCGCGGGGTCTACCCCGTGTCGGTTCGGGTTCTGTGGCGCGCCTCGTGGCGGATGGGCAGCGGCGCGTGGCAGCACCTCGGCTACTTCAGCAACGACGATTCAGTCAGCTATCACGTTCGCCAGATGGTGGCGATGCTGAGGCGGCGCCGCTAGCGCGGAGCTTCTTTGGGACAGACTGCTCGCTGAGCGGCACTGACATCCAAAGACCCGCAGGCGTCCGAAAAGAGGTCCTCGCCACACCTGGTTGTCGCACCCTCTGACTAGCCTGCATGGGATGCGACGCTGCCGGTCCCTGCTGCTGTTCTCGTGTCTCCTCGTAGCCGCGTGTGCCGGCCATCAGGTCGACCTCACCGTTCAGGCTCCCGCCACTCTCACAGAAGAACCTGCTGGCTATGAGGAGGCAACAGTCGTGAAGGTCGTTGACGGAGACACGATCGAGGTCGAGATCACTGCTCGATCCGAAGGTCCCGGAGCGGGGCTCGCTGCGATCGGAGCGGAGCATCCGGTGCGGCTCATTGGGATCGATACGCCAGAGTCGGTGAAGCCGGGTTCGCCGGTGGAGTGTTTCGGACGCGAGGCCTCGAGTGCGGCGAAGGCTCTCCTGGATGGGGCGAAGGTGCGTCTGGTCAAAGATGTCGAAGAGACGGACCGCTACGACCGCCTGCTGCGCTACGTCTACCTGGAGGCGGAGATGGCGAACGCCCGGCTAGTAGCGAACGGCTATGCCTCCGCGTACACCTACCCGCCGAACATTCGCTGGTCAGAGTTATTCGTGCAGCTGGAACGCGCTGCCCGAGAGGCGAGTCGGGGTCTCTGGTCGCCGGAAACGTGCAGCGGAAACGCTTAGGGTTTCGTGTCGGGGCCGGGATCTGGTGCTACGAGGGCAGGCTGCGGCGTCTCCTCGACCCGATCGGTCCCACCGCCCGTCAGCGCTCCCACGTACACCGCTGCTGCCACCAGCGCCGCCGGCCACGATCTCAGGGGTCAACTGTTCGTCGGCGACGAGAATCCCGAGGGTCACCGCGACGACCGGCATCAGCGTGAGAGCGTAGGTGGTCGCCGACGCCGTCCACCTCAGCACCACGAAAAGGAACAACATGAAGAGGCCGACCGAGCCGAGCACTATGAGCCAGGCGAGAACGAGCCACGTCCGGCCGGCGCGCGGCAAGACCCACTCCTCGCCGGCGACCAGCGAGGCGGCCGCCAAGAACACACTGCCGGCCAACATGCCGACGGCATTCGTCGTGATGGGATCGGCGCGGGGGAACGCCTTGACTATCACGCTCGACTCGGCGATCACCACCGCGGCCATGAACGCAGCCAGTAGGTAGACGGGTGAGAGTTCCTCGCCGAGGGAGTCACTAGAAAGTACAGCGATGCCTGCGATCGCCATCAACCCTCCCGTCAACCCGCGCGCGGTGAGCCGTTCCTGCCGGTGCAGCACCGCGAGCAACAGTGTGAGCAACGGCACCGAACCGAGAATCACAGAGGTGGTTCCGGCGGCCAACTCGGTGAGTGCGAAGTAAAGCAATGCGTACGCCAGCCCGAAACCGAGCAGTCCGTACAGTGCCGCACCTACCGCGGCCGCGCCGTACGGCATCGGCAACCGCCGGATCCGCATGAGAAGGAAGAACAGCAGCGTCCCGGGAACGAAACGGAGAGTCGCGCCGAATAGAGGGTCGAGGTCTTCGTTGCTGAACTTCACGGCGACGAAGTTTGCGCCCCCGATCAGCACCGCACCGAAGAACGCGGCACTAGTGGTGCGGTCCGGTATGCCGGAACGAGCTCCGACGACCTCCCCCTGACCTTGTGGGATAGAAGCAGACTAAGCGTATTCCTTATCCGGCTGTGCCCGAGAGGCAACCAGGGACACCGGTCCGCCCGACGTGTACGACTACATCAAGCGATACCTAACGAATATCCGTCATTCCCAGTTGTTCGTGCAGCTGCAACAGGAAGCGCGAGAGAACGACCGCGGCCTGTGGTCGCCGGACACATGTAGCGGAAAATGATCGTGAACAACTGCTACAGAGATGACGCGCAGCGAAATGCGAGCGAACTAGCGGAGTTGATAAGTCCGTGAGCTGCTAGTGCGACCGACAGTCTTGCTCACCAGCAACCAGGACGATCGACTAGAAGGAGTCCTGTACACCTTCACGTTGACCTGATTCAGGAGACGCAGAAGACCTCCCACTCTCCTTCAACCCCCTTGAACTCGCGTTGGCCGCGAGACTCTAGTCGGAGGCCTGACCCCGCGATCAGATCCCGCACAGTGCGCGATACCAGGATTTCGCTGGGCTCGGCTGCCGCCATGATTCGAGCTGTGATATGTACGCCTAGCCCGTCGAGGCCTTCTTCTCGGGCCTCCACCTCCGATGTGTGAACGCCGAAGCGCATCGTTAACTGTTGCGGCTTCAGCGCTTCGCGAATTGCTTCCGCGCATCGGATTGTTCGGACGGGACCATCGAACCGAGCCAGGAATCCATCTCCTGTCGTGTTAACCAAGCGTCCTCCGAACATCGCGATCGTTCTCTTAACTGTTCGTTCGAATTGCTCCAGGGTGTTGCGCCATTGTTGATCGCCGACTGACGACAGCCGCCCGGTCGAATCAACCACATCGGCAAAAAGGAGACTGGCGACGACGCGCTCGAGATTGGTCGTGCTTTTTGTTCCGGTGATGAATTCCTCAACTTCATCTACAAGCGCCTCTACATCACCAACCCACATGATGTAGTCGTTCCCAGGCAAGATGACGAGCCGAGCATCAGGGATATGCGCGGCGAGATAGTGGGCGTTCGCAACGTTCACGAGTCGATCACCCTCGCGGTGAAGGATCAATGTAGGCACTCTTACAAGTGGTATCAGTGGCCGAAGATCGATGCGCGCTAGCTCCGCCAGCCAGGCGGAGGCATGCGCGGGTGGTGCCGCTGTCCGCATGTAACGCACCCACCACTCGGCATATGTGTCGTCATCGGCGACACTCGGTGCTAGGACCGGGAGTAACCCACGCGCATCTGATGTAGCGGCGAGTTGTGCGAATGTGTCGACGACGTTGGAGGGCATACCGTACGGCAGGTCGTCTGAAGCCACGCCACGAACAGGCGTCGCATAGATAGCCACGCGTTCCACCCGCTCCGGGTGTGTCACCGCGACGAAGAGAGCCGACGCAGCTCCGTCCAAAGCGCCTAAGAGCGTTGCTCGTTCGCAGCCAGCGGCGTCCATGACGGCGATGGTGTCCTCGGCCTGCTCCTCGAGCGCCGGCAGGCGAACGCTTCTATCCGATAGACCCGTACCCCGCTTGTCGAACATGACGAGACGGCTGAACGACGCTAGGCGGCGGAGCATCCTCGCGCTGCGAGGTTCGTCCCAGCGGAGGTCAAGGTGAGATGCGCCGGGCGGCACGAATATCAGGTCAGGGCCGTCGCCTACAACTTGCCACGCGATGGAGATGTCGCCGCTGCGAACGTATTGGATCTCAGGCCGCATCGGGTTTGCTCCCTGCCGTTGGGGCTAGTCTCGTCTATACCATCTGCCCTGGTCGGTCGCCGCCGGAGCGCCCAGGCGCGGCGAAGAAGCGCGCCGTCACACATCAGCGTCAGGGTGAGTTATGAGGCTCAGCGCGGTGGGCAGGTGCTTCACCTTCGGGAGCGCTATGTCTGTCACTAGTGCAGAGCTGACTCAGCCCCGACTGGAGGGCAAGCTCCTCGCACCTATGTTCAACCAGTTAACCGCCTCAGCGCGTAGTACTGATGAACATCGCTCTTCAGTGCGCGCGACCTGCGACAACGACATTTAGCACAGCCCTTATTGGGATCTAGACAACTGCTACAGGGACTACGCTCTAGCCGAGCTCCACGTCCTTACATGCGACTACGCCTGGAGCTCAAGAACCAGATCTCCTGCTTGCCTCGTAAGGTTTACGAAGGGCATCTCGGGAGGGGAAAGGGCAGTTCCGATATGAAGGCGATCGTCGACGGTGTCGGCAACGTAGGCGGCCCGTGCTGAAACAGCGTCTCGCTAGGACAGCGCTCCTGGCGGTGGCAGCCGCAGGTCTGCTGATGGGGGGCATCGCGCGCGGCACAGAGGCTGAACGCCTGCGTTTCACAGATGCGGCGGGTGATGCGAACGCGCTGAACAGCCAAGGCGAGTACGGGTTCGAGCTAGGCATTCCGACAGCGCCTGCTCAGATCGCCGAAGCCGATCTCCTTCAGGTTGACCTGTTTCGCTCAGGCCGCGGATACGAGCTCGTCTTCCGCACGTTCGCTCCGCCTTCAGCAGGCTTCACATACGGAATCACCGCGGAGCTCAGTCGCTGCCGCATATTCGTCCGGCAAGAAAGATCGTCTCAGGGCGTTCGAACGATCGTGTACGGCTGCGGCTACGACGGTGAGGTAGTAGGGAACAAGGACCGGGTCCGCGGGCGGACGCTGACCGTCAGGCTCCCGAGGGCATTGGGTGATCACTTCCTGTCCGGAACCCGGATGCGGGCGGAGACGCTGCGGCTATTCGGGTCCGCCGGCTCCAGCAGCGTCGACCCGATTTTCATCGACACTGCGCCGGTGGAGTCGGGAACGTAAGAGGCCGCCGTCGGGCGGCGCTACCAGAGGTCGCCGGGACGATCGTCGCAGGAGAGGTCTGCGGATGTGTCGACGTCTGCGCTGGGGCCGAATCGCAACACCATGACGTAACCGTCTTCGTCCGGCGTCGCCTCGTGCCGACCGACGCGGCGCACGAAGGTCCGCCCGCTCCAGCGCTCCCACCCGAGGCGCTCGTAGAACGAGAAAGAGCTCGTGCCGAGCGCTCCGAATCCATAGGTCGCGTGGATATGCGCCGTAGCGGCTGAGACAACGTCACTACCCCAGCCACGCGACCGGAACCCGGGGTGTGTCGCTACGCCCTCGACGTAACCCGTGTGGAACATCGAGCCACCTACCTCGAGCATGCGCGGCACTACCGCGGCATGACTCACCATCTGGCCGCCGAGCTCGAGGAAGAAGTGGATGCCGCCGAGGGTGTGCTCCCAGTCTTCGTCACTGAAGTCGTTGTCAAATGCGAGCAGCATCAGCTCGTGGATCTGACGCAACTCGGCGATGCATAGCTCGCTCGTCGTGGCTGTCCGGAGGGGCCGCTCCGGGTTCAACGTTTCGACGTAGCGGCATGCCGCGCACGTTCGCCGCGGACGCGCAGCCTCTCCCGAGTTCTCGGCCTCCTCCTCGCCGCCGTGCGGAACGTCGGGAACCGCTGTCCGGTGCGCGGGCCACCTCATTCCGTGATCCTCCCTCAGGATGCGCGACGCGACTCTTCGGAACCCGCTGACCGATGTTTACATCATGTACGCGATATTGTTATCATGTAGTGACCATGATTCGAACGCAGATCCAGCTGACTGAGGAGCAGTTCCAAGTCCTGAAACGTCTCTCGGTGGCGACCGGACGGTCGATGGCTGACCTCATCAGGGAAGCCGTGGACCGACTCGGCGCGGCCGCGGGAGTGGACCGCCGGGCCCGCGCTATAGAGGCGATCGGCGGGTTCAGATCGGGTTCCACGCACGTCAGTAGTTCGCACGACGACGAGCTCTCGGAGGCGTTCCAGGAATGAGAGTGCTCGTCGACTCCTCGGCTCTGTACGCCTTACTCGACGAGGATGATGACAACCACGCGTCTGCTCGCGATTGGTTCACCACCGAGGCTGCGGATCCGTCCCTCCATCTGTCCACGCATGCCTACGTGGTGGTTGAATCGGCTGCTCTGGTTCAGCGCCGGCTCGGTCCAGACGCCGTTCGAGCCCTGCTTGATGGACTCGTGCCGAGCCTTTCCTTGCTCTACGTGGACCGCGATCTTCACGAAAAGGCGACATCGGCGTACCTTGCGGGACTCTCGAGACGGGGCGTCTCCTTCGTCGACCGAGTGAGCTTCGAAACCATGCGCCACCTCGCACTAGATGCAGCTTTCGCCTATGACGATGACTTCAAGGTCGAGGGTTTCGAAGTGGTGCCGGCGACGGGCTAGCAAAGCCTAGGAACGACTACATCTAGCGATACCCGCCGAACATCCGCCACTCCGTCTGTTTGTGCAGTTCAACGTGAGGCGCGAGGAGCGAACCGAGGTCTCTGGTCACCGAGACGTGTAGGGGTATGCCCTAGCCCCTAAGGTGTCCTTGCAACCTCCTCAGAGCTCGGGCCCACGCGTGCGCTCAACTTGTAGCGAGTGAAGTGACCGATCGCTGCTCCCAGCAGGAGAGCCGATAGAGCGACCCAGCTGGGTGGCCCACTTTCAGGGCAGAGCGGGACCAGGACACCTCCGTTCGGCAGTTGCGTCGGCTCGCAGGGGTCGTCCGTAGCCGCGGCCCACAGGATCGAGCCCGCTACGTGACCGACGACGGCAGCAGCGAGGCCGACGAGCGCACCAGCTACGCCCGGGCGGCGAGCCCAAGTTGAGCCTGGCAGATGGATCAGGTAGCCGCTGGCAAATCCAACGGCTGGTAAGCCGAACAAAAGGAGGAACACCCATGGCGGCTGCACGCCTCCCAATCCCAGGTTGTCGCGCAGCCACATGCCGGCAGCGAGCCCCACGATCGCGCCGACGATGGCGATGGGGACGCGCCATAAGAGAGAAGCTCCGAGAAGAGCGCCGATCATGAGGCCGACCGCGATCACGATCGGCGTGGCCTCATTCCCGCCACCGCTCATCGCGGGCAAGCCTTGGCTGGTGTCGATGAGACCTAGGGTCGAGAACGCGAGTCCGGCGAGCGCGCCCAATACAGCTCCGATGAAGCGCCTCATTCTCACAGCCTATCTACGTGTGCCTAGCCTCCCCGAGCTGACCGAGACAGCGGCGCATGACTGCGTAAGGCAGCGCTACTTGACCAACATTCGCTCGTCCAAGCTCCTTGTGCAGCTGCAGCAA
>JADDQX010000019.1:0-9446 GCA_016781115.1 Actinomycetota bacterium | reverse complement strand
GACCTCGGCCTCCCGCGCCCGGCCCTCGCGTCGAAGTCCCTCGACGACGCCCGAGCGATCCTCGGCCGAACGGTTCTGGCTCAGCTTGGCTTTCGCTTCCACGTTCTCGATGGTGAACTCGATGCCGACGATCGCGCGCAGGAGGTTCTCGACGTACCCCTCGGGCGCATCGTCGACCGACCACGGGTGGTCCCGGCTTTGCTCATGCAGGTTGGTCAGTCGAGTTACGGCGTCGAGTAGCCAGTCCGCTTCCTCGTGGATCTCGGCGCGTCCGGTGAAGTGCACCGATGAGTAGTTCCAGGTGGGGACCACTCGGCCATGCTCTGCCTTGGTCGCGTACCAAGTCGGCGAGATGTACGCCTGAGCGCCTGTCACTATGGCCAGTGCCGCCGCACCCTTATCGATCGACTTCCACTGTTGGTTCGCCCGCGCCATGTGGAAGATCAGTCGGTCGTCGTCCCAGATCACCGGGAGGAGCGTCGCGAGCGGGATGCCGTCGGAGCCCACGGTCACGAGCTCGGCAGAGCCAACCGCGGTGACGAGGCTGCGGATCTCGTCCAAGTCCTGCATCGCGTTGAACCGCGGGATGTACATGAGCTCAGCCTATCGAGGGTGCAGTCGCCCGATGCGTGGCACCCGAGCGGGACGCCTTCCGCTAGCTCGGTCAGCAGAGAGAGTCGAGTCCACTAGAGCGGGTTAGGGTCCCGCGTTGTGGTTGAAGACATGACGGATGTCGCCCGCTTCGCATCCAGCCCATCGTCAGGAACCGGACCCCGTTGACGATCCGCATCAACTGTTGGTCCGGCCCACGCAATGTCTCCACCGCGCTGATGCGCAGCTTCGCCCAGCGCTCGGACACGCGCGCCGTCGACGAGCCGTTGTACGGCCACTACCTCGCCACGACGAGAGCACCCCATCCGGGGCTAGAGGAGTTGCTCGAGGTGCTCGAGACGGATGCGGCGACGGTCGTGAACGAGGTGGTGATGGCTGAGTGCGACCGCGACGTGTTGTTCATGAAGCAGATGGTGCATCACCTAACCCCCGATCTGGATCTCGGCTTTCTCGATCACTGCGTGAACGTGTTGCTCATCCGCGATCCCGCCGAGGTCATCGCGTCGCTCGTCAATCAACTGCCGGATCCGACGTCGCGCGACGTAGGGATGAGGCGCCAGGCGGAGCTGTTCGTCGATCTGCGCGAGCGGGGCCAGGACCCACCGGTGCTGGATGCTCGGCAACTGCTGCTGGACCCGGAGCAAGTCCTGAAGGAGCTCTGCAGGCGCGTCGGGATCGGTTGGGACGCCGCCATGTTGTCGTGGTCGCCGGGGCCGCATCCCGAAGACGGCGTATGGGCGAAGTACTGGTACGACAACCTCCATCGCTCAACGGGGTTCGAGCCGTACACGCCCCGGAACAGGCAAGTGCCCGACGACTGTCGAGAGCTGCTGGCGGAATCGCGCCATTACTACGACGAGCTGTCCGGCTACGCCATCGTTGCCTCGCCGGCGGCGCGCTGATGCGAAGGCAGCCGTATCGCCCGGAGGATCTGCCGGATCCTCGCAATGCCGGGATCCTCGTGCATGTGGACGGGGAGCTGGTCCCACGGGACGAGGCAAGGATCTCGGTTTTCGATTCAGCGGTTCAGGGCGGCGACGCGGTCTGGGAGGGGCTGCGCGTGTACGACGGGAAGATCTTCGCCCTCGAGCGACACCTTGACCGCCTGTTCGCCTCGGCCCACGCTCTTCGTTTCGCCGGCGTCCCCTCGCGGGCCGAGGTACGAGCCGCGGTTGTCGAGACGTTCGTTGCGAACGGGATGTACGACGGCGCTCACGCTCGGCTCACGTTGACGCGCGGAGCGAAGATCACGTCCGGTATGTCGCCAGCGCACAATCAGGCTGGTTGCTGCCTCATCGTGCTCGCCGAGTGGAAACCTCCCGTCTACGAAACCTCGGGCATCCGCTTGATCACGTCGTCCATACGGCGGAACTCTCCTGCCACCCTGGACTCGAAGATCCACCACAACAACCTGCTCAACAACATCCTGGCGAAGATCGAGGCCGACATCGCCGGAGCCGACGACGCTTTGATGCTGGACCTCAACGGGTTCGTCGCGGAGACGAACGCGACGAACGTGTTCCTCGTGCGGGATGAAGCGGTGATCACACCGAGCGCAGACTCCTGTCTTCCCGGGATCACACGGGCGGTCGTGCTGGAGCTCGCGGCCGACGCGGGCTGGAAGGTCGCGGAGCGGAACGTCTCGCTCGCCGAGGTCTACACGGCCGACGAAGTCTTCACCACGGCCACGATGGGAGAGTTGAGCCCCGTGCTGGAGGTCGACGGCCGCGCTATCGGCGGTGGATCGGTAGGGCCGGTCACGGAACGGCTGCGTGCCCTGCATCGCGACCACACAAGCAAAGAGGGAGAGCCGCTACCCCGACGCTGACCCCGCGCGAACATGCTGTGGTTTGAGGTACGCGACCCGTCGCGTTACGTCATCGTCGTCTTCAGAGTGAAGAGCTACTCGCCGTCCCCAAACCAGGCCGCGAAGCTCTATTTGGCCGGCAGCGACCGCGCGTAGGTGAGCCCTCGGTGCACCCACTTCGAGAGCAGCGGTTTGGTCCTCACATGCTCCGCATCCACTCGCAGCCACCCTTGCATCTGACGTCCCCGCATCTCCATGGGATACGCCTTCGTCTTAGCGAGCAAAGAGTCGGATTCGTCGGGATCGACCCGCACCAGGATCCCACCCTGGCCGCTGGCTGCTATTGCCATGTTGCCGTCGACGAGGAACGCGAGGCTACCGAACATCTTTTTCTCTGCGACCCTGGGCTCGCCGGCGGTGAGCTCCCGGATGCGATCGGCGAGCTCCTCGTCGTATGGCACGCCGCGATCCTAAAGCTTGCTTGGTCTTCTGAAGCGATGTATCTACGACGGGTAGGGTGCTTGACTCACACCGCGATCGGTTGGTAGCTAACGGAAGTTGCTGCCCGACTGGAGCAGGAGATCCCTCGCTGAGCGCTCGAACGATCCTTCTTCTCGAAGACGACGCCTCGCTGATACGGCTGATCGAGCTCAACCTCGGCGCTGCTGGATTCGCCACCGTCGAGGCTCGGACGGTCGGGGACGCGTGGAAACAAGTCCAGGAGCGCCGCTTCGACGCTGCGATCGTGGATATCCACCTGCCGGGCGTTCACGGCTGGGAGTTCATCGAGCGGCTCCGGCGAGATCGGACGCGCGAGGCATTGCCGGTTCTTATCGTGTCGGGGGGCATCGACGAGAACGCTCGCCGCATAGCCGTCGAGCTTCGCTGCGGTCTACTCGAGAAGCCGTTCGACCCCGATGATCTTGTAGCGCGGGTCGAAGCCCTGATCGGTTACGACCGCAAGGTGCAGCTCCAGACCTATGCGGCGCGCATCATCGTGGACGCGTTCGTACTGGAGGGAAACGTTCATCTGCCGCAAAGCAGCAAGCGCTTCTCCGACGGTGTCGAGCAGCTGATGGCGGATGGTCGATCGTTCGTGCCGATGACGGCGGTGCGCGTCTTGAGGATCGAGGGCGAGGTCCTGTACGAGGTGCCGTTCCTTCAGGTGAGCAAGGCGCACATCCGCACAGTCACGGGGCTTGAGGATGTCCCGCCTCGGCCAGAAGGGCCTGGCCGCGGCGTTTAGCCACTCCGGGTTCGATGGCGCCCCTTGCCCCTGCATCCGTCGGGCGCCGGTATGCGGCGAGCCTTCGGCCGTACGATTCGGGCGATGCAGCTGACGCCCCCCGTCAAGACCGTTCTCGTTCTCGCCCTTATCGTCGCCGCCGTCGCGTACCTGGTTCTGCTCGACCTCGCGGTGAACGCCGGCCGCGTCCACCGCGGCGTGAGTGTCGGAGGCCTCGATATCGGCGGGCTCAATCGGACCGAAGCCGAGGCGGCTCTCGCTGCGCGCGGTGAAGAGATGAAGGAGACGCCGATGATCTTCACGAGTGAGGGTTTTGATTGTCGGTTCACTCCCGAACACGTCGGCTGGGGGCCGCAGGAGTTCGAGACCGCCGATGCTGCGATGGCGGTGGGGCGTGAGGGCAGTTGGCTGGAGGCGGCCGGGGATCGGATAGAAGCCTGGACCGACGGGATCGACGTGGACTGGGCGGACGCTCCGGATCCGGCGAAGGTTGGACGGGAGCTGAACCGGTGCGAGGACCTCGCGGCTGCGATGGGCGTGACCATCGATCGCGCTCGGTTGCGCTACAAGATCAAGCGGGCCGTCGTGACCTGGCCCCGGCGCCCGTTCCGGATCCCGCTCGAATCTTGAATCTGTCCCTCTCTCTAGGGAGAGGTGGTGGGCTCCGGCGTCGGCTCGGGCGACGGCTCCGCCGTCGGCTCAGGTGAAGGCTCCGCGGTCGGCTCCGGTGTCGACTCGGGCGACGGCTCGAAGGAGCCGCTTCCGGAGCTCCCGCCTGGATCCCTCTCGGCCTTAGCGTCCTCCTCCGTCTCGCTTGGGGAGGGCGATGGCGTGGGGGAGACCGGCGACGTATCCACATCTACTTCGGTGACGGTTGCAGCGGCCGTCGGCGACGGCTTCTTCTTTTTCGCCGCCTCGGTGGGGCCCGCGTTCACCGTCTCCTGATCGAACGAACGAGGCCGGACGTCGCTATCGTCGCCGCTCGCCCAAACGCCTGCCACCGCCAACGCGATCACGGCACCGGCGACCACCAATCCCGTGAGGACTCGGCGAGCCAACGGCTTTCGCTCGTCCAGCTCGACGAGCTCTTCTAACCCCGTCGGGAATACGGCTGGGGCCGCTACGGGCTCTTCCAGAGCGGCGGCCATCTGCGTCCCATCTGCGAAGCGGACCGCCGGATCCTTCTCCAAACACCTCATCACGAGCGCCTCGAGGTGCGGGTCGATATCCGGCACGACCGTGCTCGGTGGTGGCGGTGCTTGGTCTACGTGCGCGATCGCGATAGCGGTGACGTTCTCGGCATCGAAAGGCGGACCACCCGTCAGCAGCTCATAAAGGACGACGCCCAGCGAGTAGACGTCGGAGCGCGGGCTGGAGCCCGCCCCCGTCGCCTGCTCCGGAGAGAGGTAGTGAGGTGAGCCGATCGCCTGGCCCGTAGCCGTCAGTTTCTCGCCGCCGCTCGAAGAAGCGATGCCGAAGTCGGCGAGCTTCGCGTGCCCATCCTCCGTAAGAAGGATGTTCGCGGGCTTGATGTCGCGGTGCACGAGCCCAACGGCATGAGCGGCCCCCGCTCCCCGGGCCGCGTCGGTCACGATCTCGACCGCTCGTTCCGGCAGCATCGGCTGACCGGTGAGATCGGCGGCAGAGCCTCCACCGAGGTACTCCATGACGAGGAAGGGACGGTCTTCGTAGTCCCCGAAATCGAGCACGCAGACGACGTTCGGATGGGACAACTGGGCAACGGACTGCGCCTCGGAGAAGAAACGGACCAGGGACTCGGGATCACTGTGGAACTGAGGCGCCAGGAATTTGACCGCGACCGGCCGCTGGAGGTGCTCGTCTTGGGCACACCACACCTCGGCCATGCCGCCCTTGCCGAGGGCGTGCTGGAGGCGGTACCGCCCCTGGATCAACTCGTCTTCCCGCATCTCTGGTTGATTCTCCCAAAGCCGTGTTCACTAACGTGCCGCGCAGGAAAACGGGTGAAAAAGGTGAAATCTTCCTTTTCCACCCGAACCACCCGACCCGCGGAGGCCTCATCTTGATACGTCGTACCGTCACCCTTGTCGCGCTTGCCTCTGTCCTTTCGGCATCTCTTCTTCCGTCTGTAGGGATGGCACAGACCGCTCCGCCGAAAGTGGAGGACCGTCTGCGGGCTTATTCGATCGTGCCCCCCGGCCAAGAGGGAAACGTCACCCCCGCGGAGCTGCTGTCCGGCGACTACGGCCCTCACTACTCGGACCAGCTGGAGATGTACGCCAAGCTGATCGAGGACGACGACGTCACCGACGACGAGCTCGGCAAGTACTTCCACTCGATGCAGTTCGGGCCCGGGGCCGACATCGAGGACGAGTACTCGCCCAAAGAGGGCGTCACCGTCTACAGGGACTCGTTCGGGATCCCGCACATCTACGCCGACTCGCTGGAGAATGCGACCTTCGCGCTCGGCTACGTCTCGGCCGAGGACCGGATGTTCGAGATGGACCTCTTCCGCCACGCGGGCCGCGGCACCCTGGCGGAGTTCGTCGGCCCGGGCGAGGACGACGAGCGCCTCAAGATGGACATCCAGACGCGGCGCGAGGGCTACACCGATGAAGAGGTGCAGAAGCTCTACGACCGGCTAGACGAGAAGTTCGGTGAGACCGGCAAGAAGGTGCAGACGGGTCTTCAAGCCTATGTAGACGGCATCAACGCCAAGATCGAAGAGATCCGGATGCGGCCGGCGCAGTGTGATGCCGCCTACCAAGCGACGGGGAACGCATGCCCTCCGCACCCGCAGGACTGGGACATCCTCGACACACTCCATCTCGTGGTGCTTCAGCTGAGGGTGTTCGGCGAGACCGCCGGCGGCGAGCTCGACCAGGCGGGGCTGTACGCGCATCTGACCAAGAAGCTTGGGCCGAAGCTTGGCAAGAAGGTCTACAACGACCTGGCGCCCCAGAACGATCCCGCCGCCGCGACCTCGATCGCTCCAGACCAAGCGGCGTTCCCATCGCAGAGGACCGGCAAGATCCAGCGGACCTCGTTCGCGATCCCGGACGACGCCGAGAAGCTCGCGCGTGACACGTCTCGAGCCGAGAAGAACCGGCTCGAGGTCCTGCGCAGCATCGGTTTCCCGACGGGGCCGACCTCGAATGCTCTGTTGGTCGCCGGCGACGAATCCACCTCGGGCAACCCCCTTCAGATCGGAGCCCCTCAGGTCGGCTACGCCGTGCCTTCGTTCTTCATGGACATCGACGTGCACGCTCCCGGCGTCGACTTCCGAGGTCCTGCGGTTCCCGGCGCTTCCGCGCTGGTCCCGCTGGGTCGAGGCGCCGACTACGCCTGGTCCCTCACCACCGGCTACTCCGACGCGGTGGACACGCGCGTGGAGCTGCTCTGCGATCCGAAGGGCGGAGAGCCCACCATGGATTCCACGGGATACATGTTCAAGGGCGATTGTCGAAAGATGCAGGCGCGTGAGGAGACGTTCATCGCGAAGCCGACTCCGGTCGATCCCGGTCCCCCTCGGGAGGAGACCCGGACCTTCTATCGGACCAAGCACGGGCCCGTCTTCGCCCGCGGGAAGGTGAAGGGCAAGCCGGTCGCATTCGTGAAGCAGCGGTTCTTCTGGATGAAGGAGATCGACTCGGTCCCGCAGTTCTACCGCTGGAACACCCAGATCAAAGACATCGAAGACTTCACTGCGGCCGCCGCCGACTTCACGATGTCGTTCAACTCCTTCTACGCGGACTCCGACGACATCGGCTACTTCCACGTCGGCTTCTACCCAAAGCGCGCTCGCGGGGTTCACCCATCGCTTCCCACGTGGGGCACCGGGCGCTGGGAATGGCAGGGCCGGTTGCCGTTCAGCAAGCAGCCGAAGGTGATCAACCCCACTCAGGGGTGGGTCGCGAACTGGAACAACAAGCCGGCGCGCAAGTGGAACAACTTCGACGGGTTCAAGTTCGGCTCCGTGCATCGGGTCGAGTTGCTGCAAGACAAGATGCGCGCCCTGCTCGATGGAGAGGGCAAAGCCACCCTTTCGGACCTAGTGGATGTGATCCGAGAGTCGGCGACGCAGGACACGCGCGGCGTCTATCTCGGTCCGAAGATGCTGAAGGCGACCGAGGACGCTCTTGCGGGCGGCAACGTCAAGGATGCCGAGGCTTTGGAGGTCGTTCGGAAGTGGGTGGCCAAGGGGGCCCATCGCAAGAACCTGAACCGTGACGACGAGATGGACAACGCTGCCGCCCTCGTGCTCTTCGACGCCTGGTACCAGACGCTCGTCCACAGGATCTTCGACGACGAGCTCGGCACCGGTGGCTACGACCTGACCGGGGCACCCATCTCGGACTACGAGCCGGCGCAAGGATCGAGCTTCTTCTTCGACTTCTCGAGCTACCTCGAGAACCTCTTCCGAGGCTCGAGCCGCGAGAGGTACGCGCGCAACTACTGCGACGACATGACCACCGCCAAGACCGAGAGCTGCAAGGCCCAAATGGCCGCAGCGTTCACCGCGGCGCTCGCTCAGGTCCGCAAGGACCAGGGCGAGGACATGACGAAGTGGAGCAAGGAGGCCGAGAACATCGTCTTCAGGGAGTTCGGCGCCGGCTCCGTAGACCCCATCCCGTGGCAGAACAGGGGCACCCACAACCACGTAGTAGAGGTGCTGTCCGACGCGGCTCCCTAGCCGCATCCCGCTCGTTCGGTGTTTATCTCCCGAAACCGGGGACAATCAGCGGACAAGGCGGCGGGTGGTGTGCGCGTCCTGGTTTCCGGGTAAACCACCCAAAGCAGACACACGAGGGGAGTCCGACGATGCGTTACAGCTTCAAGCCAGCTTCAACGTCTCTGGCCGTACTGGGAACGGCCGTCGCCAGTGCGCTCGCGCTCGCGCTGGTGCTCAGCAGCGCACCGCTGTTGGGGCAGCAGGGTGAGAGCGCACTCGCCGCGGCTCCGCGTTGCAGCGGTGGCGGCGGTGGCGGATCACCCTCGCCGACACCCACCTCCACCAGCAATCCTGGGCCGCTCCCGACGCTCCCGCTCCCGACCGGCAGCGCGACCCCGTCACCGACTCCCTCTGGATCCGCCTCGCCCAGCGAACCGCCGCAGCAAGCGCCGGCCCCGGCCCTGACCACGCCCACGCCCACTGGGTCGCCGAGCGAGTCTCCCGTCAACCCGCCGCCTGACAGCACGACGAGGTGCGAGTCCAAGATCACGATCGAGTACAACGGCAACAGGCAGCGCTTCACGGGCCAAGTGAGGTCGGGGAAGCAGATCTGCGAGAGGGGCCGCCGGGTCTTCCTGAAGCGCGATCGGGACGAGGGCCGTGACCCCACCGTCGCCACGACCGTCACCAACCGCGAGGGCAGGTACCGGATCCCGTTGCCGGACCGCAACGGCCGCCGCTTCTACGCGCAGACCCCGCGCCAGATGGTGACGACCGCCGGTGGTCAAGACATCGTGTGCAAGGGCGACCGCTCCCGGACCGTGAGCACCAGGAACCCGCTCTAGAGCGTAGCCACCCCCACCTCGCGTTCGGAAGGTGGGGGGCAGTAGTGTCGGGCGCATGACGGATGCAAGGAAGCTTCCGCCCATGCCGGAGTTGATGATCGCGGGGCCGGGCGAGCTGCACGAACAAGACCTCGCGGTCCTCGGCCGGCAGGTGATCGCGCACTACGGCGACGTGTGGACCCAGATCCACACGGATGCAGTGGCCGCGGTGGGCAAGTTCCTCGGAGCCGCGGACCTCCCGTATCTGATCCCGGGCACCGGTACGACCTGTCTCGACGCGGGGTT
>JADDQX010000102.1 GCA_016781115.1 Actinomycetota bacterium | reverse complement strand
TGGCGGCCCGCGGGCGTCGTCGCCAACGGTCCCAGCTCCTCGAAATCGATCTCGACGATCGCTAGCCGGAGATCGACGGGGCCCGCATGGGTGCGCGCCAGCACGGTCCCCAACGGCGGGAGCTCTACCCGGCTCGTGCCGGCTCCCAGATCGGTCGATGCCCGCACACGGGCGGGGCCCACAGTGCTGATTGCAGGAGGTGCCAGCAACAGTGACAGGAACGCCGAGAGACACCCCAGGACAGCGGCCACGGCCAGCCGTCTGGTCGGCGGTGCGAGGCGGCGCTCGGTCCCCATCCGCTAATCATCGACCAGGGCGACCCCGCCTTGGCGCGTCTATGCCGCGCGCGGCATACGGCCACACGAGCGGCCTGAGGCACCCGGTTCCTACGAAGCGCGCCGCGCCTTCGCCAAGGTCGAACGTAAGTGCTACCGGACGAAGACCTGTAGCTCAGCGGCCCGCACGATGTTTCCCTGTCCGGGGATGGCCGGCGGGTATCCCACTAGGCAGGTGCTCTTCTTCGTCGTGTCGTTGTCGCTCTCTTTCTTGAATTCCTTCACCCCCGTGCACTGGTTCGTCAGGACGACGAGTCGCACGTGCGTTGCCTTGGCATCGGGTAGGTCGAACGACCGCAGGATCAGGTGCGGGGCCTTAGGACGCGGTGGCACCGACGGAAACGCGTTCGCGCGGCTCGTGTAGATGCGCCGGAAGTCGTCTCCCGACGAGCACTTGCCGCTGCAGACCTCGATCGCGAACTGACGAAGCGCGGAGAACCGGTTCTGGCCTCCGGAGTCGTTCAACATCGCGCTCACGTTCACCGAATCCACCGTGTGCTCGCCGCCGGCGAGGTCCACCGTTACCTGCTTGCCCTTCACCGTGGCGCCCTCGTCCGAGACCCAGTTCGTCGTCTCGGTGTCGTCGATCAGAGCGTTGTGTGCCTCGCCGTCTCCCCGCGCCTTCGCGCCGTTCGATGCGGAGGCGAGGTTCTTGGGCATGTGGACCTCGACCGTTTGCGGTCCGGATCCGATCGAGGCTCGGAAGCGCTTCATGCCAAACCCGGCTGCCTGAGTGACGAAGTCGTAGGTTCCGGTCGCCATAGTCTCGGAGTCGTCGTTGGCCGACACGATCGGCGTCACCCGCGCCTCGTAGTCGCCGACGAAGACCTGCGCATCGATCGCCTTGCCCTCTCCGGTGACCCGGAAAGTGACCTTGCCGTTGCTGCCGCGTGGGTCCTCGAAGCTCGGCTGCGGTTGTGGATCCGTGTTGGTCGCGCTCTTGGCGCCCTTCCCGAAACCTCTCTGCGCGAACTCACGCCACAGTAGAGCTTGGTTGGCGGCATCGAAGCGCATCTTGTCGGCGGCCAGATACGCGTCACGTGCATCCAGCATCGAGACACGCGACTCCATCAGAAGGAAAGCGTCGAACACGATCTGGATCCAGCGCCGGTTGCCCGGACAAGCATCCGCGCGACGCTCGCCGTCGGCGCACGCACGCTGCACGGCGCGGTCGCTCGAGGGGAACCGCGAGTCGTAGCGGCGGTTCAGCGCTTCGCGGATCTGGAAGTTCGTCGCGCTCCAGATCTCGCCGTCCGCGTGTACCTGCTGACCGACGAAGTCGTAGGCGATGTCTGAGTAGTTGAGCGGAGAGCGGTTCATACCGTAGTTGCGAACCGCCGTGTCGGGATCGCCGGTGACGTAAGCACCGACGGAGAAGGGGTTCTCCTTACCTACCGGGGCGAACCCGTATTGGTTCAGGTACTCGACCGCGACCAGGTCCGACCACGACTCTCCCATGGCGCCCGCCTGCGGGCCGCTGAGGCCGGAGTCGGGCCCCCCGACCATCCGGTTCGAGATCGCGTGCGTGTACTCGTGCCCGATCACGGCCATGTCGTAGTCACCGTCCACGCAGGGCGGATAGAACGCAGCGCCGATCGGCTGCCACAGATACATGTTCGTGATCGGTGCCACGCCGTCCGGAGGCGTGATCTGGTTCGCGTTGTCGCGGCCCACCAGCGGTGAGCTCGTTCCCGTGATCGCTCCGGCCTGCGAGTTCCCCACCTCGGGATCGCCACCCTCGGCGTTGCTCTGGCCATCGTCGCGGTTGACGACCTGAAGGTTGTATGCCGCTTCGGTGAAGCCAAGCTCGTAGGACCAGTCGTGCATGCGGTTGTGCATGGCGAACAGGTTGGCCGTGGCGGCATCAACGTCGACGCGCTGCGGCGTCGCGAAGGCTGCGGGGCTACATCCGCTCTCGAGCCATTGGTTGGTGAAGGGGAAGTTGTAGCGGCGGTCCGGGCTCACCGGCTGGTACTGCTCTCCGGGAGTGAAGGGGCTGATCCATGACTGTGCGGAACGCGCGGCGTTGCCGGACGTGCTGAACGTAGGTCCAGAGCCCGGGATCGTGTCCCACTCTCCCAAGGCGGCCTTGTTCTTGAGGCCCCGGTCGCACCCGCCGCGGTCCTTCCAGCACCACACGGACCGCTTGCCCTTGTCGTTGTAGTTGAGGGGCGGCGTGTTCGGGTAGACCGACCACAGCGGAGGCTCGGGTGCCCGCTCGAACTGGATGCGGCTCTCACGCCTCCACACCTGCCCCGTGACCGCATCCACCATGTGCACCCACGCTTCGGGGTGTCCGTGCTCGTGGTCCGTATCGATCAAGAGCGTCTCGTAGACGAGGCGGATGCCCTGTGTCGGCGTCGGGAGCGCGCGGAGCCGGGCGCGGCCGGGTTCGGAGACCCCCGAGAGCTCGAATAGGAACCAGTCCTTGTCGCGCTGGAGGGCGGACATGTCCGCGGCGGAGAAGCCGAAGCCGACATCACGACCCGCCTGCAGCAGCGCCTCGGCCGGTTGCAATGCGGGGTCGGTGCGGAAGGC
This sequence comes from Actinomycetota bacterium, assembly GCA_016781115.1. Lineage (GTDB taxonomy): Bacteria > Actinomycetota > CADDZG01 > CADDZG01 > WHSQ01 > MB1-2. Next base: position 5,057 of record JADDQX010000102.1, on the reverse strand, counting down.
GGAGCCGGGGGCCGCCGACGACGAGACGTAAGCGAGCCTCCCGCGGGTGATTCCGAGCGTGATGCGCCCGTCGACCACAGCCGGTACACCCGAGAACGTCTGGCGGAACTGCACCACCCACGCTTCGTCGCCGAGCGGAAGCACGTGCTGCAGGGTGAGGCCGGCGAGATCGCCCGTGCTCAGCCGGAACAGCTCGCGGTGAGAGGTGACCCAACGCAGAGCGGCCTGCGCGGGATCACCGCTGAGGCCTGTGTCGAGATAGCCGTCATAGGCGATGAGCGAGATCGGCGTTCCGAACTCGTTCCAGCGGACGGTTCCGTTCAAGGAGCGCACCATCTGACGCTGCTTGTCGCTCGGCACGATGCGGCCGACTCGAGCGTCACTGTCGCTCAGGACAGCCGTTTCGTCCTGGAAGAAGATGTCGCGCTCCCGCCGTTGCGCCTCGGCCGGGCGCGCGACGGGCGCGAGACCGGCCACCACCGCCACCACAAGCAGAAGCACGGCGGCCCGTCGAGCGAGCTTGTCGAAACGAGCAGTCATGTTCGGGTCCCCCCATCGAGGCGAAATATGCGTTAGATGTGGAGATTCGGCGCGCAACCGCCCAACCCTCCAACCGGACCGGAGCACGAGGCGGTCAATTCGCCTCGTGACCGAGGTGCGGCGGAGCGTGAGGGAAGAAGAAAGCGGCGGCTACGGCCGCTCGAAATAACCCCTCGCGTCGTAGCTGCCGCTGGGTAGGTCGAAAAGGAAGCCGAGGCGAGCCCTACGCTCACCGGGTCTCGGCCGCAACACGATGCGTTTCCTCACCTCGTCCCGGTATACGACGGTGCCGGTGCTGTCGGTGATCTCGAACGAGAAGAAGCCGTTGTAGCGAACGACCTGGTTCTTGTTCAACCCGAGCCTCAGTTGCGCCCTCAACCGCTCGCCTACGTCCGCGTCTTCGTTCTCGCGGATGTAGATGACGAACGTCACCGAATCACCCCGGCTGATACGAAGGCCCGAGCTGGCGTCACCTATCTCTCCGGAGGCCGCGTCGTAGGTGAACGAGTACGAGTTGTCGCTGCGGTCGTGCGACATCACGATGGGAGCAGCGAGCGCACCGACCGTCAGGCACAGAGACAGGAGGGCCCCGAGGACACCTGCCGGGACCGGGCGAAATGGGAGTTTCATCCATCTAATGTATCTGCGCCCGAGCCCGGGGGCCAGAGACCTGCGCCACAGTTTCGGCGCTGCTGCGGTTTACCGGCAACCGACGTCGGAAACCTACGTGGGGACGTAGTCCAGCTAGCAGAGAACGGGGGGGTTGTGGAGGATGCCGTGATCGTGGGTGGGGGGCCCGCGGGGTTGGCGGCTGCGTTGTGGCTCGGGCGCTATCGGCGCAGGACCGTCGTCATCGACGGCAACGAGCCGCGCAACCGTTTCGTCAGCGCCGCCCACGGCTATCTCGGGAGCGACGGGTGGAGCCCGGAGGAGATCAGGAGGGCCGCGCACTCCGACGTTGATCGCTACGACAGCGTCAGGCGGATCGGCACGAACGTCCAGAAGGTCGTAGCCGCGGACGGGGAGTTCCGCGTCTCGACCGACGAGGGCGACCTGGTGACGCGCCGGATCATGCTCGCGTGTGGCGTCAGGGACGTGACGCCGGACATCCCTGGCTTCATGGAGCTTTACGGCGAGCACATCTTCCACTGTTCGTGTTGCGACGGGTACGAGAGCTCCGACCTGGACGTGCTTGCCATCGGGTGGGGCGAGCACACGGCGGGCTATGCGCTGGACCTGTTGGAGTGGGGGGCACGAGTGACGCTCGTCACGAACGGCGAGGAGTTCGAGGGAGACCGCGGGTGCGAGGTCGCGCTCAGCCGTCACAACATCGAGGTCGTAGAGGAGCGTGTGACCGGCTTCTGCGTGGAGGACGGAAAGATGACCGCTGCGAGCGTGGAGTCTGGCCGGATGATCCCTGCGCAGCGCGCCTTCTTCTCGATCAAGCACAAACCCCGTAACCAACTCGCGAAAGAACTCGGCTGTGAGCTAGACGACATGGGCTACGTGCAGGTGGGACCGCACGGAGAGACCTCCGTGGAAGGGGTCTACGCGGCGGGCGACGTCACGCCCGGCGAGCAACTCGTTCAGGCCGCCGCGTCCGAGGGAGCGATAGCGGGCATCGCGTGCGCGATGTCACTGCGAGGCGCTTCGGCCGCGCCAGGGTTTCCGGAGCCGGGGCCGGACCCGGAGACCGAGCTCGATCCGTAGCTCGCACCCGCTCCACGGGCCGTTCTGTGGTGATGAGCGGGCGCGTCGCTCCATCTGACGCGCCCGCTCATCGATTCCAGGGCCGGGCGCCACCGACCGCCTGCTGCGATCGACGGAGCGCGACCGCAGCGCGGTCTAGCTTGGGGTTAGGTGAGTAGGAGCTCTGCTACCTGGACCGTGTTGAGTGCGGCCCCCTTGCGCAGATTGTCGGCAACGCAGAAGAACTCCAGAGCGCGGGGATCGAATAGATCTTGGCGGATGCGCCCGACGTAGCAAGGGTCCTCCCCCGCGGCGATCAGCGGCGTCGGGTACACGGCCTCACCCGGCTCGTCTAGAACCTCGACACCCGGCGCCTCCCGCAGGATGTCACGCGCCTGTTCCGGCGTGATGGCTTCATCGAACTCCGCGTGCACCGACACGCCGTGGCCGATGACAACCGGCACCCGAACGCAGGTCGCCGTGGCTCGGAGGTCGGGGAGGCCCATGATCTTGCGCGTCTCGTGACACAGCTTTAGCTCTTCGCTCGTGTAGCCCTGTTCCTTCACCGAGCCGCACTGCGGGATCACGTTCAGCGCGATCGGGTGCTTGAACGTCTCGCCCGGGTCGAGGAGGTCGCGAGCCAGACCCTCGCGCACCTTCTCCTGCTCCTTCGCCGCGCGCTGCGTTTGGTCCCACAACTCGTCGATACCGCCGACGCCCGATCCCGACACCGCTTGATAGGAAGCGAGGATCAGGCGATTCACCCCGGCCCGTTGGTGCAGAGCGGCGAGGGGCACGACCATCGCAAGCGTCGTGCAGTTCGGGCTCGCGATGATGTCCAGCGGTCTCTCGTCGAGCGCGGAGGGATTGACCTCGGGGACCACGAGCGGCACCTGGTCGTTCATCCGCCACGCAGCCGAGTTGTCCACCACGACCGCGCCCCGCTCCGTCGCAACGGCCGCCCACCGCTCCGACACCTCGTCGGGAACGTCGAACAGCGCGATGTCGATGCCGTCGAACACGTCGGATGTCAGCTCGACCACCTCGATCGAGGCGTCACGGAATGGGAGCTTCCGGCCCGCGCTGCGCGCCGATGCGACCGGCACCAGCTCGTCGAGCGGGAAGTCTCGCTGCTCCATGATGCGGAGGATCTCGGTCCCGACCGCGCCGGTGGCTCCTACGAGAGCGATCCTCACGGCGCGTCCTTCAACGCTTCGAACTCCCCCGTGGCCGTGACGGGGTGCATCTCGCGCCGGATCGCGGCCGTGGACAGCTCGAACTTGTCGTGGATGACCTGCACCGCTTTCGCAACCTCCGACGCCCGCACCACGCACGAGACGCGGATCGAGGAGGTCGAGATGATCTCGATATTGATGCCGGCGTCCGCCAGGGCGTCGAACATGCTCGCGGCGACGCCGGGATGTGTCTTCATGCCTGCGCCGACCAAAGAGACCTTGGCGATGTCTGGATCGGTCGAGACGCCCTCGGCCCCCACTTCGGAGGACACCTTCTGCAGGATCGGCTCCGCGCGCCGGAGGTCCTCCTTCGGAAGCGTGAAGAAGATGTCGGTGCGTCCGTCGGAGGAGGCGTTCTGGACGATCATGTCGACGTTGACGCCCTCGTCGGCCAGCGGCCGGAACACCCGCGCGGCAACGCCGGGTCGGTCGGGCACCCCGAGAACGGTCACCTTCGCTTCGGAGGTGTCGTGAGCGATCCCGGAGATGATCGCTTGCTCCATGCGCTCATCCTCCTTCTTGATCCAGGTCCCCTTCTCGTCGGTGAAGGACGAGCGGACGTGGATCGTTACGCCGTAGTTTCGAGCGTATTCGACGCTCCGAAGCATCAGCACCTTCGCGCCGGACGCGGACAGTTCCAACATCTCCTCGTAGGTCACCGCGTGCAGCTTCGTCGCCTCCGGCACTATGCGCGGATCCGCGGTGTAGACGCCGCTGACGTCGGTATAGATCTCGCACGCGTCGGCCTTCAGCGCGGCGGCGAGCGCGACCGCGGTCGTGTCCGAGCCACCGCGTCCGAGGGTGGTCACATCCAGCGCGGTCGACACACCTTGGAAGCCGGCGACGATCACGATCTTTCCGGCCTCGAGAGCCTCGATCACCCGCCGCGCCCGCACCTCGACGATCCGGGCCTTGCCGTGCGTCGTGTCGGTGACGATCCCGGCCTGGGATCCCGTGAACGAGATCGCCTCGCGCCCGAGCTCGATGATCGCCATGGACAGGAGCGCCATCGAGATGCGCTCGCCGGCGGACAACAGCATGTCGAGCTCCCGCGCGTAGGGGGCCGGCGAGATCTGGGCAGCCATGTCCACGAGCTGGTCGGTCGTTTGCCCCATCGCGGACACCACCACGCACACCTGCTGCCCTGACTCCGCTGCGGCGACGATGCGCGCGGCAACGCTCTTGATGCGGTCGGGATCTCCGACGGAGGTGCCGCCGTACTTCTGCACGATCAGGGCCATGGAATCAGCCTAAGGGGGTGGCGAGCCAAAGCTGAGGAGCCGGGCCCTTTCCGTTCTGACCCGCCAGAACCGGACCTAACGGGCCGCAGTGCAGACAGAAGGGGTTAGCAGTTGGAGTCGTCGTGCTTGTCGTGGCCTTTGCCGCGGCCTTTGCGGTGTCCGGGAGCACAACCGTCGTGAGGCCGGGGCGGCGGGCCCTCCTCCTCCTCGGCGTCGTCCTGGCGCTCGGGCTCCGGCTCGCGATCGGGCTTCGGCTGCGGCTCGGGCTTCGGCTCGCGGTCCGGCTCCGGCTCGGGGTCGGGCTTCGGCTGCGGCTCGGGCTGCGCGTTGTCGGGCTCGGGCTGGGGATCGG
>JADDQX010000101.1 GCA_016781115.1 Actinomycetota bacterium | reverse complement strand
CTCGTCTTCGAGCACGGTCGGCACGCCAGCGCAGACAGCGACCTCGCCCCCTGGATCGACCGGCCGGCGACCGCCTAAGCTAAGTTCGACGCAGCGTGTGGCCTCGAAGCGTATAGCCGCAGTCGACTAGACGAGCTGTCCATCCGTCGACTGTGCCAATAGACGCAGGGTTGTCCAATAAGCCAGCTCGTTCCTCGCGTCGTGTCAACCGCTCGAATTTTGCCTTGCCGTCATACGAATTGGAGACGAAGGTCTCCTTCCTGTGGAGTATCGGCGGATTCTCCGAGCGGCGGAAGTCGCGAAAGGTGACGTCGAGAGATTGCAGGCGTCCGATCACGACCGTAGTCAGGCTCGGATGCGGATCCGTGTCGAAGTCGGGGTACGCGAGATACGACACCTGTGGTTTCAATCGGTTGAGCTTAAGGATCGTCGCATCGTCAACCGTTCCGGTCAAAGCCCGCGCGCAGCCGTCGTAGACCCGGAGGAGAGGCGAGAGTTCTCCGATTGCCGAGACATGGACGTAGAGCGCTTCCGGCGTGAGCTTTCCGACTTGCGACGTCCGGCACTCCAAGTCGATGGTCTCTAGCTTGCCCACCGCAAACAGCAGCTGATCGGCCTGACGAGTAGCCTCGGTGAAGGTGCCGAAGAAGTCCTTCACGTCGAACTGGAGATCTTGAGGCAGACCTGCGAATTTGGGCCGGCCGGAAAATGCTGCTAGCGCCAGGTACACCAGGAAGTCGCGGCGCCTCGCCTCCTCCACCAGGGCCCATTGGTTAGCGCCGAAAACTCGGCGTATGAGCGCGAAGGCCGCCCTGACGGAGCCGAAGATCTCCCGAACGTCAGCGACATTCTCTAGCTCCTCAGCGCGAGGTAGGCGTCCGCGGGCAGACAGGAATTCGACGAGGGGCTCGAGGACGTTGCGGTGCGCCGCGTACTTGGAGCTGCTCGTACTGCGACGTGCGGGCGCCGAGACGTCTGCCCATTGGCTCGGCCCCGTGACTCGTCGAATCAGCGAGAACGCCGCAGCGACGGATCCGAGCTCTCGTTCCACCTCTGAAAACGGCAAGAACTCCTCAGAGCGCGGAAGTCGCCGGTGCTCTTGGACGAAGGCCTGAAGTGGCTCGAGCAGGTGACGGTGGCTGTCGTACAGCACGTCGGCGACCCGTATTCCGGACGCAGTGGTTGATCGCGATCGTTGGGCGAGCAGCGACTGTCGGGCCTCGGATGATCGGAAGACGTAGAAAACCCCTGGAGCAGCAGCCACGCTCGTCTGGCCGAGCGAGGAGTCGATCCAGGCGCGAAGCTCCTCCTGCGTGAAGAACTTTTGGAAGGTGTTCTTGGAGGTGACGAGGCCGTCGGCGTGCTCGCGTCCTCGAACGCTGGACTCCTCCCATCGGAGGCGCGCAGCGACTACCAGCACATCCTTCGCAAGCTGCCACGCAAGCCGAAGGGCCTCGGCGCGCTCCAGCGGGTCCTCGATGACGTTGACTACATACCCGAGGTTCACCACGTCGGCCGCCTTACATGGCGAGTTGGGTGAGTAGGCCGGGTCCCACCCGGCCGCGTCCAACCCGAGAGCGTGCATTCTGCGAACGTCCCCGCCTCGGCCACAGCCGTAGTCGAAGAAGGATCGACCGCGCCGGAGTATCCCGTCCTCGAGTGCTAGCCCGACGGGCCGGGAGACGAACGTTCTCGACATCGCCGTCTTGCTTCGCTGGATGGTCGCTGTCAAAGGCCTACCTCGCTTTGGCCCGGTCAGCGTAGGGCTTGCCTCGTCCGAGCGGTTGTCTCAGCCGGCCGGTAGAGTTACAGCAGTGTCATTCGGGATGGGAGGAGGCGGTGTGCGCTCGGCAACGGACAGGTCCTTGATCTACCTCGACTACAACGCCTCAACCCCTCTCGATCGTCGGGTGCTCGAGGCGATGACCCCATTCTTCGAGCAGGACTTCGGGAACCCGCACAGCCAGCACGCGCTAGGAAAGGTTGCGGCGGCGGCACTGGAGCGGGCAAGGGCGATGGTGGCGGATCTAATCGGGGCTCGCGCTCGGAGCATCGTCTTCACCTCAGGCGCTACCGAGAGCAACAACACAGCGCTGAGGGCGATGTGGGCGTCCGCCGCCGGCGGTCGACAGCGGCTGGTGGTTTCTGCCACTGAGCACAAGTCGGTCCTCGAGGGAGCGGGGGCGATCGCCGGTGCTGAGGTGGTAGTAGCACCTGTCGACCAGTACGGAGTGATCCAACTCGAGGCGCTGAAGGAGCTCCTTGCTGTTCCGACCGCTGGAGTGTCGGTACTCCTCGCCAACAACGAGACGGGCGTGCTCAATCCTGTGCGTGAGGTCGTTGAGGTCGCACATTCGCACGGCGCCGCAGTCCACAGCGACACGACACAGGCAGTCGGCAAGATCCCCGTGGATCTCACTGACCTTGGCGTTGATTTCGCCTCAGTTTCAGGCCACAAGATGTACGGCCCCAAGGGTGTCGGCGCCTTGTTCGTTCGAGACACCAGGTCATTCACACCGTGGCTCTTTGGCGGGGGCCAGGAGCGTGGGCTTCGTGCGGGGACCGTCAATGTTCCTGGGGTCGTCGGGCTTGGCCACGCTGCGGCTGTGTGGGATCCGGCGACTCGAGAAAAAGAACTCGTGCAGCGAATGTGGCAGCAGCTCTGTGCTCACGCGGCGCCGTTGGAGTGGATCGGAGGGACGGCAGACCGGCTGCCGAACACTCTGAACGTCAGGTTTCCCGGCGCTGACGCTGAAGCGGTCCTTGCGAACGCACCACGCCTGGCAATCTCGACTGGTTCCGCGTGTACCTCCTCAGTTCCGATGCCCAGTCACGTGCTCCTCGCGATGGGTCTCGCCAACGCCGCTGCCGAGGAATGCATTCGGATCTCCGTTGGCAGGCCTACGACCGAGGCAGATGTCAACGCTGCAGCGGAGTTGCTGATCCGGAGCGTGGCCATCGTGCGTCAGCTTGCTGATGGACCTTGCATGCAATCGACGAGTGAGAGTGCAATCTCGATATGAAGGTCGAACAGGCGTGCTTCCCGGCGTTTGCCCGCCACGAGACATTCCAGCCTCGGTGGGCCTGGTTCCGAAAGGCATACGAGCACGCAGCGGCGGACCCAAGGGTCTTCCTCGCAGACAACGCCACCCTTCGCCTCGGCGTCGGGAGGAACATGGTCAAGGCCATTCGGTTCTGGGGACAAGCCGCCAAGATCATCGCTTCGGCGCCCGATCCGAGCCGGCCACGACAGTCCGTTGCACTCCCGACGCCGATTGGCACGGCCCTCTTCGCTGACGATGGCTGGGATCCCTATTGCGAGGACCTCGGAACCCTTTGGCTTCTGCATTGGCTCTTCTTGGCGCCGCCGAGTCTCCTGCCCGTCTGGTGGATTGCGTTCAATGAGTTCAACGCCATCGAGTTCACCGCAAATGAGCTGGCGGTCTTCTGCAAGGACGCGACCGCAGCTGCTTCGAGCTGGGACACGCCGCGGGAACGGTCGGTGGCCAAGGACGTCGCAGTGTTGAGTCGGGCTTACGCCGCAACGTCGGAGGTCGGCCAGCGAGTGTCGTTCGACGACATCGCCGACTCACCACTCCGTGAACTTCGCCTGCTGCGGTCAGTTGAGACGCCGCACCGGGCACTCCGATTCGTCGTAGGACCGAAGCCCGGGCTCCCCCCGATGATCGCGGCTTACGCCTGCCTCGATTTCCTTGCGCGGACCGACGCGGGTGCTCGGACGGCGACCGTGTCGCGACTGACATCTGAGCCCGGGGGACCTGGTCGAGCTTTTCGTCTAACTGAAGATGCCCTCGTCGACCTACTTGAACGTGCCTCCGAATCGGGAGCCGTGCAACTGACGAGTCCAGGCGGCGTGTCCCAGCTCGTCTTCGACGGGACTGTGAGCGAAATGGCGACCGCCTGTTTGGCCACGTACTACGGCCGTCCCCCTGGCTGCGATCAACTTGTTGCGGGCGTTGGCGCCGGTGAGCCAGCGACACTTCAAGTTGCGTGTCCACTCCGACCCCATCGAGCGTCGCGCAGTACAAGCGCGGCGGCTGTTGGCGAGACCGCATCGAGAAATGGACCCAACGGGAGCACACGCGTCAGTGACCGACCGGGGAGCGCAACCCGATGACTTCGCTCCTCGACTGGACCACACCGAGCGCCCGTTTCGGTCGCTCAGTCAACGTCGAGCGCGACGCCGAGTCGGCAGTCATCTCCAGCTACCTGCCAACGGCGCGGGCGCTTGATGTCGTTCGACGAGTCGGGGTGTCCCTCGTGGATCCGCACGCCACTCGCGCCCTTTCGGTGACGGGGCCGTATGGGTCGGGGAAGTCCAGCCTGGCCGTATTTCTCGACGCCCTTCTAGGCCCGACAACGTCGGGCGCCTACACAACTGCGCTCCGAATCCTCCAGGAGGTTGACCCGGAGTCGCAGGAGATTCTGCTTCGTGCGAGAGTCGCATCGTCAGCTGGGAAGCACGGCTTCGTAAGGGCAGTCATTACCGCCGAGCGCGAGCCCATTGTAGCAACAGCACTCCGAGCTCTCGATGCTGGGTTGAATCGCTTCCCTCGCGCCCGCGGATTGGCCAGCGTTCGCCGAGAGGTCGCAGCCGCAGCAGAACAACTGAGCCACAAGGCGATTCCGCTTCCGACGCCGCGCTTTTTGCGCGACGCGCTCTTCGAGGTCGCCAGGCACGCACCGGTGATTCTGATGATCGATGAGTTCGGCAAGAACCTCGAAGCGTTTGGCGAGCATCGAGGCGACGCCGACCTCTTCTTCCTGCAAACAGTCGCTGAGTGGTCCCAGGCGCCCTCGGGGCATCCGCTGGTGGCAGTGACCCTTCAGCATCTCGCCTTTGAGGAGTACGTCGACATTGCGTCGGTGGCGATGCGGCGAGAGTGGGCGAAGGTCCAGGGTCGATTCGAAGACATCCCCTTCGTCGACTCCGCCACGCAGACCCGCCGGCTGATGTCCTCGGTGTGGACGAGGTCGGACGACGCCAAGTTTCGCCAACAGTTGAAGGGTTGGACCGCGAAACAGGCAGCTCAGGCGCGCAAGGCGGGCGTGCTCACCCTGCTGGGAGGTTCAGATGTCGTCGCTGAGGGCTGGCCGCTCCACCCAGTGACGCAGCTCATCCTCCCCGAGCTCTGCTCCCGGTACGGGCAAAACGAGCGCACTCTCTTCTCCTTCCTTGCCTCCAACGAGCCTCTGTCTGTCGCATCATGGCTGTCGGAGAACGCCCCGGGTTCGGACCTTGGAGCCGTGCACGCTGGCCGTGTCTACGACTACTTCGTGGACTCGGCCTCGGTCACGGTTGCTGCGTCACAGGCGGCGGGCCGCTGGCTGGAGATCGAGACCACAATTCGCGACGCGGTTGGCCTTTCGGAGGCCCACCGTCGCGTTCTGAAAGTCATCGGTCTCTTGAATCTCGTAGGCGCAGGCGGCGCACTCCGGGCCTCCCGTGAACTCGTCGTCTGGGCTGCGGCTGATGGTGCGACGGGGACCAAGTCGCACCGAGAGGTCGAGTTGATCCTCGCCGACCTCGAGAGCAACGGTCGGATCACCTGGCGGGAGTTCGCTGCCGAGTACCGGCTGTGGCGCGGAAGCGACCTCGACCTCAAAGGGGAACTTTTGGCTGCGCGTCGCCAGGTGAGGGCAGAGAAGCCCGCGGCGCTCTTGAACGGCATTGCTGCGATGAGCCCTGCTATCGCTGCGCGACACAGCATCCGCACCGGGACAACTCGCGTGTTTTCACGGCGATGGATCGATTGCAGCACACCAGTCGTCGCTCCACCGGCCGCCCATGCTGCCGAGTGTGGCCTTTTGCTGTACTCGGCTGACGGAAGCATCCCGGTCCTCGACGGCCGAGCCACCCAGCCGAAGCCGGTAGTGGTCTTGCACCTTCCGAGTACCACCGAACTCCTCGCCGCAGCCGAAGAAGTCTCTGCTATTCGGACGCTGCTACGGACGAGCGACGAGCTCCAGGACGATCCCGTGGCAACGCTAGAGCTCGTTGAGCGGGAGGCAGAGGCATTGCACCGCTTCGAGGTGCTGCTCGCCGAACTGTCAGCCCCCGATGCCGAAGGAGTGGCCTGGTATCGAGCCGGACCAGAGGGTCAGCAAGAACTGGCAACTCCTAGGACCCTATCGGCGGGACTCTCCGGAGTTTGCGACGACGCATACCCCGCAACTCCAGCGGTGCGGAACGAACTCCTGAATCGGCATGAGCTCTCGAGCCAAGCCGCCAAGGCTCGGCGGGAGCTGCTAGAGGCGCTGATCCGACATCGCGGTTCTGAGTTCTTCGGGATCGAAGGCTTTGGGCCCCATCGCTCGATGTACGACGCTGTCTTTGCTGCGTCGGGCCTTCATGAGCTGCAGGACGGCGCTTGGCGGCTCACTCCGCCGACGCACGACCCTGCCTGGGCAAAGGCCTGGTCAACGATCGCCGACCAGTTCTCCCGCGCGCGCGCGCAGCGACTCAACATCGCTTCCGGTCTTCTCGATGTGCTTCAGGCCCCGCCGTGCGGGATGACCGCCGGAGCAGCGCCGGTATTGGTCGTTGTTGCGCTCATCATGCATGGAGGCGAGGTCGCTCTCTACGAGCACGGCTCCTATCGGCCAAGGCTCAGTGTCGACGTCTGTGAGCGCCTGGTCCGGAACCCATCCCACTTCGAAGTCAAGCATTTCGGAGCGCAACGGGGTCCGCGCAGGACGACGCTTGACGCTCTGGCAAGTCGACTAGGGGTGGCGGGAAGCGAGATCCCGTCGGTGCTCTCGGTTGTTTCGCACCTCGCGGCGATCGCGAACAGCCTTCCTCCCTTTGCGCGTCAGACCCGGCAACTGTCCGAAGAAGCCATCGCGTTTCGGAGGGCTCTGCTCGACGCCCGTGAGCCGGACGTGTTGCTCTTCGAAGTGCTGCCGTCCGTTCTGGGCTTTCCACCGATCCCTGCGCGCACGTCGAACAGGTTCGTCGCTGTCGACGCTTTTGCTCTGGCCGTTAAGCGTGTTCTTGGCGAGGTTGCGACCGCTTACGACAGGCTTCTTGACCTTGTGCTGGCTGCGGTGCGTGAGAACACTGCGTCACCTGAGCGCGACATGCGCCAGAGCCTCTCACTGCGATCGTCGCAGCTCGATGGCCAGGTGCTCGACCCACGTCTGCGAGGACTGCTGACTGCGATTCGTGCCTCAGGAATGGATGATCGAGAGTGGGCGGAGTACGTCGCGATGACGGTGGCGGGCCCACCGCCTGGCTCATGGACGGACGAGGACCTCGGTCGCTTCCGCCACACAATTGTCGAACTCGGGGGAACGCTCCGCCGGCTCGAGGCGATCCAGTTCGATCGACGGGCCGCTGACGGCGAGCCCTTCGAGGCGATGCGACTCACGGTCACGAAGTCGGATGGCTCGGAGCATGCCCGTGTTGTCGCAGTGGACGCCGAGACGCAGACAACTCTGTCGGCATTTGCCGAGCGAGTATTCCACGAGCTCGACGCAGCTCTCGGCGGCAGTGTTAGGGGGAGAGAGGCGCTCGTGGCGATCATGGCCGACCGACTCATGGCTTCGGCGTCACAGCCAGGCCATATAGTCCCGCTAGTGAGCCGACAACCAACGCCCGACGAGATTGCTGGGAGCGAGTCACATGGATAAGGCGACCCGGAACGTGTGCGGCATCTCGGGAGGGAAGGACTCGTCGGCGCTGGCCGTATATCTGCGCGACCGGGTGTCCGACCTCGAGTACTTCTTCTGCGACACCGGTGCGGAGCTGCCGGAGACCTATGAGTACCTTGGCCGGCTTGAGGCGGTGTTGGGCAAGCAGATCGCTCGGCTAAACGCCGATCGCGGCTTCGACCACTGGTTCGAGATGTTCCGCGGGACACTGCCTTCACCTCAAATGCGCTGGTGCACGCGTCAGATGAAGATCAAG
>JADDQX010000018.1:943-24113 GCA_016781115.1 Actinomycetota bacterium | reverse complement strand
AGTCGATGAACCGTCGCCGCTGCCCGACCCGCACCTCGAACTGCCGAACCGGCGCCGGCAACTTCCGACGACACAAACCCTGCAGGAACCGAACTTCGAGAACGCTCTGCAGAGGACGAGTCCCCGGCTCCCTCCGGTCGAGGAGCTTGCGCAACGCCGCCGAACCCGCGTGGCCTCGGCCGCCAACCTCCTGAAGGCGCCACCTCAGACGAGGCACCGACGTTAAGCCCCGCCTCAAAGCACATTCGAGAGCAACCTCAACGTGGTCGGCATCCATGACGGCTCCCAGGTCTAGCAACGTCCGGCTAGCGTTGGTCAACGGGATCGAGGTCTTCTGCGTCACGTCACACGGTGGCAGCAGTGACGTCCGATGCACCCGCACTCCCTCGCATGTCCACCTCGAGCGGCCATAGAGATGGACCTCGTCTCGCGCGCAGCCGTCGAGATCGAGCAGTGCGCCAGCAGTGACGTGAGAGGCAACAGTTCCATCGCCTCCCCGCATACACAGCGCGAGCACCCGTTGCTCCCACGACGGTCTGAATCCTGGAAGCAGGAAGACCGCCTCGTGCATCCTGGTCCAACCCCGCGACAACTGGTAGGTGATCGACCCGTCGGACATCCCGCAAGCTCTCGCTGGGAGCGCGTCACCAGGCCGAACTGATATCCCGCCAGACGCGCGACCGCGACCACCGGACCAACTTCGTCATGAGATGCAGGCTCTGTCGACATCACATGACAAAGATGGCGTCGGCGTAGCCGTTCGGGTGTGGTGGCGCCCACGTAGCGGCCTCAGAGCCGCTGAGCGCCCGAAGGCGATTCGCCGCAGGGTTAGAGGGTCGGCCAGTCTCTCTTTTTCTCTTCGATCTCGGGCCAGTCCGTGTTCTTCGGCTCGCCGCCCGCCAGCACGTCGCCCAGGTCCTTCTTGTGGCTGATCTCGCCCGCGGCGGAGATCAGGTCCTCCAATGAACCTCGCGCCTTTCCCTCCAGCCGTATCCGCAGCGCTGCCAAGACGTCGGCTTGCGGCCCGGACAGGCCGTCGGCGCGGTCTATCTCTCCCAGTACGACCGCGGCCCTCTCGATGAGCTCCCGATCCTTCCTGATCTGCGCTCGAAGCGCCTCAGCATCGTCGCCGGTCACGACATCGATATTAGGCGCCTGCGTGCTGCCTGCGCAGCTAGAACTCCGACGACCTCTGCCCGTTCGGGGAATACGGCTGCGGGTCCTCCCCGGGGTGCGAGGCATCGGTGAACTCGCGGAAGACACCCGTCACGAGGAAGGAGATCTGCTCACCGATATCCACCGCGTGATCCCCGAAGCGTTCGAGGTACCGCGCCACCAGGATCAGCTTGGTCGCCCATTCGAAGCTCTCTTCGTCACCCGCGTAGATCTTCAGGTCTTCCAACATCCCGCGGTTCAACCTGTCGAGGACGGAGTCTCGCTCCGGTAGGTCCGCTGCGAGCTCATCGCTGCGCTGCGCGAACGCCGACAGAGCAAGATCGATCATCTCGGCGGCCCTGTCGCCCATCTCGTTGAGGCGAGCCATCATCGGAGAGTCGGGGGGGTACGGGTGCTTGTTGAGCACGAACTTGGCGATGTTCACGCAGAGGTCGCCCATGCGCTCCATGTGAACGTTGGAATGCAGGATCGCGCTCACGAGCCGCAGGTCACCTGCCACCGGTGCCTGTAGAGCGAGGAGGTTCAGCACGCGGGACTGGGTGGCGAGGTAGACGTCGTCGACGGCGTCGTCCTCCTCGATGACCTCCTGGGCGCAGTCGGTGTCCTGGTCCCGGAGCGCCTGCATCACGCGCTCCAACTGCTTGCGCACCATCCTGCCCTCGGCCAGCAGCCTGCTCTCAGCCGCGTCGAGCTCGTCGTGAAAGTTCACCCGCGCCATGGAGGGAGCCTACCTTCGACCGATGGAGCCTCCTAGGACTAGACGCGAAGACAACGTGACGACGAGGTGAACTCTCGGCGAAATCACGTCACAGGTACGCCGCAGAGGCGGGGGCGCTGAAGGCGGCAAAATAGACTCGAGCCCGGAGATGAGACCGATATGACCGTGCCGTGACGGAAGCTCTCTTCCTCTTCGGAGGCATCGTGCTCGGCGTTGTGCTGACGCTCGTCGCCGTCCGCTCCTCCCGATCGGAGTCGAGCGAGGTCTTCCAACAAGTCACTTCGGGCGACGGATCGGAACCTTCGCTCGGCATCGGCAGCTCGACCTGGGAGGTCCTCGACGAGATCGCCGAGGGGGTCCTCTTGCTGGACGACCGCCTGAGGCCCGTGATGGCGAACGCCGCCGCTGGCAAGATCCTGGGGATCCGAGGGAGCGAATTGCCGGCGAGGCTGCCATCCGAAGAGGTGGTGGCCGTTGCGCAGCGGGCTCTCGCCGTGAGCGGCGAGGTCGAGGAGCTGCTCACGCTGTGGTTCCCCAGGAGGTCATGGATCAAAGCGCGAGCTGTGCCTATGGGCGGCGGTGCCGAGGTCCTACTGATCCTCCACGATGTGACCGAGGAATCTCTGGCCCAACGGATCAGGCGGGAGTTCGTCGCACATGCGTCGCACGAGCTGAAGAGTCCGGTTGCGAGCCTTCAGACGCTCGCAGAGGCCGTCGAACAAGCGGCGGGCAACGACGCTCAGGCCGTAGAACGTTTCTCACAGAAGATGGTCGGCGAGGCCGCTCGGCTGGCCACGCTCATCAGCGACCTGCTGGATCTCTCCCGGCTCGAAGAGCCTGCCGTGATCCCCGACGACCCCGTGGACCTGTCGGAAGTCGCGGCAAGGGAGGTGGGGCACGCTACGGCGGCCGCCGAGGCAAAGACGATGCAACTCCGCGCGGAGATCGAGCCGGGGGTGTGGGTGAAGGGAGACGAGCAGCAGTTGGCGCTGATGATCCGCAACCTCCTCGAGAATGCGATCCGCTACACGCCCGAGCGAGGAACGGTGACCCTGGAGGTGAACCGCACCGAGGAGAACGCCTTCCTGAGCGTCAGCGACACGGGCATCGGGATTCCCTTGGAAGCGCAACCAAGAGTGTTCGAACGTTTCTACCGGGTCGACCGGGCACGCTCCCGCGCCCGCGGAGGCACCGGACTCGGCCTCGCGATCGTGAAGCACGTCGCCGAGCTACACGGTGGCGACGTGACTCTGACGAGCGAGCTCGGGAGGGGGTCGACCTTCCAAACGAGACTGCCGCGCCTCAACGGAGCAGACCCCACGCTCACGTCCCTAGCCGGTTGACCAAGGAGAAGCCGTGTCGAAGCTGCTGCTGATCGAGGACGAAGAGAGCTTCGGAGAAGCACTCGAATATCAGCTCCAACGCGAGGGTTATCAGGTCGAGCGTGTAACGGACGGAGCAACAGGCTTGGAGCGCTTTGATACGAACGGTGCTGACCTAGTCCTTCTCGACCTGATGTTGCCGGGCATGGGCGGGGAGGAAGTGTGCAAAGCGATCCGCCGCTCGTCCAGCGTGCCGATCATCATGCTCACGGCCAAGGACGCCGAATTCGACAAGGTCCTGGGCCTGGAACTGGGGGCCGACGACTACGTCACTAAGCCGTTCAGCGCTCGTGAGCTGATCGCGCGAGTGAAAGCAGTATTGAGACGGAGCACGAGCGGCGCCGCCTCTTCAGATGGAGTGCTCGAGGCCGGCGGTATACGTCTCGACCCCGACCGGTTCGAGGTGACGGTGCGGGGGGAACCCGTCCATCTGCCGAGGAAAGAGTTCGAGTTGCTAGAGCTGCTCATGGAGAACGCGGGCCGCGTGCTGAGCAGGGAGACCTTGATCGATCGCGTCTGGGGCTCGGACTACTTCGGAGACTCCCGGACGCTGGACGTTCACATCAAGAGGCTCAGGGCGAAGTGCGAGGAGACTCCGCACTCGCCGCGCCACCTCATCACCATCAGAGGGCTGGGCTACAAGTTCGTGCCCTGAGTATCAGGGCGACCGCTGAGGAGCCTTGCTAGCCGAAGCGGCCGGTGACGTAGTTCTCAGTCCTCTCGTCGCTCGGGTTGGTGAAGATCTGCTCCGTCTTGTCGTACTCCACGAGGACTCCGGTGCGGCGATCCTGATCCTCTTGGACCTCGGCTGTGAAGAACGCGGTCATCTCACTCACCCGCGCCGCTTGCTGCATGTTGTGAGTGACGATGACGATCGAGTACTCGCTCTTTAGGTCCTGCATGAGGTCTTCGACCCGCGCCGTAGCGATCGGATCGAGAGCCGAACAAGGTTCGTCCATCAAGATCACGTCCGGTTGGACTGCGACGCAGCGGGCGATGCATAGCCGCTGCTGCTGCCCACCCGACAGCGACCACGCGGACTCTTTCAGACGGTCCTTGACCTCGTCCCACAACGCCGCCTTCTGGAGGGACTGCTCGACCAACTCGTCCATGTTGCCCTTGAACCCGGCGATCTTCGGCCCGAAAGTGATGTTGTCGTAGATCGACTTCGGGAACGGGTTCGGCCTCTGGAACACCATGCCGATGCGGCGGCGGACCTCGACGGCATCAACTCTCTTGTCGTAAAGGTTGACCCCGTGATACAGGACCTCACCGTCCACACGAGCGTTCTCGATCAGGTCGTTCATCCGATTGAGACAGCGGATCATCGTGGTTTTTCCACACCCGGACGGCCCGATAAGCGCCGTGATCTGGTTCTGGAAGATGTCCAACGAGACGTTGCGAACGGCCTTGAAGCCGCCGTAGTAGACGGAGAGGTCGCGGATAGAGAAGACGACGTCGCGCGATGGCAACTGTCGCTCAGACTGCTGCTGAACCTCCACCTCTATGTGAGGCCTCGCATGCAATCCCTCCCGGGGCTCGGTCAAAGTTCCGGCGTCCATCGCCTTCACCACTTCCTCTCGTAACGGTTCCTAAGGATTATCGCCAGCGCGTTCGCGGTCAAGGTGAGTGCCAGGAGCACGATGATCGCGGCAGAGGTGAGCGCTCTGAAGTCTTGGCTGGGAAGGCTCGCCCATCGGAAGATCACCACGGGCAAGGCGGTGTATCCGCCATAGAGCTGTTCGTACAGGCTCGCGCCTCCGCTGGCGAGGAAGCCCGTCACCGCTCCAACCAGCAACAGCGGTGCGGTTTCGCCGATGGCGCGCGAAAGCGACAGAACCGTGCCGGTGAGGATGCCGGGCGCCGCAGACGGCAAGACGTGGCTGCGGATGACTTCCCAGCGCGTCGCGCCCACTCCGTAGCCTGCCTCGCGGATGCTGTGGGGGACGGCGCGCAACGCCTCGGCCGACGTGATGATCACGATGGGCAGAACGAGAACCGCTAGCGTAAGACCGCCTGCCAGGGCCGTTCTCCCTCCCGTGAACTCCGCCAGCAGCTTGACGAAGATCGCGAGACCGAGCAGCCCGTACACGATCGACGGGACACCGGCGAGGTTGCGGATGTTCACGTTGATGAAGCGGTTGAAGCGCGTGTCTTCTGCAAACTCTTCGAGGTAGATGGCAGCCGCGATCCCCAGCGGAAAGGCGACCAGCACGACGATGACCGTAAGCAGCAGCGTCCCGAAGATCCCCTGACCGACCCCGGCCGTAGCAGCCGTCACGATCGACAACCGGCCTCGCAGGAAGTCAGCGCCACGCTCAGAGAAGACAGAGATCCCGCCGCTGATCACGTCGTAGAGGAGCACCAAGAGGACGAGCAGGGATACGAACAGCGCGAGGATCAACAGCGCCTGGAAGATCCCTCCCCCGATGTCGCGCTTGCGCCCATGGAGGCTGGCTGCGACCAGATCGGAAGCCGTGAGGGATCCTGCTCGAGATGCCATCAGTACTTCTGCCTCACGCGCCGGACGAAGCGCTCGCTCAGGATGTTCAGCGTCAACGTGATGAAGAACAGCAGCAACCCGACGAAGAACAAGCTCTGGAAGGTCCCGTCGGTGCCGCGGACCTGGTCGCTCCCTACGGCCAGCGCCGTCATGGCGGCCGTCATCGTTTGACCCGGCCCCGTGGGATCTACGGTGAACGCCGAGCCACCGGTGCCGCCCGCAGCGATAGCGACGACCATCGTCTCGCCGATCGCGCGGGACATCCCGATGATGAACGCCGCGACGATGCCGGACACCGCTGCCGGAAGCACGATCTGCAGCGTGGTGGTGCGTTTGCGCGCACCCATACCCACGGAAGCCTCACGAAGCGCTTGCGGGACCGACCGCAAAGCGTCTTCGGCGACGGACGCGACCAGCGGGGTCACGAGGATGCCTACCCCGAGACCGGCCGCCGCCATGTTGAACGCACTCGCGTCATTGAAGAAGCGTTGGATCACCTCCGGGCTTATCCACGTCAACGCGAAGAACCCGATCACAACGCTCGGTATGCCGGCGAGGATCTCTAGGATCGGCTTGACGGTCCGGCGAACCCGCGGCTTCGCGTACTCCGAGAGGTAGACGGCCGCGGCCAGACCGAGCGGTGCCGCCACGACCATGCCCACCAGCGTCACGACCATAGTCCCGGTCACGATCGTCGCGATCCCGAACTCACCCCGCCGCGGGTACCACCCGCCGGCGAACAACTGAGACAGATCGACGTTGCTCAGGAACACGATGGCTTCACCAAGCAACGAGAAGACGATCCCCGCGCTGATCAAGACCGATAGCGCGGCTGCGAGCTGGAAAGCTCGCAAGATCAAGGATTCTCTTCGACGGCGCTGCGGACTCCCCTGAAGAGCGCCGATGTCGATGGCTCCGCTAGTCATCTGCTCCCGAACCTAGGACGAACGTCCGGCAAAGTCATCCCCGGACGGCAAAATTGGGAGGGGCAGCTGCCCCTCCCAATCACAGAACCTTACAGAGGTTATGAACCGGTTTCTTCGGTGATCACTTCCCCAGATTCCCACGTCGAGCGGGTCGCCTCGAGCTCGGATTCCTCTAGGGGTATGTAACCCACCTCTTCGGCCGAAGCGATCCCTTCGTCGGAGAGGTAGAAGTCGACGAACGCCTGGACGGCCGGGTTCTCCTGGAGCTTCTGCTTGTTGACGTAGATGAACAGCGGGCGGCTGATCGGGTACTCGAAGCTCGCGATCGTCTCCGGCGTGGGTGACACACACCCCTGGCCACCGTCGATCTCCAGGGCCTTCAGCTGGTCCTCGTTCGCCTTGTAGAAGGCGTAGCCGACCCAGCCCAGGGAGGACGGGGTGCCGGACACACCCTCGACGATGACGTTGTCGTTGCCAGAAGCCTGGTAGTCGGGCCGAGGAGCGACCTCTTCCTCGTACTCCTTCAGTCCCTGCTCCTCTACGAAGGGCTCGAAGACCAACTCGATGAACGAGCCGTAGGTCCCCGACTCCTCGCCCGGAGCCGTGATGACGAGGGGCTCATCCGGGTACGGAGCGCCTTGAGCGTCGTACTTCTGCGCGAGCTGGTTCGCATCGGACCAGCTCTCGAAACCCTCTGCCTCGGGTCCCAGCAACGCCCAAAGATCCCCGAAGCTGAGGCAGCTGGCGAAGTCGTTCTCGCTAGATGTGACTACGGACAGTCCGTCGATCCCAACCGTGAGCTCGATCGGCTCGATCCCGTTCTCCTTGCACGCGTTGATCTCCTCTTGCTTGATCGCCCGAGAGGCGTCGGAGATGTCTGTCTCTCCGTTGCAGAACAGCTCGAAGCCGTCGGACGTTCCGGGACCCTGCACCGAGATCTCCACGTCAGGGTTCTGCGCGTTGAACTTCTCTGCGACCGCCACGCTGATGGGCTCCACGGTCGACGATCCGGAGATCGCGATGGCGCCCGAAACGTTCTCACCACCGGTGGCGGACGTAGCCTCGGTCTGCTCCGGTGCGCAGGCTGCCGTGAGCAGCGCGATCGGCAGGGCCAGGATCGCGATGCGTCGGAACCTGGATGACATCTGGATCATGCTGATTGCTCCTCCTTCTCTGGGCCCGTTGAGAGCACCCGGACCTCCCGGCGGAGGCCCTTTCATGCGCAAGCTAGCAACGGCATGTTGACGACCTGTATCGGCTCCATGAACTCGATGTGAACACGAGGCGCCGCTCACGCGGGGGCGCGCTCGAGCAACATTTCGACCACTGTTCATCCCCTCGAAATAGCTCCGTAACGGGAGGGTTTTAGGTTCGATGCATGCGGTCTTTGGTCGGGTTCGAAGGTTTGCGCCGGGTGGTGCGGGCGATCCGGGTGATCGATACGCACCTTGCTGCCGGCTCGATCCGCAACGCGCGAGCGGCGGTGGAGGAGAACCTGAGACGAGCAGGACTTCGGGAGATCGAGCTTCCGACGGTCCCCGCTGCCGCGCAGGCTTCCGAAGATTCATCCAGACACGCGCTTCCGTTCATCGCGGGTTAGCACACGCTGTCTACATTGCGCATGTACCCCTGCGACTGAGGAACCTTCCCCGGTCCCTCGGTAGAAGCCCGGGAGAGAGGATCTCTACATCCCCCCAGAGGTCCTCTCTCTTGCGGGCCTCTCCTCGTTCACCTCGAGCTCAAGAGCGACGTGACCAAAGAGCACACATGTTCCACGACCAGCGGCTCGTCAGCCGGCCCACGGCCCCCTGATCGCGTAGGTCCTCCCGGCGCTGTTACCGAAACCTCCCCGACGACCTCCTTGCTGGTTGACGAAGAGGGTCCTTCCATCCGGTGAGAAACAAGCACCGCAGAACTCGCTCTCCTGCTCGTTCGCCTTCGCGAAGTCGAAGATGCGTCCGTCCGGTGTGAGGCCGCGCACGAACAGAGGCGCACCCGTGTCCTCGCACAGGAAGATGTCTCCCGTGAGAGGAGACGGCGTGAGGTTGTCCGGGTTGCTGAGCTCGTCTTTGCTCTTGGACTCGAAGACCAGGGTGAGCGTCGTCTTCCGCGGGTCGTACTCCCAGATCTGCCCGAGACCGGCGTCGCCTCCCGAGGTGCAGTCGAAGTAGATCTTGCCGCTCACGACCCAGATCCCTTCCTCGCGAGCAAAGATCGCGGCGCCTTTTGCCTGAGCCTGGTCGCGAACGGTATCGCTGGAGGGATTCGGCTCGTCGATCTCGACCCACGTGACCGGGAACGCCCGCCCGAGCGGCCACCCGGAGCGGGTGTCCGCCGTCGGCTGCCCCTTGATCATCAGTGCCTGCAGCGGCCCCGTGCTCTTCGCGAGGTCGCCGGCTTTCGTGGGCTGGGTGTCGGGGAGGTAGCGGTAGAAGGACGAGTCGCCCTGGTCCTCGGTCTCGTACAGCGCGCCGCGGTGCCACGCGACGGCCTCGTGGACGAAGCGGCCGGCTCCGACGATCGGCTCCGGCTTCGTTGCCCCCTTCTTGCGCGCCGGGATCTCGAAGCTGTAGCCGTGTGGCTCCTCGCCCATGACGAACTGCTCTTCGCACGTGATCCAACTGTCCCAGGGCGTCTTGCCCCCCGCACAGTTGGTGATGGTCCCACCGAGGACCGCGAAGCTCCTGATGACCTCCAGCTTCTCGTTGACGACGAGCTTGGTGCACCCGCCGTTCGCCAACGGCACAGCGTCGTACCGCATCTCGACGGGAACCACGACGGGGATCTCGCTCGGCAGGCCGCGGTTCTCGTGATTGCGGATCAACACCGTGTTCCCGTTGCGGCCCCTGAACGTCGCCATCCCATCGAAGGCGCTGGGCGTGGGATTGCCGTCGGTCATGGGATCGCCCTCGCGGGAGATGATCTTGAAGCGGAAGCCCTTCGGGAGCGACAGCGCGCCCTTGTCCACGAGGGGGCCGTAGCCGCGTGCCTCGACCGAGGCTCCTTCGGCGACGCGTTGCCGGAACGCTCCCAGGGGGCCCGCGAGAGCGAGTCCACCCGCCGTGGCGGCGGTTCTAACGAGGAAGTCTCTTCTGCTAAGCGGCATCGCTCCACCTTCGATCGGAGATGAATAGATCGTAAGGGAAGGTAGAGCGCCATTGGTTAACGCATCGTTAGCCGCGTGCGAACGGGCAGTGAATTCCGCTGCGCCGCCTCCTGGCTTGTCGTCCGCCTCACCGGGTAGGAACAAGCCGAGGCCCGCGACGAAAGGATGACCCATGCCCAGATCCGACGAACTACCGGCGGACGACCCGAAGAGCAGCGCAGACAACCTCGACAACATCAACGAGGGCTCTGAAGATCACTCGCAGTCGATCCCGCCGGGCGACGACGACGCCGCTGGCGGCCCCTCCGTCGCCGACGCCTTCCGCTCCGGCTCCTAATCCGGTTTTGAGCGCGCGTGTGGCCACTATGCGACCGTTCGCGCGCCTCAAACCGTCCGGGTTTAGAGGTTGTCTAGGACGAAGGTCGTGTACCAGGCCGACTTGAAGGTGTTCTCGGTCCCCTGCTCGAGGTTCTCTCGCCCGCCGGCCACGGCCTCCATGAACGGAACCGTGTCCCATGGCTGGTGATAGCCGGGGTAGTCGAACGCGGTACGCATGCCGGTCCAGCGCATCGTGAACCAACCCTTCTCGGCGAAGTTGGACTCGTCGGAGTTGCGGATGTTCGGCCCGCAGCTGCAGATGTGCCCGTCGGTGCCGAGCGGCCACTTCTGAGTGGCGGCCCTGCCTCCGTCGCCTTCGGGGAACTTCAGGTAGTCGAAGTTCACGTGCTTGATGATCGGCACGGCCAGAGCCGCGTCCTCCGGCATGGGCCCGTGGTAGATGCAGATGCAGTAGCGAGCGGGGTAGCCGATGCCCACCATGTCGAAGCCGAGGCCGGCGTGGATCTTCTGACCCTTCTTCTCCAGGTAGTCCGCGTACGCCTGTGACGCGAGCAACCCGTTCTCCTCGGCGTCGAACCACAGCAGCGCTATCGATCGGTTCGTCTTCACCTTCGAGAACGCCTTTCCGAAGTAGCGCATCATGTTCGTCCCGCTGCCGTCGTCGTACGCGCCCTGAACCGTGAAGCCGCCTCCGGCGACGACGTCGTAGTGGGAGATGAAAGCGATCCACTCGTTCGGCTTCTTCGTCCCTCGCTTCACCGACTCGACGACCCGCACCGTGCGCGATGGCGTGCCCACCTCGAACTTGCGGATCGTGGTCTTGAAGCCGTACCCCTTGGCTTCCTTGGCCAGGAACTCGGCGGCGGCGACATTGTTGGGGAGCCCGTTGTGGCGCATCGGGAACTTGTCCACGTACTCCTCGAGGCCGTTGATGATCTCCTTGCCGGTGACGTTCGGCTTGGGGGCCTTGTCGAGGTCGAACAGCTTCGGTCCCGCCGACGCCTTACCGACGGCGGTGCCGGCGCCGCCCGCGATGAAGGCCGGAACCAGAACGGCTCCGGCAACCGTTACGGCCAGAAGCCGCCTGACGCTCGAGATCATGATGGAAGCCCCCTGAGGTGTTGTTGTCCGCTGCGCCTTAATTTCGCCGCGGCCCCTCGGTCCCCTGCTCAGAGACGCCGGTTTCTAGGCCGGCAGGAAGAAGTCACGCGCCGTCGAACCTGAGGGTCAATAGGCGGACTCACACGCTCACAAGGAGAAGGAAGAGATGAAGCGCAAGGCGATCGTTCCGGTGCTCTTGAGCGGGCTGCTTGCCGCAGCCCTCGTCGGCACCTCGACCCCGGCCTCGGCCGGCAAGAAGGCGTCCGGGCCACAGGTCGTCGGCGAAGACGCCAAGGGGGACTGGGGAGAGTCCGTCGACACGGCACTCTCGCCGATCGGCGATGCCCTCGGACAGGACCTGACCTCTGCCAGCATGGCCATGAACGGCAAGGACAAGATCGACTTCATCATCGGGCTCAACAGCCTGCCTCCGACGGGCGGCGCTCCCGAAGTCAGCCGCTACAGCTGGTACCTGAACGTGGACGGCAACGAGGTCCAGCTCGACGGCAAGTTCACCAACTTCAGCCGCGGCGTGTGCGACCCCACCTCGGGACAGTGCCCCCCGCCCCGCAACCCGGGGATGCAGCCGTTCTTCGTACGTGCCAACTGCGCCGCCAACGAAGCGAACGTCACGATCTGCGAGGAGGTAGGCATCGTCCAGGGGGTGTTCGACGCTGCCAAGGCGACGATCACCGTCACCGTCCCGATGCAGCTCATCAACGCGAAGCCGGGCTCGAAGATCACCCCCGGAACCAACATCTTCGGAGGCTCGATCAGCGCGGCTCCGTCGGCTTTCTTCACCAGCAGCGCTATGCCGATGGACACCCTCACGGTCACCAAGACGTTCGTCGTCTCCAGCGGCAAGAAGTAGCAGCGTTAGAACACCTGGAAGGGGAGGCTTCGGCCTCCCCTTCTGCGCGTTCGGATCCCGCCCATGTGCCGAAAATGACGCGCCTGACCAGGCAGGACACCCTCCCGAGGCGGCGAATCAAGCCTCCACAGACCTATATCCAGTCATCTCGACAGGGAGAGAAACGATGAAAGCGTTGCTCGGCAGGAAGGCGCTCGTAGCCACAACCGCGGTGGCCGGGATGATCCTCGGCTCGCTCGGCTCGGCTGCCGGAGCGCGTCAGGACTCGGCTCCACTTAAGGGCGAGGGCAAGGGACTGAAGCTGATCGCGAACGTCCCCTACGCCAGCGGCTCCGACATGGAGTTCACCACCATCAAGGGCCGCGACTACGCGTTCACCGGCTCCTTCGCCTCCGTCGAGGACGGCGGTGGTCTTCACGTGATCGACATCACGAACCCGGAGAAGCCCAAAGAGGTCGCCTGGCTGAAGTGCCCGGTCTACCAGAACGACATCCAGATCAGCCACGACAACAAGACAGTGATCATGGCGGCCGACTCTGCCGGTGGCCCCGAGTCCTGCCTTGCCGTGGGCAAGAAGGGCTTCATGACCGTCGACATCTCGAACCCCAAGAAGCCGAAGCCGATCGGGTTCGGTGAGATCGCTCGCGGCTCGCACAACACGACGGTCCACCCCACGAAGCCGTTCCTCTACAACTCCGACTCCGACCTCACCAGACCCGGTGAGATCGAGATCTGGTCCATCAAGAACCCTGCGAAGCCCGAGAAGATCGGCGCGGTCGTCACGCCCGGGCTCAGCCCCCACGATATTTCCTTCAACAAGAAGGGCACGATGGCGGTGACCGCAGGTATCGACACGTTCGAGCTGTTCGACACCACCGATCCGGCCAAGCCGACTCTCAAGTTCGTCATGCAGTGCCCCGGCTGCTCGATCACGCACGACGCGAAGTTCACGCCGGACAGCAAGGGCCTGATCATCGGTGACGAGGGCGGCGGTGGCGGCCCATATCCGTGCCCGGGCGGTGCGCTCTACTTCTACTCGCTCCAGGGCGACACGGTACCGGTGCTCACCGGCATCTACGAGCCGGGCGAGGTCCTGTTCGCCCGTGACGACCAGGGCGGTTTGGGCGGCTGCACGGCCCACGTCTTCGACATCTCCGACGACGGGAAGAAGGTGGCGATCTCCTGGTACACCGCCGGGACCCGCTACCTCGACGTCTCCTCCCCGAACGGCGCCACGTTCGGCGAGCGGGAGATGGGCGTCAAGGAGCTGGGTTGGTTCCAGCCGGACGGCGGGAACACCTGGAGCTCGAAGTTCTACAAGGGCCCCTACATCTTCTCGAACGACATCAACCGAGGCTTCGACGTCTTCAAGATCGTCAAGTAAGCCTCTCCCACTCGTACAGCGAAAAGGCCCCGGGTTTCCCCCGGGGCCTTTCTCTTTGCTGCTATCGGCCACGCCGCACGCCAGGAGTGGGGATGGCCACGGAGAACCTAGGCTCGAGATGATGAAAGCCACCAGGGCGGCCGTGGCCGTCCTTTCTGTGCTGCTGCTAATAGGGCCTCTGGCTCTGTCTGCGCGCACGGCCGAGACCATCTGCCCCAACGTGATCGACCGCGGCAGGTCGTGGAGCTCGATCGCGGCGCCGGCCTTCACGCGCGGCGGCGCACAGCTCACGGCATACGCGGTGCATCCGCTCGTGCCCACGATCATCCTCGCTTCAAACGGGGAGCAGATCTTTAAGTCGGAAAACGCCGGTTGCGACTGGAAGCCTTTCTTCTCGATCGACCTGCTCCCGCGCCTCGACGCACCGGTGTCGGCCGCGAACTCGCGCATCGTCTCGATCGACTTCCCCGAGAATCCCGCGGCTGCCCACAAGATCTACATCCTGGTGGCCGAGCAGGTGGGGCCCGCGGTCAGACCGCACGTCATCATCACCGGGGGCCAGGACGGACGCTTCAGGACCACGATCGACGGGCTCCCACCGGTCACAGGAGGGCTGTATGGGCTGCACGTCGCGCCCAGCGACCCGGACGTCGTCTACCTGCAGGTGAGGGAGTCGCCCGCGACCTTCAAAGACGACATCTACGCGAGCTTCGACGGCGGAGACACGTGGGAGAAAAGGACCAAGGCCGACTCGCAGGCCGCCAGCCAGGGCATGGCCGTGGACCCGCTCGCGCCGGACGAGCTCTGGACCTGGGGGGCGAACGGGCTGTGGCGGTCGTTGGACGCGGGAGCGTCGCGGACCAACCTCGACCAGGTCGGCGTGCCCACGCCGATCGTGGACGTGTTCCATGCTCCCGGCTCACCGGCGCGCGTGATGGCTTACGAGGCCGAGACGTCGACCTTCAGCATCACGCGCGACGGCGGCGCAACCTGGACCCGGATCAACGGTCCCGGCGGTCCCGCCATCTCGATCGCTCACGGGGCGAAGGCCGACGACGTGGTCGTGTCTCAGAACAAGCGCGTCGACAGGTTCCAGCCGCCGGAGTTCTGGGCGACGATCACGCCCGACTATCCGCAGCCGAACCTCATGAACCTGACCGCGGACCGGACCCCGCAGCCTTCGGTATTCGGGCTCACGCCGCTGACGATCGAGCGATACACCGGGCTCAATCACGAGATCGTGATCCCCGGGTTCGACGACCTGACTCCGCCGGAGGTGCTCGGCGATACGAGCCTCCAACCCGCGCAGACGACGCTGAAACTGAAGGCGGGCAAGTCGGAGCAGGTGGACTACCGCTTCGCTCTGCCCGCCAACCCAACGCCGCTCGACGTCTTCTTCCTGGTCGACACGAGCGCAAGCATGGAGGGTCCGATCGCGGGGTTGCGCAGGGGGATGCAGAAGATCGCGGACTCGCTCGCGGCGTCGAAGATCGACGTGCAGTTCGGGGTCGGAGAGGTGAAGGATTACCCGATCCCAGGCTTCGGAGACCCCACCCAGGGAGACTTCCCCTACCGGCTGAACCGCGCGATCGGACCGGCAGATCAGTCGCTCTCCGAGGCTCTGGCGAGGCTCGAGTCTTCCGGCGGGGGCCGCGGAGACTACGAAGAATCCCAGCTGACCGGCCTCTACCAAGCCGCCACCGGCGAGGGCGAGCCGGGATGCGTCGCGTCTCCGAACGAAGAGAGGCCGCCGTGCGTGCCCCCGGGCCAGGGGGCGAAGTTCCGCTCCGACGCGCTGCCTGTGATCGTCCACGTGACCGACTACGGCTTCCACGACCAAGCCGCGCACCCGTCGCCTCCCTTCGCGCAGGTCGCTTCGACGCTGCGAGCGAAGGGCATCCGCCAGGTTGGGCTCGCGGTCGACGGCACACAGGGGATGACCGCGGCAATCGCGGATCTCACCGACATGGCTGAGGAGACGCAAGCGATCGCGCCCGATGGCGGCGTCGACTGCGACGGGAACGGCTCGGTCGAGATCGCGAAGGGCGACCCCCTGGTGTGCGAGGTCAGCGACGAGGAGAGCGATGGCGTTCTGAACCTGGCTCCGGCGATCATCGCGACCGTCAAAGCGATAGCCGAAGACGTGAGCGTTGAGCTCATCACCAGCGACAAGAAGGGCGTCGTGGACGTCGCTCCGGCGCTGTACCCGACGGTGGACGTCACCGAGCGCAACAGCCTCGGCTTCGACGTCGCCTTCACCTGTCCTCGCAGCCTCGCGGGAACGACGCACAACCTGACGCTGGCCGCGAAGGTCTCCGGTACGCCGGTCGCATCTGCAACCGCCAAGGTCGTGTGCCAGAAGATCCCGGCCGCCGCCCTCGTGAAGCGGAAGCCGCAGAAAGAGGAACCGCAGCCGATGCCGGTGCCGGTCGTTCCAGTGTTTCCTCCCGCACCGGTGATCGTGCCCGCGCTCGCCCCGGCGGGGCCTCCCCCGGTCCCGGAGACGGTCACCTCTACGCAGTCGGCCGCTCAGGCTCAGGGCGCGGTGGCGAAGCAGGAACAAGAGCAGGTTCAGGTCGCCGTCTCGTACGCCCAGTTCAAGAACGACCAGGTCTTGGCGCTGTCTTCGTACACCGAGCGCCGCCGCGAGACCTCGCCCGTTCCGCTATACCTCTCGGCCGTCGTGATGACCATGGCCGCCGCGTTCTTCGCTGTCTCTCGCTCCGGCGCGAGGGCCGCGGCCGCATACCGCCGCCGCTAACCCGCCCCCACAACCCAGCTCACCGCGACGAGCAGACGACGGGTGTCCGTCGTCGCCGTGCGGCGACGTGGTTCTTACCCCGAGCGAAGCGAGGCGTCGGCGCCGGTAGGCGATGCGGCACCCGGCGGCTGCGGGGCCGCCGCGTCGTCTGCTCCAGAGTGGGTGACTAGTCATTCAAGGAACGGAACGCGGTTGCCGATAGTCCGAAATAACTAGTCCCTCGGGCGAAAGCAGGTGCATCGTGAGTGGCGCCAAAGGTTTGCCTCGCAGGCTCGCGGACACGCTCCAGGCGAAGGACCAGCGCGAGCGGGCCTGGGAGACGCTCGACTCCCTGGTCGCTGCGGTGAACGAGCACGACTCCTACACCGGGGGACATTCCGGGCGCGTGTCGAGGATCGCGGGCGACCTGGCGCGGTTGCTCGGCTCGGCCCCCGAACAGATCGCCTTCGTCAAGCAGGCGGCGCTCGTTCACGACGTCGGAAAGGTCAGCATCCCCTACGCGCTGTTGCGGAAGCGCGGAGCGCTCACGGACGGAGAGATGCACCTCGTGCGCCTGCACCCGATCATGGGGGCGAGCATCCTGTCACGGATGCCGGGCATGGACAGGTTCGTGACGGTCGTGTTGCATCACCACGAGCACTGGGACGGGAGTGGGTATCCGAGCGGACTCAAAGAGATCGAGATACCGCTCGAATCGCGCATCATCACCATCGCCGACGCGTTCGACGCGTTGAGATCGAATGGTCCGGGAGGATCGGGGCTTCGAACGGAGGACGCTCTCGCCGAGCTTCGGCGATGTTCCGGTAAGCACTTCGATCCGCTCTTGGTCGATGCTATGCACACTGCTTACCGGAGCGGGTTGCTCGACGACACCCCCCGCGCGATCGTGTTGCCGCAGTCGGGATGGAGCATGAAGCTCTAACTCCGCTGGTGAGCGTTCTGACGTCGTAGAACGACACTGGGACGTAGGCCGGTTAGCACAGAAGGATCAGTAGGGGTTGCGGCGGCCGACGCCGTTTGCTACCTCGCGCACCCGCATCCGCAGGTCGTCTTCTCTGAGAGGTGGCGTGTCGCCGCCGGCGCCTTCGTGCATCCCTTCTATGAGCTCCAACAGAGCTTCCTCGGAGGTGTGCTTCGGTTTCCACCCGAGCTCCGATCGGGCTCTCCTCGTATCCATGACCGGCGTCTGGAAGGCAAGGTCCAACCACCCCGGCGGCGTCGGGTGGAGGCGAAGCTTGTACGCGGCCTTCCACAGGGCATACAAGGTCGCGGGTTCCATGCTCACCAGCTTCGCTTGGAACAGCTCGGCGAGCCTCGGTGGATCGAGAATCGGATCGGCCGCGATGTTGAAGGGGCCGCGGACATCCGAAGTGACCGCTAGGCGATAGGCCTCGCCGACATCGTGCGAGTGCACGCACTGGAACCTCAGCCTCGGGATATCCGGGATCATCGGGATGAGCTGCGGCCGCAGCAAGGCGCTGGGGACGAAGGGGCCAGCGAAGAGCCTTCTTTGTTCCGTCGCCGATCCCCTCTTGAAGATGAGACCAGGCCGGAGCCGGACGATGCGGAGCCACGGCTGCTCGGCCTCCAGCGCGTCGAGCATCCGCTCGGTCGCGGCTTTGTGGCGCGCGTAGAAGGAGGTCGAAACGCCCTCGGTCGGCCAGCTCTCGTCGACGGGGCGGTCCTTCGGGCCGAGCGAGTACGCACCCACCGAGGATGCGTACACGAGCGCCGGGACCTTCTCCGCGACGACCGCGTCGAACACGCGGCGGCTACCGTCTACGTTCGTGGCGCGAAGGGTGGCGAGGTCGCGCGCCGGCTGGATCAGCCACGCGAGGTGAACGACGCAATCGGCGCCGCGCACGAGAGGGCCGAGATCGTCTTTGCTGATGTCGGCCGCGACCCAGCGCGTCTTCGGCAACGGCGCCGTCGGCAGCCGCCGCGCTACGCCCGTGATCGAAGTGGTGGCGGGATCCGTCGCCGCGGCCCTGATGAGGCTCGTGCCGGCGTTGCCGCTCGCTCCGAAGATGACGACGTGCATGCCCAGTGTCTACCCGAACGTGCGCGGTACACGCAGGCCGATACGGTGCGCTGATGGCGGATGCGCTGATGGTGACGTCGAGCTTCCTCCCGGGCCGCGGCGGCATCGAGAGCTACCTCGCGGAGCTGTGCAGCGTCGTGAGCCCACGGATCGCGGTACTGGCGCCTCCGGCGAGAGACGGCGACACGTTGCCCCGCGACCTGCCGTACCCGACGCGGCCGGGGCCGGGCTCGATGTTGTGGCCGGGCCGAGCGGTGCTGAGGGCGATCGTCGAGGAGGCGCGCGCGCAGGACACGGACAAGGTGGTCTTCGGCACACCGTGGCCGCTCGCGCTCCTCGGCCCCCAATTGCGCTCGGCTGGATTGCGCTATTCCGTCATCGTGCATGGAGCCGAGCTTGTGGTGCCCGGCGCGATCCCGCTACTGCGGTCCCGGCTGGCCGCCGCGCTGGGGGCCGCGGACCTCCTCATGCCCGTCAGCGACTACACCGCCGCGGCGATCGCGAAACTGCTGCAGAAGATGCGCGTTCCATCGCCGCGCATCGAACGACTGCGCGCCCGCGTCGACACGGCCCGGTTCCATCCCGACGCCGCGAGCGACAGCATCCGCGACACCTACGGGATCGCGCGAGACGCCAAGGTCACGTTGTGCTTCGGACGCCTGGTCCCGCGCAAGGGGGTAGATCGGCTGATCCGCGCCATGCCCCAGATCGCGCAGGCCGTACCGGAGGCGGTCCTGGTCGTAGGGGGCACGGGGTCCGAAGAAAAGAAGCTGCGCCGGCTCGCGGCCGCGACCCGCGCTCCCGTTCGTTTCGCCGGCCGCGTTCCAGATGCCGATGCACCCGCTCTGTATGCGACCGCCGACGTCTTCGCGCTCCCGGTCGTCGACCGCTGGTTCGGCCTCGAGATCGAGGGCCTTGGGGTCGTGCTGCTTGAGGCGTCCGCATGCGAGACACCGTGCATGACGGGGCGCTCGGGTGGCACTCCCGAGGCCGTGCTCGACGGAGAGACGGGCTACGTGATCGACGCGCGTTCGACCGAACGGATCGCGCATCGCGTCATCGAGCTTCTCAGCGACAACGACCTCAGACGTCGGATGGGCGCGGCTGCACGCTCACACGTGCGAGAGAACTTCTCCGCCGCGCTCCCGCCGCAGCCTCTGCTCGACTGGTTGGCGTGAGGGCTTAGCATCGGACGCCTACCACCACTCGAGGAGGAGATCTCATTGCGTCTGCGCGTTTCCAGCCCGGGTCAAGACCTCTCGGATACAGACATCGATCAGGTCGAACGTGACCTGGAGAAGATCGATCGGCGACTGAAGGATTTCAAGGAAGAGGTCGTGGCGGACGTCCGGATCTCGAACGCCAGCGGCGCGCCGCAGAACCACGTCGTGGTGGAGCTCCACTACGGGCCGAACCACCTCGTCGCGTCGGCGGACCACTCCGACTGGGGGCAAGCCGTCAGAACGGCCCGCGAAGAGCTCCTTCGCCAGATCAACGACCGTTCGCGCGGCGGTCACAGCTCGTTCTCGAAGCACTAGAGATGTAGATGCGGGAGCCGCACCAGACGCGTCGCGACCGGCGCGAGGACATCCTCCAGGCGAGCCTGCACCTGTTCGCGGAGAAAGGCTTCCACGGCACGTCGATGCGCGACATAGCGCGCGAGGCCGAGATCACCGAAGGCCTCATCTATCACTACTTCGAGTCGAAGCGCGACCTGTTCCGCGCGATCATCGACGAGCTCTCGTTCCTGCCGTTGCTGCGAACGCTGCCGGAGCTCGCAGAGCAACTGGACCTGCGCGCCCTCTTGATCGTGCTCGCGCGCGGCTTCTTCGACGTGCTGAAGCAGAACACTGAGTTGGCGCGGCTGTTGCTGCAAGAGGTGCAGGTGTTCCCGGAGGAGAAAGAGGCGTTCTTCGCGGACGCGGTCAACGCATCGATCCAGGAGCTCGCGCACATCCTCGAGGGCCGCATGAACGAGCGGGCACAGAAGCAGGTCGACCCCCAGGTCTCGGCTCGCATCTTCTTCAATGCTCTGCTCGCGTTCTTCGTCGAGCAAGAGATCCTCGGCGGCAAGCACATGCTGCCGGCGGACGAGGGCTCCTACATCGAGCACCTCGTCGACATGTTCGTGAAAAGGCTCGGCCCCGGCCGCTCGAAGCCGACGGGCGCCCAGCCCCTTCGCTAACCCCGTTCTCTCTGCACTGCGGCCCCCCCACGGCCATTCAGGGGGGTCAGAACAGGCTGGACGTGCGACGCCTAACGGGCCAGCCTGTGCGGCTGACCCCTTATGTGGATTCTGACCTGTGTTCCGAGAGAACGGCGTTTAGATGAGCGAGTCGATCTTCTCGAGGATCGTGACGCGGTCCTTCGTGTCGGCCTCGTAGCGACGGATCGTCTTCAGCTCGTCGGTCTCGAGCTTGTCGAGGCGATCCACGATCTCCTCAGCGGTGAGAGCGTCGTAGGTCGGGATCGGAAGCTCGACGAACTTCGACTCGATCGCGTCGAGGATCGTGCGACGGCTCTCGTGCGCGCGCTCCCACTTGTAGACCTTGGCGAGCTCGGTCTGGGTCAGGCCGCGCAGCTCGGAGACGATGTCGCTGGCGGTCAGGCCAGCGTAGCCCTTGATCGGCAGCTCGCTGGCCTTCTTGGGGGCCGCGACGCGAGGGAGCTTGGGAGCGACGGTGTCGGTCGCAGCCTCGGCGCGCTTCGTCGTCTTGCGGGCCGTCTTCGCGACCTCGCGCTGAACGTCCTCGACGCGGTTCTCCGCCTGACGGGCGCGGCGGCGGACGAGGCGCTCGACCGGCTCGAGGCGGTCCTCGCCGCGCTCGATGAGACCGTCGAACGCCTTGCGGATGCGCTTCGAGTTGAGGTCCGAGAGCTCGTCGCGGACCTTGGAGTAGGCGCCGAGCGGCAGGTACACGCCGAACTCCATCGCCCTCTCACGGATGTTTCCGAGTGACTCAAGCCTGTTGGCCATGTGACTCCTCCCTTGCCTGTGGGTGCTTGCAACTGTTATACCACTGCTAGCAAGAGATAAACCCGCTCCGGACGAACCAGCCCGTCTGGGAGCGGGTAGGGCTCCTTTGTGACCACGATTCCACGGCGCTCGGACCCGTTCCCGAACTTGGTCGGAAAAGAGCGCATAGTAGCGCCACCTAACGCGCTCGGTTCGGAGGTGGGGGGCTCAGAGCTGGGCTAGGACCCCTTCTGGGATCGAGCGCAGCGCGTCGGTCCAGTCGGCGTCGGGGAGCGGCTCGAGCGCAGCGAGGGCCGCTCCCACGTGGGTGCGGGCTTCTGCCACAGCGCCCTCGATCCCACCGCCCGAATGAAGCAGGGGAAGGAGCTCCGACAGGTCGCGGCTCCCGGCCACGATCCGCTCGACGAGCAGCGGCTCCCGCTCCGCGGCGATCAGAACGGGCAGTGTGAAGACCCCCTCCTTCAGATCCGTTCCCGGCACCTTGCCCGTGATCTCCGGATCCCCCACGAGGTCGAGGAGGTCGTCGACGATCTGGAAGGCGAGGCCGAGGTTGCGACCGTAGGTGCGGAGCGGCTCTCGCTGCTCCAGAGCTCCAGAGGTCGCGGCGCCCAGTTCGCAGCCGGCCCCGAACAGCGCCGCGGTCTTGAGCTCGATCGTGCGCCTGTAGTCGTCCGGCGAACGTCTCGGGTCACCGACCGCGGTGGTCTCGATGATCTGGCCCTCACACACCTCGGCGATCGCCCTCGACAAGATCCCCGTTACCTCTCCGCCCGCATCCGCCGCTAGGACGCACCCCTTCGCGAACAGGTAGTCGCCGGCAAGCACCGCTACCTCGAGCCCCCACTTGGAATGAACGGTCGGAGCGCCGCGCCTCGTATCCGTCTCGTCGATGACGTCGTCGTGATACAGCGTCGCCAGATGAACCAGCTCGATCGCGGCCGCGGCCAGGTCGGTCTCCGTTCCACCCGGCTCCCCGGCGCGGGCCGTGATCATCACGAGCGCAGGGCGAAGCCTCTTGCCCCCGGCCTTGATCAGGTGCGTCGAGGCCTCTCCCACCAACGGGACCTCGGAGGAACCCGCGGCGGAGAGAAGGAGCTGCTCGACCCGCAGCATGTCTTCGACCAGCCACGAGGGGCCGATCACTGCGAGGACGAGCCGTTGCCGAGAACCTGGATGCAGTAGCGGCGCTCGCGCGACGAATCCAGCTCGACGAACAGCACGCGCTGGTTCTGACCGAGGACGAGCCTCCCGTCATGCACCGGGATGCATTCGGACGCCTTGCCTGCGACCACCTGGAAGATGTGAGCCGGTGCGTTCGCGGGCTCGTCGTCGACGAGGTTCTCGGTCCTGATGTCGAGATCGTCGTGCGCGTAATAGGCATCCTGGGGGGCGAGGCGTTCCATCGACTCTTCCAGCGCGTTCCGCGTCTCGGGTCCGGCCTCCGCCAGCAACACGCAACAGGTCGTATGCGGGGAGAAGACGAGGACGCTCCCGTCCTGGACGCCAGAACCGGTCAGCGTCTCCATCACCTCGTCGGTGATGTCGAGCGTGTCGAGGCGGCCGCCGGTCTTCGTCTCGAACTCCTGGAAAACGATCACGTCTCTATTGTCACGCAGCGACAGGAGTACTCCTTTGGGCGCGTGCGCAGCGGCGCTGAACGTGCGTTCAAGAGGTTCGCAGAGCGGTTGGATGGGTAAGTCAGGCCAAGCACCGACCGCCACACCGACCGAGGAGGAGCCATGAGCCCTATCGTCAAGAAAGCTGCGGCAGCGCTCGCTATCAAGGAGATCTTCGACCGCGTTCAAGAGGCCCGTGCGCCCAAGCAGTCGTTCGTCGCCCGTAACAAGGGCAAGGCGCTGTGGGCCGTGGTCGTCGGCGGCCTCGG
>JADDQX010000018.1:0-844 GCA_016781115.1 Actinomycetota bacterium | reverse complement strand
CTACCCCAGCGGCCCCGCCGTGGAGACTCAGGGCCCCTCCAGCGACCCCTTCGCGACCGACCGTCCGCTGGAGCCCTCCCACAGCTAACGGATATGACTGGAGGCGAGGCCGTATCGGCTCGGACCCAGAGGTAGGAAAACGGACTAAAGGGGCGAACCTTCCTCCCATGGCATCTGAGGGGACGCCCGGGGGAACCGCCGACCGCGGTCTCGTCATCGCGTTCCAGAACGGCGACGAGCAGGCGTACGACGAGATATTCAGGCGCTACCACGCCCGCGTAGCCGCGATCTGCAACCGCATGCTCAGGACGCCTCAGGATGCGGAAGAAGCGACCCAGGAGACGTTCCTCAAGGCCTACCAGGCGCTCCCCCGCTTCAACGGGAGCTTCTACCTAGGGGCCTGGTTGAGCCGCATCGCGACCAACGTCTGCGTCGACCACATCCGCTCGAAGTCCCGTTCCAACCTGGTGGCGCTACAGGAGGATCAAGACGACCTCGCGACTGAGCAGGGGCCGGAGGACATCGTCGTGGGCGGCTACCCGCGCCTGCACCGGGCGATCCAGGACATCCAACCACTGCACGCAAGGGCGCTGGCGATGCGGGCGCTCGAGGGGTACTCGCACGAGGAGATCGCCTGGCACCTTCGCATGACGCCCTCGCAGGTGAAGGCCCTTCTTCACCGGGCTCGTGGATCTCTGCGCAGAGCTTGGGACAAGGCCGAGGGATGGTCGTTCGGCCCGCTCCTGGGTCTTCGGCACCTGATCAACGACCGGATCACTGCGGACGCGACCCGTGTGGCGTCGGTATCGCCTTCGGCTACGCCGTTCATCGCCGAGCGAGTGGC
>JADDQX010000017.1:14458-24068 GCA_016781115.1 Actinomycetota bacterium | reverse complement strand
AGGTGCGCGAGGCGTTCCGGGTTCTGCCCGAGCCGGTGTCCCTGCACGAGCCGGTGGGCGACGAAGACGCCGAGCTGGGCGACTTCATCGAGGACGAGGATGTCGAGGGTCCGTTCCAGGCTGCGGCGGTTGCGCTGCGTCAGGAAGACCTGTGGAACATGCTGGGGTCCCTCTCCGAGCGCGAGCGCAAGGTGCTGGCTCTCCGCTTCGGACTGGTGACCGGAGAGCCGCGCACGCTGGAAGAGGTGGGCAAGGAGTTCAACCTCACCCGCGAGCGGATCCGCCAGATCGAGGCCAAGGCGCTCTCGAAGCTTCGCCACCCGAGCACCCCCGGCAAGCTCCGAGACATGGTCACCATCTAACCCTTCTCTCTGCACACGGGCCCCCCGTGCGGGCCTGTGACCAAGGGTCAAAAGACGGCGCACCCGAGGGTGCGCCGTTTCTACGTGGAGAGATAGCCTCTGTGACATGGTCACCACAGTCGTTCTCGCCGTGTGCGACATCCACCAGATCCCGGAGACCGCGCAGCAGATCGCGGACCTTCCCGACGTCACCGAGGTGTACTCGGTGGCGGGCGACTACGACCTCGTGATCATGGTGCGCGTCCGCAACCACGACGACCTCGCGCAGGTGGTATCTCAGCAGATCGCGAAGGTCCCGGGTATCACCCGCACCCAGACCCTCGTCGCCTTCAAGGTCTACTCACGCCACGACGTCGACGCGATGTTCTCGCTCGGTTTCGAAGACGAGCTCTCCTAGGACGCTCGTGGACGCGCTGGTCGCGCATTATCACGAGGTCGGACTGAAGGGTCGCAACCGCGACTTCTTCGAGCAGCAGCTCGCGGGAAATCTGAAGCGAGCACTGCGGGGCACCGGCTACAACCGCGTCCGCCGCGGCTTCGGCCGCATCGTGGTCGACTTCGACGAGGGCGCGCCTGTAGAGCAGGCGGCCGAACGCGCCGCACGCGTGTTCGGCGTCGCCTATATCGGATGCGGGCGCCGGATCGAACCCGCCCTCGACGAGATGGAGCGGGTCGGGCTCGAGCTGCTCGGCGCGGAGCCGTTCGGATCGTTCGCCGTCAGATCGCGCCGCACGTACTCCAGCTTTCAGATGAAGTCACAGGATATCAACGTCGAGATAGGTCAACGGTTCAAGGACCACACAGGCGCTCGGGTGGACCTCACCAACCCGGACACGACGATCTGGATCGACCTCTTCGGAGGAGCGGCGCTGATCTACAGGAAGCGCCTGGTCGGCCCCGGCGGTCTCCCGGCGGGCGTCTCCGGGAAGATGCTGGCGCTGCTGTCGGGCGGGATCGATTCGCCGGTCGCGGCCTGGCGGATGGCGCGCAGGGGGGCCGAGGTGGAGATGGTCCACTTCCACGGGCGCCCGTTCACGGACCCTTCCTCGATCCGCCAGGCGGCGGAGCTCGCGGAGGTGCTCACGCGCTACCAACTGCAGACGGTCTTGCACCTCGTGCCGCTCGGCAACATCCAACGGGAGGTCGTGACGAACGCTCCTTCTAGCCTGCGCGTAATCCTCTACCGACGCATGATGCTAAGGATCGCGGCGCAGCTCGCGAAGGAGCGGGAGGCGAAGGCGCTCGTGACCGGCGACTCCTTGGGGCAGGTGGCGTCCCAGACGATCGAGAACATCACGACGGTCGACTCCGCTCTACAAGAAGCTGACGGCCTGCAGATCCTCCGCCCCCTCGTCGGGATGGACAAGCAGGAGATCGTCGATGACGCGAAGAGGATCGGCACGTATGAGATCTCGACGCGCAAGTATCAGGACTGCTGTGTCTTGTTCGAGCCCCGCTCCCCCGCCACGCGCGCCTACGCGTCGCAAGCAGAGAAGGCCGAAGCCGCCCTAGATGTCGAGGCTCTGGTGGGGAAGGCTCTCGCCGAGATCGAAACGAGGGTCCTGGAGCTCCCGCCGCCCTAGAACTTCTTCTTCATCGCGGCGAGCGAATGCGTCATGACGTTCCGAACCGCCCTCACCTTGGTCGCTACGTCCCGTGCGGACAGCACGTCCACCATCCCGCGCAGCGACGCCTGGGTTGGCTCGTCGTACGGATACCACCACAGCCGGCCGAGAGAAA
This sequence comes from Actinomycetota bacterium, assembly GCA_016781115.1. GTDB lineage: Bacteria > Actinomycetota > CADDZG01 > CADDZG01 > WHSQ01 > MB1-2. Next base: position 21,966 of record JADDQX010000017.1, on the reverse strand, counting down.
GCAGAGGCGCGCTCGCTACGTGGGTCGGGACGGTGAACTCTCTCAGGCCCAACTCGCCGTTCAGGCGGCCGTATCCGGACTCGCCTACGCCACCCCAGGGTCCCCAGGGCGCGGCGGCAGTCTCTCCATGAAGGTTGGATGTCACCGTCCCGGCTCGTAGCTTCTCACCGACACGCTCCGCCTTCTTGCTATCACCCGTCCATACGGACGCGGTCAGGTTGACGCCGTCTTCGTTCGCCCGACGTACCGCCTCATCATCGTCTTGTACACGCGTGATGGAGAGGACCGGCCCAAAGGTCTCCTCCTTGAGCACGTCCATCTCCGGCGTCACGTTATCGAGCACGGTGGGCGCGTACCAAAGCGACCCGTTGTCGTTCGAGATCCCCGCGCCGGGCCCCCCTGCGACAATCCGCGCGCCCTTCGCGACCGCGTCGCTCACGTGCCTGTCGACGATCTCGAACTGCCGCTTGAAGGTCAGGGTGCCAACCTCGTCTCCCTGCTTGATCTCCGCGACCCTGCTGAGGAGCTTGTCCTGGAACTCGTCGGCGACGGAATCGACGACGTAGGCGCGCTCGATCGAACAGCAGGTCTGACCGGCGTTGAAGAAAGCGCCCCAAGCGATCCCCGCGGCTGCACGTTCCAGATCGGCATCCGACAGCACCAGCGCCGCGTCCTTCCCGCCGAGTTCCATCACCACAGGCGTCAGGTGCTTGGCTGCGGCCTCGCAGATCCTGCGACCGGTTGCGGGCGACCCGATGAAGGAGATCTTGTCGCAAGGCGCGTCTACCAACGCGGCGCCCACCTCACCGCCACCCTGGATGACGGTTGCGACACTCGGCGGGAGCGGCTCCAGCAACTCCCGCAGTAGCTCGCCGCAGGCAGGCGTCACCTCGGACGGCTTGATAACGACGGTGTTGCCGGCGAAGAGCGCCGGTGCGAAGGCGAGGAAGCAATTGGTCATCGGGTAATTCCACGGCGTGATCGCTCCGACTACGCCGAACGGTCTCCACTCGATGTGAGACTTCAGTCCGGCCACCGGACCCATCACCCGACCGGCCTTCTGCGGTCGTAATGCCTTGGCGGCGATCTTCTCGAAGTAGATGAGCATCATCACCACCGGCAGCACGTCATGTGCGAGTGCTTCCGTCCGCGGCTTCCCGCATTCCGTCGACACGGTCTCGATGATGTCGTCGATCCGATCGTTGATGCGGTATCGCACCTCCCGCATCATCCGAGCACGCCCCGCCGGATCGATCGCGCCCCACTCGGGTGCCATCTTGCGAGCGCGCTCGACGGCCAGCGGCACCTCCTCGAGCGGCGTGACCGGGATCTCTCGGAGGACCTCCCCGGTGCGGGGGTTGAACGACTTCAGCGTCTCGGAAGACGCTGTATTTGGCGAGGTCATCGCTTGGGCCACGAGTAACTCCTTATTCCTAGAAGCGCCGCCGGAGAAGCTCTCTTCAACGTTACCCCGTACCCCCCGTTCCCTCCGGGGTCGGCGCGCCCGGCCACCCTGTGCGCACGCGGAAAGGCCGCCGCTCGGTGCCGGAGCGGCGGCCTTCCGTGCCAGTAGGACGTTCGCTACTTCTCGATCGGCACGCCCACGAGGCTTCCGTACTCCGTCCAGGAGCCGTCGTAGTTGCGGACGTTCTCGAACCCCAGGAGCTCTCGCAGCACGAACCACGAGTGTGAAGAACGCTCGCCGATGCGGCAGTAGGCAACCACGTCCTTGTCGGGCGTGATCCCCTCAGCTTCGTAAAGAGCCCTCAGTTCTTGGGGCGACTTGAAGGTTCCGTCGTCGTTCACGGTCTTGGACCAGGTGATGTTCGAAGAGCCGGGGATGTGACCCGGCACCTGAGCCTGTTCCTGCGGGAGGTGCGGAGGAGCCAGCAGCTCTCCGCGAAACTCCTCCGGCGAACGAACGTCGACCCACGCGTGCCCGCCGGCCTTGGCCCGCTCGATGACTTCCTCGCGGAAGATCCGCAGTTGCGGTTGCTCCGGCCCGATGTTGTAGGTGGCCGCTGTACGGTTCGGCTCGTCCTGGCTGAGTAGCCGGCTCTCCAGCTCCCACTTCTTGCGGCCGCCGTTCAACAGCTTGACGTTGTCGACCCCGCGGTACTTGAAGAGCCAGTACGCGTAAGCTGCGAACCAGTTGTTGTTGCCGCTGTAGAGAACGATCGTGTCGTCGTTCGATATGCCCTTCTCGCCCAGCAGCCGCGCTAGTTGCTCGGAGCTGATGAACTCCCGCCGCGGAAGATCGTGCAGCTCGCTCTCCCAGTTGATCGCGATCGCGTTCGGGATGTGGCCCTTCTCGTAGGCCTGGATGTCCTCATCGACCTCCACCACGACCACTGAGTCGTTGTCGAGGTTCTGCTCCAGCCAATCCGTCTCGACCAGGGCTTCTTGGTTCGCGTACTCACTCACGTGCGTCCTCCTTCGTTTCCATCAGTTCGCGGATCCTGTTGAGCTGTGCCATCGCGTCGGTCAGCATGCGTTCGAGCATCCTCATCTCGATCTCAAGCTCGTTCGCCTGACGCCGGTCGGGCGGCTCCGTTCCCGTCTCCGCCAGCGACCCTGCCTCGCCCTCCCAGGTGAAATACACCTTGGCCGGGCGCCCTTTGGTCCGGCGCCTCGTCTCGGTAGCGAGGAAACCCGCCTCCACCATCAGATCGAGGTGAGCGCGAGCGACGTTCGGGTGGATCGCGAACACGTCGGCGATCTCCTTGACGGTTTTGGCGCCGCTGCGCAGCAGCAGGGACAGGATCGCCGCGCGTGTGGGCAGCGACAGGACCTTCGCGGTCCTCGTTGCCGCGTCATCTCCTAGCTCGGGCATCCCCCTGTGATACCACATTCGTCACCTAAAGCAAGTAAGAATAGGATTAAGTCGCCTCGGCGCCGTTCTGTGGGCGAAACGGAGCCGCATAGAGCCACCTGGCGCGTCAGGCGGGGGGCAGGGCTCAGGCGGCTCCGTCTACGATCTTCCGGCCCTGTACCGGTTCGTCCAAACGGACCTCGACCACCCGCTGCACCGCCACCTCGATGCAGGCGGTGTCGGGTTCGGCGGGATCGTGACCCTCGTAGAGGGTGAGCGTGATCTCCCGGGACCCGTAACGCACGTCGACGTGATCCAGGACGTTGCAGGGCTCGACGCCGGTCCAGTAGGTGACCTTCAGAGCCCGGCCACTCGCGGCCTGGCGAGCCTTCTCCCATGCGACGGGATGCACATCGGCCATCCCGGGTCGCGGTCTCACGCGCTGCGGCCGGCCGCCCGAACGGGGCGCGTCACCTCCACCGCCCGGAGTCATCACAACGGGGGCGTCCGGTCCGGTGACCGGCGGCGCTCCCCCACCAGCAGGCGCTTCGTTGCCACCGGCTCCGGTTCGAGGCATGCCGCAGCCGCTCAAGGCCAACGACACCAGCAGAAGTGTCAGGGGCGCACTCTTCGCGTCGAACCTCCTCGTGGACTTTGGCTGTTCGACGTCCAGCGGCGAGCGAAAGTTCCTAAGCAGAGTCTTCTTGGCCCTCCGCGAGCCCTTCCAGAAGAGTGTTCCAGCCGAGGAGAGCGCACTTGATCCGCACGGGGTACTTCACGACCCCCTTGAGGGACACCAGATCGCCCAGCGCGTCCGGATCGCCGTCTTCCTCGCCCGCCATCATCCGCTTGATCGACTCCGTCACCTCGCGAGCCTGCTCGACGCTGAGTCCCTTTACCTTCTCCGTCATCATCGAGGTGCTGGCGAGCGAGATGGAGCACCCCTTGCCGTCGAAGGAGATCGCCTCCAGCTCGCCGTCATCGAACTTCAAGAACAGCTCGATCTCGTCGCCGCACAGAGGGTTGTTCCGTTCCAGCAAGACGTCGTGAGGGTCGAGACGTCCCTTGTTCCGCGGGTCGCGGTAGTGATCGAGGATGACTTCTTTGTAGAGATCTTCCAGGCTCACGCGAACCATCCCTTCGACTTCTCGACCGCATCGATGAGAACGTCGACGTCTTCGGTGGTGTTGTAGATGTAGAAGCTGGCCCGAGCCGTAGCGGGAACTCCCAAACGCCTCATCAAAGGCTGCGCGCAGTGGTGCCCGGCCCGGATGCAGACGCCCTCCTGGTCGACGATGGTCGACATGTCATGGGGGTGCACGCCGTCCAGGTTGAACGACACGACGCCGCCCCGCTGCGAAAGATCTCGCGAGCCGTAGATCGTGGCGCCGATGCCGGCCAGTCGCTCGAGCGCGTACGCGGTCAGCTCCATCTCGTGCTCGCGCACCGCATCCATCCCGAGCGTTTCGAGGTATTCCACCGCGGCCCCCATACCCACAGCTTGCGCCAGGTTGGGCGTGCCCGCTTCGAACTTGTAGGGGATCTCGTTCCACGTGGCGCGATCCGCCCATACCTCGCGGATCATCTCGCCACCTCCGTGGAAGGGAGGCATCTCTTCCAGGAGCTCCTCGCGCCCGTACAGGACACCGGCACCTGTGGGCCCACACATCTTGTGCGAGGAGTAAGCCAGGAAATCGGCATCCAGGTCGTTGACGTCGAAGCTCAAGTGGGGCGCTGCCTGCGCCGCATCCACGAGCACCTTCGCACCAACCGCGTGCGCGGCGTCGGCCACGGCGCGAACGGGATTGATCGTTCCGAGGACGTTCGACATCAGGCTCAGCGACACGAGCTTGGTCCGGTCGGTGATGTAGTCCTCGAGCAGATCCAGTCGCAGCCGGCCGTCGTCGCCGATGGGCAGGTGGCGAAGAGTTGCGCCCGTCTCACCTGCCAACAGTTGCCACGGGATCAGGTTGGAGTGGTGCTCCATCTCGGTGATGAGGACCTCGTCGCCCTCGCGGACGTTCTCTCGCGCCCAGGTGAAGCGGATCACGTTGATCGACTCCGTGGTGCCGCGGGTGAAGACGATCGAGCGTGCGCTCTCGGACCCGATGAAGCGTGCGCAGGCAGCGCGCGCTCCCTCGTAGGCGGCGGTCGCCTTCTCGCTGAGCTCGTAAACGGCGCGGTGAACGTTCGCGTTCTCCGTCTCGTAGAAGAGTTGGATCCGCTCCAGCACCTGGCGCGGCTTCTGCGAGGTGTTGGCCGAATCGAGGTAGACCAGACGCTTACCGCGGGCCTCGGTCTCGAATATCGGGAAGTCCTTGCGGACCACCGATGGGTCGAAGCTCAAACCTTCTGTCCTTCTACCTCGGCGACCTCTTCGTCGCTGAGCCCGACGTCTTTCGCGAGACCGGCGTATCCCTCGGCCTCGAGCTGCTCGGCCAGCTCGAAACCACCGGAGCGCACGACGCGCCCGCCCATCAGCACGTGGACCGTCGACGGCCGGATGTAGTTGAGCAGCCGCTGGTAGTGCGTGATCATCAAGATGCCGACATCCGGTCCCGCCAGCTTGTTCACGCCGCTGGATACGTGCTTCAGAGCGTCGATGTCGAGACCGGAATCTGTTTCGTCGAGGATCGCGAGCTCCGGCTCCAGTACCGCCATCTGCAAGATCTCGTTGCGCTTCTTCTCGCCACCCGAGAAACCCTGGTTGACGTAGCGATCCACCAGTTCCGTCGGGATCTCGAGCAGATCGACCTTCTCCTGCAGGTACATCCGGAACGCCATCGCGCTCTTCTGCGCGTCGGGGTGGATCGCGTTGTACGCGGTGCGCAGGAAGTTCACGACCGAAACACCCGGGACCTCGGTCGGGTACTGGAAGGCCAGGAAGATCCCGCGTTGAGCACGCTCGTTCGGCTCCAGATCGAGGATGTCCTCGCCGTTGTAAAGGACCTTGCCGGCCGTCACGTCGTACCCCGGCCTCCCGGTGAGCACGTAGGCGAGGGTCGACTTGCCGGACCCGTTGGGCCCCATGATGGCGTGGATCTCGCCCTTGTCGAGCGAGAGGTTGAGCCCCTTCAGGATCTCGCGGCCCTCGACCTCGACGTGCAGGTCCTCGATGTGAAGCAGCTTCTCGGTCATCGCCTACTCCTTACTTCTCTGCCCGAGGACCGACCAGAACCATGTCGCCCTCCACCTTCACTGGATAGCTGGCCACCGGCTTCGTTGCGGGCAGGATGCGAACGCTGCCGTCGATGACGTTGAAGCGCGAGCCATGCAACGGGCACTCCACCTCCATCTCCTCGACCTCGAACTCACCCTCGCTGAGGAACGTCTCTTCGTGGCTGCAGTAATCGTTGATCGCGTACACGTCGCGCCCGACGCGATACAGACCTACAACGTCGCCGTGCACGGACACCTGTTTGACACCGCCATCGGGGATCTCGTCGAGTGTTGCGACGGTCGCGAATGACATCAGACACCCACCTCTAGACGCTCCGTCCCCTCGACCTTGGCCGAGATGGCGGCCGACAGCTCGTCTCGCACCTGCTCGAGCCGGATGCGGTCCAGCACGTCGCGGAAGAAACCGAAGACCACCAGCTTCTGTGCGGTCACCCGGTCGATGCCGCGGCTCATCAGATAGAAGAGATGCTCCTCTTCCACCGGAGAGACGGTCGCGCCGTGCGTGCATCGAACCTCGTTGGCCTCGATCTCCAGCTGAGGGATCGAGCGCGCCAGAGCTTCCTCGGACAGGATCAGGTTGCGGTTCGCCTGGTACGCATCGGTGCCTTGCGCGCCCTTGAGGACCTTGATGAGCCCCGAGTACTCCGAGCGCGAGCGCTCCTTCAGCGCGCCTTTGTAGAGGAGATCCGAGGTGGCGTGCGCGGCGTTGTGTGACTGCAGCGTGCGCTGCGCGAAGTGCTGATCGGTGTCCGCGAAGTACAGCCCCAGCATCTCCGAGAACGAGCCCTCGCCCTTCAGGACCGACTCGACCTGAGTGCGGGCGAATGTCGAACCCAGGTTCACCGCGAGGCTGCGTACGGTCGCATCGCGGTGGCCGGTGAACCGCTGCGTCTGGAAGTGGTGCACGGACCGGCCCCACTCCTGCAGCGAGATGTAGTTCACGATCGCACCTCGGCGCGCTTCCACCTCGACGACGCTGGCACACAGCGCCGCCTCCGCGGACTCGCCCGAAGAGAAGCGGTCGATGAAGGTGAGCGATGCCTGTTCGTCGACGACGATCGTGGTGTGCGGGAAAACCGAGCCACCACCGGCCACGTGGCGCATGGTCTCGAACGGGACCTCCACCTCGACCCGCGGTGGCACGTAGATCAGGACGCCGTGCGAATGGAAGGCTCCGTGAAGAGCCGTGAAGCGGTGCTCGTCGACCGGGACCTCTGTGAAGAAGTGCTCCCGCAGGAGGTCCGGGTGCTCGCGGGCGGCGGTGGCGAAATCGGAGAAGACCACCCCCTGCGCGCTCAGCTCAGCGGGTATCTGAGGAGCGTCGATCGTTGGGATCGGCGCCTGGAAGCGGGAGAAGTCGAAGCCGCGGACGTCGACGTAACGCCATTCCTCGCCCTTGGGGTCGGGGTCGTCGAGCTTCTCGAACATGTCGAACGCCTGCATCCGGCGGTCTGCCAGCCACCCCGGCTCCCCCGTCGCATCCGCGAGGGCAGTTACGGCTTCCCGGCTCAGGTGC
>JADDQX010000017.1:12885-14243 GCA_016781115.1 Actinomycetota bacterium | reverse complement strand
GCGGCGACATCGGGCGGCTGGACCTGGTCGGGCTGGTGGCGGGACTGGCGAGCGCCGTGTTCTTCGCTGCTTACACCCTCCAGAGCGAGCGGGCGGGAGAGGCGTTCGGCCCTATCGGCGCGGTCTTCCGCGCCTTCCTCGCGGCCTCCGTTTTCTGGTTGCTTTACCAGTTCCCGCAGGGATGGCCGGCGGCGCTGTTCGAGCCGGGGAACAGGGCAAAGGTGGTATTCGTCGGAGTCGCAGGAACGCTCATGCCGTTCCTCCTGTACGTGTGGGCGATCGGACGCGTGCGCTCGGAGCGTGCCGTGATCGCGGCGACGCTCGAGCCTCTCTTCGCGGGGATCGTGGCGTGGCTGTGGCTGGGTCAGGTGTTGTCGGTGCTGCAGATCGCGGGAGGGGCATTGATCCTGGGCGCGGTGGTGTGGCTGCAACTACAAGCGGCAGAGGACGTCTCCGGTTCCCCTACTCCGGCAGCCCCCGTGCCAGGTTAGCGATCCTGACTCCTGTCAGCGGCGCGAACTTGAAGCCATGGCCGCTGCACGGAGAGCCGACGACGATGGGGCCGTGGCGTTCGATGATGAAGCGTTCGTCGTCGGTGTTCGTATAAAGACACGTCTCCATGAGGTGCGGTGTGGGATCGGCATTCGGGAGGCGGCGTTTCACCCATTCGGACACAGCCTCAACAGAGCGGCGGGTGGGAACCGGGTCCGAGTCGGGATCGACCTCGGGCCCCGCGATGTGTTGAGCAGCCTTGATGCCTTGGCCCTGGCTCGGCAGACAGTACATAGCGGGACTATCCCACTCCACGATGGGCGGCGGCACCGCCCCATCGAGCTCGAAATACGCCACCGTCTCACGCGTCACCCGCACCGGCAGATCGATCCCCGCGGTCTGCAACAACCCTCTAGCCCAACCTCCGGCGGTCACGACGGCTACGTTCGCTCTGAACGAACGGTGCTCGGTACCCACTTGGACGCCACCGTCCTGCGGCTCCAGCCCAAGCACCCTCTCCGAATACCTCACGTCGACGCCGCGAGCAACAGCAGCCCTGAGGAACGCCGCGACCGCGCGCTCTGCTGCGACCACACCGGCATCGGGTTGATAGAGCACGAGCTCCCGCGGCGGAAGCCCGACACCGGGAAAGCGCGCGGCGAAGGCACGGCCCTCCTCGAGCTCGAACGTCGCGCCACATTCCTGGAGCGCGGCCGCGTTGGCCGTGACGCCGTCGCCGATGTCGAGGCCTCCGCGCTGCGTGAGCAGGGTCTCCCCCACCTCCGCCTCCAGCTCCCGCCATAGCTTCAGCGACCTCTGAGCCATCCTCACGTAGCCGGATTCGGGGTAGGAGAGGCGAAAGATGC
>JADDQX010000017.1:0-12707 GCA_016781115.1 Actinomycetota bacterium | reverse complement strand
CGGGTGTGAGCTGGCGTGAACTGTTCCAGGACGACGACGTCGCGGCCGGACCCGGCGAGCGCCCACGCCGTCGCGGCCCCCATCACACCGGCACCCACGACCACGACATCCGCCTCGCGCACCAACGTCATGGCAGTACCTCAAGCCATCCCGCGGCGGGGGTCAAGTAGAGCGACCGGCTTACGAGGCTCCCTCGTCCGGTGCAGGCGCCCGTCGGGAGCCGCCGCGGCCGGGGACGATCACTTCCACGTCCGTCAAGTCGACCTCCGCGTGCACCGCAGGCAGGTAGACGTCGAAGGTCGTGCCCCTGCCGGGCACGGAGTCGAACGCGATATAGCCGCCCGCCCGTTCTACGTGCGCGCGCACCGTCGCTAGGCCCAATCCCGTCCCGTTCCCCCTCGCTTTGGACGTGAAGAAAGGTTCGAAGACCCGGCGCTGGAGCTCGGGAGGTATGCCGCTTCCGGTGTCGGAAACGCGCAGCCGGACGAAGCGTCCGGGAACGGGCGGCTCATTTCGGCCTCGCAAGGGATCGACGACGACGTTCTCCGTCGACAGCGTTAGATGCCCTCCTTCCGGCATCGCGTCCTTCGCGTTCAGGACGAGGTTCATGATGACCTGCTCGAGCTGACCGATGTCGACCTTGATCGGCCACAGTGAAGCCGACACCTGCGTCGACACCCGAACCGCAGCCGGGATCGTCCTCCGCAACAGCTTCTCCATGTCGAGCACCACCTCGTTGAGATCGACAACTCGTGGTGCTACCGCCTCGCGGCGCGAGAACATCACCAGCTGACGCGTTAAGGCCGCGGCCCGCCTCGTTGCTCGAAGCACCTGATCGATGTCGTTGCTGATCGGGCCTTCTGGAAGATCGGCTCGCACGAACGCGGCGTAGTTCTGGATCACAGCGAGGAGGTTGTTGAGATCATGCGTGATCTCACCGACGAGCTGGCCGAGTGTCTCCATCTTCTGCATGTGGGCAACCTGGAGCTCCAGCTGCTCCTTGAGCTTCTGCGCGCGCTGCGCCTCCTTGCGCTCCGTGATGTCCCTGAACACGAGCACCCCTCCGACCACCTCGCCCTCATCCACGATCGGGGTGCAGGTGAACGAGATCGGGAACCTGGTGCCGTCCTTGCGCCAGAAAGAGTCGTCTTCGGAGTGGTAGACGCGGTTCAGAGCTAGCGATCGGTGGATCGCGCACTCCGCGGGCGGGTACGGCGTTCCGTCGGATCGCGAGTGGTGAACTGTCTCATGGGCGGGGCGACCAACGAGCTCCTCCGGTTGCCACCCCAGCAGCGCCGCGGCCGCTGGATTCACGAAGGTGATCCTGCCGTCGGAATCGGTGCCGTAGATCCCCTCGCCGGCGCACTCGAGGATCGATTCCTGCAGCCGGACCAGGTGAGCCAGGCTCTCCTCGGCCTTGGCCAACTGCGCGGCGAGATCATCGATGCCGGAAGGGCGGCCGCGGTCAGGCTCCACGAGCCCACCCGCACACCAACGAAAGCGTCATGTACACCCCCGGCGACGTGGACCTGCCCAAGCAAGAGGTCCACGCGATGCATTCGCCGGAGGGCGCGGACCCTCCTGCTTATGTCACGGGGTTGTTACAGGGGAGAGAACGTCTCTTGTGAAACGGAGCGGCGACTACAACTAGCCGACGGAGCCTTCCATCTGCAGCTCGACCAGACGCTGGAGCTCGACGGCGTACTCCATCGGCAGCTCCTTCGTGATCGGCTCGATGAAGCCACGCACGATCATCTGCATGGCCTGGGTCTCGTCGAGGCCGCGGCTCATCAGATAGAAGAGCTGTTCGTCGGACACCTTCGACACGCTCGCCTCGTGCGAGACGGCTGCCGATTCCTCTTCGATCTCGATGTACGGGTAGGTATCCGAGCGGGAATAGTCGTCCAGGATCAACGCGTCGCAGATGACGTGACTCTTCGCATGGTCGGCGCCGTCCTCGATGCGGATCAGACCCCGGTAACCGCCGCGGCCCCCGTCCTTGCTGATCGACTTCGACGTGATCGAGCTCTGTGTGTTCGGCGCCGCGTGGATGATCTTGCCGCCGGCGTCCTGGTGCTGGCCTTCGCCGGCGTAAGCGATCGAAAGGACCTCGCCCTTCGCGTGCTCGCCGAGGAGCCACACCGCCGGGTACTTCATGGTGACCTTCGACCCGAGGTTCCCGTCGACCCACTCCATGATGGCGCCCTTGTGCGCGGCCGCGCGCTTGGTGACCAGGTTGTAGACGTTGTTCGACCAGTTCTGAATCGTCGTGTAACGGCAACGCCCGTGGTCCTTGACGATGATCTCGACCACCGCCGAGTGCAGCGAGTCGCTGGAGTAGATAGGCGCCGAGCACCCTTCGACGTAGTGAACCTTGGCGTTCTCGTCCACGATGATCAGCGTGCGCTCGAACTGACCCATGTTCTCCTGGTTGATGCGGAAGTAGGCCTGGAGCGGGATCTCGACCTCGACGCCCGGCGGGACGTAGATGAACGAACCCCCGGACCACACGGCGGAGTTGAGGGCCGCGAACTTGTTGTCTGCCGGCGGGATGATCGTGCCGAAGTACTGCTTGACCAGATCCGGATGGTCCCGCAGCGCGGAATCCATATCCGTGAAGATGATCCCCTGACGCTCGAGCTCCTCCTGGGTCTTGTGGTACACCACCTCCGACTCGTACTGGGCTGTCACACCGCCTAGGTAGTTCTTCTCGGCCTCCGGGATACCCAGCTTGTCCCAGGTGGCTTTGATGTCCTCGGGCATGTCGTCCCACGACTTCACCTGGTTCATGGGCTTGATGTAGTAGTAGATGTCGTCGAAGTCGATGCCGGAGAGGTCGGCGCCCCAGGTCGGCATCGGCTTGCGGTAGAAGATCTCGAGGCTCTTGTGGCGGAACTTCCGCATCCAGTCCGGCTCGCCCTTCCGGTCGCTCATCATGTCGAGCACGTCATGCGACAGACCTTTGCTGGGCGCTTCGTCGTAGCTGACCGCGTCGTGCCAGCCGTACTTGTAGTCGCCCTTCAGAGCGCGAACCTGCTCGTTCTCCTGCTGGATCTTCAGGTCTTCAGCGTCGGTGGCCACGGAGGGGAACCTTCCTGTCGTTGACGGTGGAGCCGGTCGCGATGCTCACACTTTACAACGTCAGGTTAGGGGAACCTAATCCCTATAACCGCAGGTAGATGAGCCCGTTCCCGTCGGCACAGGGTGAAGCTCAGCGGCTCTTCGGCTTCCCCTTCGCCGCCTTGTACTTCGCGCGCGCCTCGCCCAGAACCTCTTCGAGCAGGGTCGGGCGGTCGGTCATGATCCCGTCCACGCCGATCTCGATCAGCCACTCCATCTCGGCTCGGTCGTTGATCGTCCAGACATGCACCGCCAGACCGTTCGCGTGAGCATCCGCCACGAAATCTTCGTTGACCACGGGGGCCCCGCCGAAATCGATCGGGACCTGTAGCGCCTGGTGGCGACTCGGGCTGCCCGGAAGGGGTCCCTGGCTGCTCGCCCAGAAAGCGCCCGCCTCTCCGGTTCCCGTGGCGGTGTCCACCTCGGGTGCATACAGTTCGAACGCTTCAACCGCGTGATCGAGGAAAGAGACCACGATCGTGTCGTGGCTCCGGTCGAACTCCTTCAAGAGAGCGGCGAGCTTGTCCTCATAGGGTTTCGTCTGGGGAGCGGTGGCCTTGATCTCGATATTGATCAGCTCGCGCGGGAACTGCTTGAGAACCTCTCGCAACGTGGGGATATGGAAGTCATTGGGCTCGAACGCCGCCAGTCCCCGGGAGATGGAACGTCCGCCGGTCGCGAAGCCTCGGTAGGCGTAGGAGTCGCGGGGTTCATCGGGACAGGTGCCGCAGCCGGGAACGAACCAATGAGCCGCATCCAGCCGCTTCAGCTGCTTGACCGTCATCTCGTCGACCTGGCCGGAACCGTTCGTGGTCCGGTCGACGGTGGCGTCGTGGATGACGACCAGCTCCCCGTCCGCCGACGCATGGACGTCAAGCTCGAGGACGTCTGAGCCCTTGTCTTTCGCGGTCTTGAACGCGAACAAGGTGTTCGATGGGGCTTCGACCTCGCCACCCTGGTGCGCGATGTTCAGGACGCGCCGGTCGAGCCAGACGTTGCCTGCGTCGGCACCAGGGGCAACAGAGGCACCCGCGGGTGCCGCGGCGACAACACCTAAAAGCACTGCCGCGATCAGAGTCTTCATGCGCACGTAAGACACACCTCCGAGGGTTCGTTGTCACAAGGGTTCGGCGCGAAGCAGTACGTCCCTCCCGCCGTCGGTGTGAAGTCTCGGTGAACGGGCACCTCCCGCCGACCGAGAGCGCCTCCGCTAGGCCTTGGCGGAGCGAAGGTCCGTCGGGGCCTCTGCCAGGTCCCCCAGGTCGACCTCGTCTTCCTGCTCTCCGGCGTGGAACCCGGGCCCCTGCGAGATCACGCGGAAGGACTCCGCGTGGGAGAACCCGGCGGACCGCCCCAGCTCGGCGGTGAACTCGCGCACGAACTGCTCGACCTCGTCGCTCCGGTCGCCGACCTGGCTGCGGTGACAGCGGAGCGCTTCGATCTTGCGCTCGATCGTCTCGCTGATGTCGACGAGGCGAGGCTTGAGGCCCGGGCCCGCTATCCACAGCTCGCGCAGACCGCGCCAGGGATCCAGACCTTCATCGAGCAGCTCGGGGAAGTGGCCGGGCGTGGTCCCGGCCGTCATCGACACGTCGAGACATGCTTGCCCGATGGCCCGGTGATCGGGATGGTTGATGAAGCGGTCCTCGATGGTCGGGGTCGGGTCCAGGACGACGAATCGGTGCGGCCGGTGCCGCCGGAAGAGGCGGGCGACGTCACGTCGAAGATCGAGTGTGTACTCGACGTAGCCGTCCCGGAGGTCCAGCCACTCCAGATGCTGGATCCCAACGACCTTCGCCGCGGCTTCGGACTCCTGCACCCTGATCTCGTGAAGACGGCGCCCCATCAGCTCGCGGTCCTGGGTGCCGGTGGACCCGTCGGTCGCGATGCACAGGGTGATCTCTGCACCCTGAATCGCCCAGCGAGCGAGCGTCCCGGCGCACGAGAACTCCATGTCGTCCGGATGAGCCATAACGACCAGGGCGCGCCACCGGCTCACGACGTTCGCAGGATCAGCACGTCGGTCGGCGCGTGGTGCGAGATCCGGTGAGGAACATTGCCCAACATGAACCGTTTGGCGCCGCTCATGCCCACGCTGCCCACAGCGATGAGATCGAAGTTGCCTCTCTGCGCGTACGCGATCAGCTCCTCTGCGGGGTTGCCCCGGATCGCCTCGACCTCCGCGTCCACGCCGACCTTCGTCGCGTGTTCGACCGCACGATCCAGCACATCTTCGGCCTCGGTCGCGCCGGCGATCTTCCACTTGAACTCCTCAGGGATGCCTCGCACGTCCCCGCCGATGTTCCACTGAGCAACCGGATCATTGGGGTCGGCGCGCAGCTGCTGCAACTCCTGTTCGGTCGGAGGTTCGTAAACACACACGATGCTGAGCCTCGCTGCGAGGCACTTGGCGAGCTCGGCCGCCATATCCACGGCGCGCATCGCCGTCGGCGACCCGTCGGTTCCGACCAGGATGCGGCTGAAATCGACCTCCGTGCGCGGAGCGTCCGTTTTCACGATCAGCACGTCCGTCGGAGCGTGATGCGAAACCTTGTTCGGGACGTTTCCGAGCATGAAACGCCTCGCGCCACTCATGCCGACGCTGCCTACGACGATCAGGTCGGCGCCTTCGGCTTCAGCTTGAGACACCAGCACCTCCGCAGGAGGTCCAGAGGCGGCGACGCCTCGGCCACCGTAGCCCTCGGCCACTTCCTCGACCCGCTCTCGGTCGCTGCCGGCGTGAACGATGACCAGTTCGGAATCGAGCCGAGACGCGAGACGGGCCGCCCGTTCCGTCGCCACCTGCGCGGTCGATGAGAGATCGGTGCCGACGAGTATCCGCTTGTACATAACGCCTCCTACGAGTCCCGTTGAGGACGGATCGCGAGGGTGCAGCGGGCGACCGCGACCGCCACACCTTGTTCGTCTGTGATGTCGATGTGCCAGACATGCATGGTTCTGCCCTTGCGGATGGGGCTCGCCGTCGCCCTGATCGTGCCGTCGCGCCGCGCGCGCAGGTGGCTGATGTTCAGGTCTGTGCCCACGGCGTACTCGTTCGCTGGATCGCTGTTGACATAAGCACCGATCGACGCGGCCGTCTCGGCCAACGCAGCCGAGGCTCCCCCGTGCAGGAGCCCCATCGGTTGATGGACCCGAGGAGTGACGTCCAGCTCCAGCACGACGCGGTCGGCTGATGCCTCGATCGCACGGATCCCGAGCGTCTCCAGCAGCGTGTTCTCCGTCGACAGCGCGGCTAGGTCGGTCATCGTGGGGATGCTACAGGGACACCTGCAGCTCACCCCGAGAGGTTTGGCGCGTCCTCCTCCGCACTATGCGGAGTAGCCGTCCGAACGGGCGTGACCGGCCAGGAGCACACGGGGCAGAACAACTCGTCCTCGTGCGCGAGGTACAGCAGCCGGCGGCAGCTCTCGCAGAAACAAGCCTCGATCTGACCCGCTCGCCCTCGCCGCGCCTCGTCTTGTAGCGGAAGCTGCTTCATGCGACGCTCCCGTGGGCGCTGTGGGAGGCACAGTTCTTTCGAGCACGCTTGTCGAGGTACATCGCTTCGTCAGCCGCAGCCAGGAGGTCCTCCGAGGTCTCCCCATCCTCACCCGCGATCGCGACGCCGATGCTGACGCTGAGCTGGACATCGGGGGCCGCCGGGAGACCTTGTTCTTGAAGTACCTCTCGAAGTCGGTTCGTCACGATCTGCGCGCCGGCACGGTCTGCGTCCTTCAACACGACGACGAACTCGTCGCCGCCGAACCGGGCGACGCAATCACTGCCGCGCACCACCCGCCGGAGAGAGTTGGCCACCGTCTGGATCGCGAGCGACCCCGTCTGATGGCCGTACCTGTCGTTGAGCGTCTTCAGGTCGTCGAGGTCGACCAGGACGAGGGCGAAGTTCCTGGAGCAGCTCTCCAGACCCGCGATCACCTCGTAGAAGCGTGCGACGTTCGATACCTTCGTCAGCGGATCGGTCGATGCCAGTTGGCGAAGTCCCGACTGGACCGAGTAGTGCGCCTCGGCGAACGCGCCGAGGAAGCCGGCGGTAAGGCCGTAGAGCGCGAAGCGGGCCAACACGACTCCCAGCATGATCCCGGGCTCGAGCTCTCCGGTCGAAGCACCGGTATAGAAGGCGACGAGGGTGGAGGCAGCGAGCGCCGTGACCAGCCCCTCTCTCAGCCCCGCCGCGATCGACGCGATCGCTACGGGGACGATGAACATCCACCCGGGATCTACTCCCATAGGGGTGGGGATCAGGCTGAACAGCGAGGCCATCACCAGGAGGGCCCCGACGACGCCGAGACGCGTGGAGCGCTCCTCGAGCAGCACCCGTACCTGTTCCGTGATGAAAGAGCTCAAGATGCGACGACCGGCAGCGGCTTCGCCGAGGGATGCCACGGGCGCATGCATCTCGTTCTCCTGAGCTTGGACTAGCTCGATGTGACTAGTCAGCTCTAGGAGTATCGGCAGCCGTCCGCCGGAGCTTTACGGGTCCTTCGGGAGCCGGATCAGGTGTGGAGGCGGTCCGCTCGGGCGACCGAAGGCTCGCGCCGCCCCAACGACCTCGACCAGATCGCGACCAAGACCCACCGTGGAGCGGACGTCATCAGGAGGCCTCTCGCCGGCGGCTCACGGTCTCGCAGCTGGACGCAACCCGGTCGCCCCCGTCCACCTCGACGATGTCCTCGCCCGGGCCACAGCGGATCCGATCCCGATCGCCGCCCGCGGCGTAGATGCGGTCATCCCCCTCGCCGCCCGAGACGAAGTCGATGCCCGGCCCAGGGTGGATCTCGTCACCACCCGAGCCGCCATAGAGCTCGTCACCGCCCCATCCACCCACCAGTGCGTCGTGGCCCCACTGGCCGTCGATCATGTCGCCGCCATGTCCGCCGTTCAGGCGGTCGTCGCCGTCGCCGCCGAACAGCCCATCGGCTCCGCCCTGTCCCCGCGCCTCGTCGTCGTCGGTGCCACCATCGAGGGAGTCGTCGTCGGCCCCGGCAACGAGAGAGTCACCCCCGGCGGAGCCGCGCAGGTCATCCCAGCCATCGTCTCCGAACAGGGAGTCGGCCGCACCCTCGCCGTCGAGGATGTCGTTCCCCTCGTGGCCCATCAGCGCGTCGCTCCCGTTCCCCCCGAAGAGCCGGTCGTGGCCCGTGCCCGCACCGAGCCGGTCGTTGCCTTGGCGTCCGAGCACGACGTCGTCCCCGGCGTCACCGAGATGCGCGTCATCGCGGATCGAGCAGACGATCTCGTCGTCCTGGGATGTTCCTGTGGTGCAACCGCGAGCAGTTGCAGCTGCAGCCCCCGTGGGGACCAGGGCCAAAAGCAGGATGCCGGTAAGCCAGCGCATTGCGGACTCCTTCGTCGAACGCCACGGACGCGCCCGACGTTAGGAGCCACAGATCGAGCCGGCTGTGGTGCCGGCCACTTAGATCAGCCTAGGAAGTAGCCCCCGAGGCGGAGCCCGGCCTCACCACCGGCGGCGACGGCTAGTGACGGCTGCACCTGTTCGCGCTCGATCGCCCTAGCGCCCGCGGGCTCGCCGATCAGCGGGCTCGAGCACACCGGGCACGAGTCGCCGTCCCCGTCACCGCGATAGACGGTGCGCCGGCATGTGGGGCAGAAGCTCTTCGTCATGCGATCGCCCGCGCCGGAGCGCGGGTCTCGAGCAAGGACTGGAGCAGGGGCGCAACCTCAGTGATGTGGGTCTTGTTGAGGAACGCGTCCGCCCACTCGGGCTTGGACGCCAGAGCGGCGGAGAACGCGACGATCCTGCTCTCGGGAGAGACCGCCCGAAGAAGCTCCGCGGTCCCCTCTCCGTCCAGGCGGGGCATGAGGTAGTCGAGGATGACGAAATCCGGCTGGTGTCTGAGTGCGGACGCCACGGCCTCTACGCCGTTAGCTGCCTCGTCGACGACGTCGAAGTCCTCGAAGTCGAACAGCAGATGCAGCGCATGACGCAGTTCGGCGTCATCATCCACGATCAACACCGATCCCGCCGTATGGGAAAGCTGTGGTGCGGTTGACTCGGTCATCGGGCCTCCCCTGGTCCGCGCGTGCTGTAACAGCTCTTCGGATGCGGGAGGGGCCTCGGATCGCTGGATCCCGCACCTCGTAGAGCAGGAGCTGGGGTCTCAGCGGGCTCAGGTTAGCAGCGGTCAGACCGCTATACCACCCCCAAAAAGTGGGCGCCCGCGGGTGCGCGATGCTCTCCCGTCCGCGCACCTGGAGGGAGACGCCGTTGCTGACACGAGACGTTGCGAAGGGCATACACAGGATCGAGGACGCCTACACCAACTGGTACCTCGTGGAAGACGGAGGTCGCCTGACGATCGTCGATTGCGGCGTTCCAACGTCGTGGGCTTCGCTTGACAAAGCCCTCACAACCCTCAGCCGAGGCCGCGACGACATCGACGCCGTCATCCTGACCCACGGGCACTTCGACCACATCGGCTTCGCCGAGCGCGCCCGGAAGGAGCTGCGAGTCCCGGTCTGGGTGCACACGAACGACGTCCCGCTGACGCAGCACCCGTCGCAGTACTCGCACGCGAGGGGCAGGCTGCCTTATCTGTTCAAAAAACAGAGCTTTCCCATCCAGACGGCCCTGCTGAGATCACGCGCGTTCTGGCCCGACGCCCTGGAGGAGGTGACTCGCTTCAGCGACGATCGAGACGCCTTGGAGGTGCCGGGGACGCCGCGCGTCGTCTACACGCCGGGGCACACGCTTGGTCACAGCGCCTTCCACTTCCCCGACCGGGACGTCGTGATCACGGGCGATGCCATCGTGATGGCCGATCCGTACACCGGCGCCACGGGCCCGCGGATCGTGGCAGGAGCGGCAACGGCCGACCCCGAGCGGAACCTGCAGACGCTCGATGCAATCGCCGAGACCGGGGCGAAGATGCTTCTGACCGGCCACGGCGAACCCTGGGCGGGCGGAGCGGCGGAAGCCGTGCGCATAGCGCGCGAGACCCGGATTTCCTAGAACCGACCGCTAGCCTCCTCTCAGGGAGGCCGAACAGACAGGAGGTTGTCGTGGACTTCGAGCACAACGCGAGGTCGCAAGAGCTGCAGGCCAGCCTCCTGACCTTCATGGAGGAGCGCGTGTACCCGAGCGAGCGGGTGTACGCGGATCAGATCAAGGCGCAAGAAGACCCCCACGTGCAGCCGCCGGTGATGGAGGAGCTAAAGAGGGAGGCACGGACGCGGGGGCTCTGGAACCTCTTCCTGCCCGACGAGCGCTACGGCGCGGGCCTCGGGAACCTCGATTACGCACCTCTAGCCGAGATCATGGGCCGCAGCCCCCTCGCGCCCGAAGCGACGAACTGCGCCGCTCCGGACACCGGGAACATGGAGATCCTCCTCGAGTTCGGAACCGAGGAGCAGAAGGATCGGTGGTTGAAGCCGCTGCTCGAGGCGGAGATCCGGTCCTGCTTCGGGATGACGGAACCGCAGGTTGCGAGCTCCGATCCAACGAACCTGCAGAGCACGATCGTCACCGACGGCGACGACTACGTGATCAACGGTCGCAAGTGGTGGACGAGCGGTGCGGCCGACCCTCGGTGCAAGGTCTGTCTGTTCCTCGGGCGTAGCAACCCGGAAGGCGACAAGTACCTGCAGCACAGCCTCGTCCTCGTGCCCATGGACGCTCCCGGGGTGAACGTGGTTCGGACGTTGCCAGTCTTCGGGTACGACGCAGGGCACGGACATTGCGAGATTGCTTTCGAAGATGTGCGCGTGCCGCGCACGAACCTGCTGGGTCAAGAGGGCGGCGGATTCCTGATCGGCCAGGCGCGCTTGGGGCCGGGCCGCATCCACCACTGCATGCGGGCCATCGGCATGGCCGAACGCGCCCTCGAGTTGATGTGTCGCCGGGCGCATGCGCGCACCGCGTTCGGGATCCCGCTCTCGAAGCAGGGCGTGATCCGGGACTGGATCGCGGAAGCTCGCATCGCGATCGAGCAAGCTCGGCTTCTGACCCTGAAAGCCGCCTGGATGATGGACACGGTCGGCAAAGAAAACGCACGCATGGAGATAGCGGCCATCAAGGTGGCTGCGGCCGAGCTGGCGACGTGGGTCATAGACCGGGCGATCCAGGTCCATGGGGGGGCCGGCGTCTCGGACGACTTCCCACTCGCCATGATGTACGCGCACGCGCGTACGCTTCACATCGTCGACGGCGCCGACGAGGTGCACAAGATGGTGATCGCGCGCGAGGAGCTGCGTCGCTGGGCGTAGCAGCGGAGCGAGATCGCTATGGAGCCGGCCGCACCTCGGTCACCAGCCGCTTGACCCTCGAATGGCGTTCGGGGTGCCCGTCACCGGCCTTCCCCTCAGAAGGTTCCCAGCAGATGCCGGTAGCTCTCGACCACTGTAGTCCCGGCTAGGCCGAGGTTCCAGAGGAAGAACGCGGATCGGGAAGAGGCGTCAAGACGTCCTTCAGCTTGTCCCGGAGGTGCTCGTAGTTGGGAGGCAGCGACAGAGCCTGGCCCAGCGTGGCCAGGTCTTCGTCCGCGGTGAAGCCCGGGCCCAGCGTTGCGATCTCGAACAACACCCCGGACGGCTCCCGGAAGTAGATCGATCGGAAGTAGAAACGGTCGATCACCGGCGTCGGCGAGGCGCCCGCGACGCGCACCCGTTCCCGCCACGCCTCGTGCTCGTCCATGGACGAAGCCCAGGCGACGTGGTGAACGGTGCCGGCGCCGTTCAGTGGCCGTTCGCGAGGCGGAGGATCCAACCGGTAGGACCCTCCGCGCTGATCACCCCTCGCCACCCAGGTGCTCTCGCCCACCGCTTCGAACGCCAAGGCATCCTCCAACAGCGCCTTGCTCGTCTCCGGCATGCTGCTGTAGGCGCGGACGCCCTCGAAGCCGGAGATCGCGACATCCAGAGGAACATCCGGATGGTCGGCTTGAAGAGGCTCATCGCCCGAGCGATCGACCACCAGTTCTAGATCGAGGCCCTCGCGGTCGGAGAAGAGCAGCGCGTCGGCCCCGCGCTGTGTCTCCACACCGGCCGACGTGAGACGGCGATCCCAGAAGTCGAGCGCATCGAGCGTCGGGACCCGGAAAACGACGCGGTGCACCATCCCGTCGCCAGCACGTCCGGGGGGAACGCCCGGATACTCGAAGAAGGTGATGTCGGAGCCGGCGCTCCCACGCTCGTCCGCGTAGAAGAGGTGATAGACGGTCGGGTCGTCTTGGTTGACGGTTTTCTTCACCAACCGCAGGCCGAGCAAACCTGCGTAGAACTCGACGGTGCCGGGGGCGTCTCCGGTGATCGCAGTGACGTGATGCACGCCTTCGAGCTTCATCACCCCTCCTCATCTCGACCGTGCCTTGACGAACCTACCCACGACCGAGGCCATTCCCCAACCCCTGGAGACGTCCCAGAAAGCCGCGAAAGGGCTGAATCCGTCACCCGCCGTGTAACCTTCGGCGTGGTTGAACTCCTAGCTACGGGGAAACGTGTCGCCAGGCGGCGCCCGCCCCCACTCCTTTCTGTCCGCGCAGTGAAGGGATGTCCTTGGAGTTCATCGCCGGTTTCGAGAGCACCTATCTATCGCAGCACGACGTCGACGT
>JADDQX010000100.1 GCA_016781115.1 Actinomycetota bacterium | reverse complement strand
GAGGCGCACAAGGGTCAGGGTCCGCCGCACCCGGCGGTAACCGCACCCGGCGCCGCGCCTGGTGGGAAGGAGGCAATCAGGAATCGCGGGTGAAGCAAGAAGTCCGGCAGCATCAGCAGCACTGCAACGCATCCATTCAACCGTTCAACGAAAGGAAAGAGAAATGACGAAGAAGATCTTCCGGCAGGTCACCGCCCTTCTCGCGGCCGTCGTGGTCGCGGCGACAGCTTTCGCCTCGATGGCGACCGCTCACAGCATCGACAAGAGCGACTCCATCAGCTTCGCGATCCCGGCCACTGCCGGCGGCAGCGTGACTCTGCTCGGTAACAAGAAGCAGCTTCCGAGGAACTTCGGCGGAACCGCAGTCCTCGACTACCTGGTCAAGGGCCAGACCTCCGACCTGATCGTGTCCGAGGCCGCAGCGGCCGACGACTGCTCCGAGGGCGAAGTCCCCTTCATCGGCGTCGACATGGTCGGCGCGGGCGGGCAACTCACCGCCGACTTCACCCTGAACGGGACCGCACAGGACGCCAACGGCGCCACGGTGCCCTACAACGCGCACTTCGGCGACTCGAAGTCGCTGGGCAACGCCGGCGAGATCACGGAAGTGCTGGCGATCTGCCTGGACCTCTAGGACTTGATCGGTCGCCTTGGGGGTCGGCGGAAGCCGACCCCCGCCGGCGTCATTAGCTATCTAGCCACGCAGCCACCCGGGGGATGAGGAGACGAAGGTGATCCGAAAGACGTGCGTTCTCGCTGCCGCACTTTCCTGCATCATCGCGATGGTCCCGGTTGCCGTGGCCCGAGCAGACGCTCTGTTCCCTCAGACGATCCCACTCGGGGACGTGCCGTCGGCAACGGTGCGGGTCCTGGGAAACCACGCCGTGACCACGCCGGGCCTCGAGGACGCCATCCTGTTCGTGGACCTCAGCACAAGCCTCACCGCACCTCATCTGATCGTGGAGACCGGCCCGGACGTCACCGGTTGTGAGGCCGAATACGACGGGGTCATCTCCGTGACCGCGACCGGCACGTCGTTCGGAGGCAGCCTGTTCGCAGCCGCGTTCATCTCGGGCACCCGAACGGACAACGATCGCCGCTTCGAGGGCGGCGCCTCGGAGGAAGTGATGGTCCCCCTCTCGTCGGTGCTGCCGACGACGGAGGTGCTCGAGGTCTGCGTCTCGCCTCTGCTCTCCGAGCCCGAGCCGGAGCCGACGCCCACCCCGGACCCGACGCCGACCCCGGAAGAGACCCCCACCCCGGACCCGACGCCGACCCCGGAAGAGACCCCGACCCCGGAAGAGACCCCGACCCCGGAAGAGACCCCCACCCCGGACCCGACGCCGACCCCGGAAGAGACCCCCACGGCACGAGCGATCACGCTGCAAGCTTCCGAGACGACCGTGCCGAAGGGATCGAACGTTGTGTTCTCGGGTGTCGTCACCGGTCCTGCGGGCTGCGTCGGCGGCCAAGCCGTTGCCCTGACGGGGCCGGCCGGTGACAGCGAGAGATCACACATCCTCGGCCGCACCGTCACCGACGAAGATGGCGCCTGGAGCCTGGTCCTAAAGGTTGTGAAGACGAAGGAGTACCGCGCCGAAACGCTGCCGGAGCCGAGCTGCGCGGACGCGCGCTCGTCGGCGGTCGTCGTCGAGGCCGTGTAGCCGTCCGTTAGGTCTCAGAACAGCTTCGCCTCGTTCGAGCACCTGGTGGTTCCTTCCTCGCAGATCCTGTAGGTGAGGGATTTGGCAGACCCTTCGATGACGTCGGTATGGATCGTGTCGTCTGCGGTCGTGGTCAGCACCTCGCCGTTGCGATAGACGACAACCATCCCGGCCGCGTCGGTTCCGGCCCATTGCAAGGTGACGCTGGTTTTTCCTCCGGCCTTGGATCCGGAGGCGTTCAAGACGATCGGGTTGCCGTCAGACGCTGCTTCTTCGCTTACCTGGATCTCCCGCCCGGCCGTCGAAGCCGCGCCGTCGTCGTCGACGACGGTGAGCCGAACCGTGTAGGTACCCGAGGACTCATAGCTCTTCTCCACCGCGATCCCGGTCGCGGTCGTGCCGTCCCCGTAGTCCCACTGGTAACTGGAGATGGTTCCATCGGCGTCGGAGGAGTCGCCCGCGTCGAAGCTGCAACTGAGGCTCGAGCATGAATAGGTGAACGACGCGACTGGTGCCTCATTCTGCGGAGACGAGGGGGGAGCGGCGCCCCCGATCGTGCGGTCGGGGCTGTTGGCCGAGAAGATCGTGGGGTCTGCCACATCCAAGAGGGGCTCGTGTGCGCCGTCCCCTGAGTCGTCGAGCCAGTCGAAGTTGCCAGAGCCGATGATCCGGTCCCGCACCGCAGCAACATCGTTCCGATCCTTGAGGTCGTTCGCGCCGCTGGCCACGATCGCGGCCGCCCCGGCGACGTGCGGGGAGGCCATAGAGGTCCCGCTCATGGTTCGGTACCCGCCATTGAGCGAGGTGGAGTACACGCATACGCCGGGCGCGGCGACCTCCACCTCGGACCCCCAGTTGCTGAACTCGCCCAAGGTGTCGTCCGTGTCCACTCTGCACGAGGCGGCCCCCATGCCGCCGGGCGCCCCGTCGAAATCGGCGAGGGCGGACACGGTGATCACATCTGGATGCCCGGCCGGGGAGAAAGCGCTCGCATCCGCGTCGCTGTTACCGGCGGCCACGGCGTACACGACGCCGCGGTCCACCGACCTCGCCAGCGCCTGATCTAGGGCGACGCTGGTGCACTCACACCCCAGGCTCATGTTGACGACCTCGATGGAGTCGGACCTCTGCGTGACCCAGTCAATGCCGCCTACGGCCCACGAAAGAAGCCCGGATCCGGTCGCAGACAGCACCTTTACGCCGTGCAGCCGCGCGCCGGGAGCCACCCCCACCACGCCCAGGCCATTGTCGAGGGCGGCCGCAGTGCCAGCGACGTGGGTCCCGTGTCCATGGTCATCGCGCCCGGCGTCATCTACGCAGAAGCCCAGCGAGCTGGACGCGGTGCAATCGGAGAGAGACACAACGTTGAGGTCGGGATGCCCGGGGTCGATGCCCGTGTCGAGGATCGCCACATCCACGTCGACCCGGACGTCGTCCGTGGCGTCGATGTCGAGGGTCGGATTGGTCGGGGCGAAGATGCGCCCGACGCCGGTCGGGACAACCTGCGAGGTCGTTTGCACGACCTGGTCCGGCTCGATGAAGGCGACGCGCGGGTCTCGCCTTACGCCTTCTAGAGCTTGTTCCGGAAGCTCGGCTGCGTAACCCTTTAGCGCGTGCTGATAGACGAGGTCCACCGCGGCGCCGTGACGCCGGCCGTGCTCGGCCGCGACATCTCGTGCAGAGGGGGCTGAGTCTTTCAGGACGACCAGATAGCGCCCCCGCGCTGCCTCATCTGAGCTTCCGCCGGAGGGCCCGCCCATGGCCGGAACCGCGAGGCTCATGAGAACTCCCACGATCGTGATGATGCTGAAGGGCCGAAGAAGGTCGGCCGTGCGGTTCCTGCTCCACCGCGCGACGCGCGTCAGTACGGAATGTCCACCCACGATCCGCCTCCCGCTCTGGCCGACCGTCTCCGCACTGCGGCCCTGCTTGTTCTGATCTGGAGCCTCATCTACCCAGGGCTCGAGAGGCGAAACATCCTCTTCGCGCTTTCGCTTGAGACCACACGGGCTGGACCTGCAGCGGCTGGGTGGGGAG
The DNA here is from genome assembly GCA_016781115.1 of Actinomycetota bacterium. GTDB lineage: Bacteria > Actinomycetota > CADDZG01 > CADDZG01 > WHSQ01 > MB1-2. The sequence goes on along the minus strand of JADDQX010000100.1, from coordinate 4,324 downwards.
CGAAACGGTGCGCCGTTTTAGGAGAGAGCTGCGGCTTCCGCGAGCAGAGCTCGGACGTCGAGCGGCTCGGTGACGATGTGGATGCTGCCGTCCGGCTCGAGCTTCCATTCCTCACGCGGTCGGTCCCGGTAGAGCTCGATCCCGTTGTGGTCGGGGTCGTGGAGGTACACGGCCTCGCTGACAGCGTGGTCGGCCGCACCGTCGATCTGCCACCCCTGTTCCAGCACACGGCTGACCGCCTTCCCCAGCGAGGCCCGGTCGGGGTACAGGATCGCGAAGTGGAACAGGCCCGGCCGTCGAGGGTCTCCGGGGGCCGATCCCTTGCTGTGCCAGGTGTTGAGGCCGAGGTGATGGTGATATCCGCCGGCCGAGAGGAAGACCGCGCTGTCGCCGTACCTGTTCGTGACTTCGAAGCCGAGCACGCGCGTGTAGAAGTCTTCCGCGCGAGCGAGATCGGAGACCTTCAGATGTACGTGTCCGATGACGGCTCTGGGATCGATGGCAGGATCCATGTCACTGTCCCTTTCGCGGGTGTCCTGCTCGCGGCAACTCTCGTTCCGGCAGTGTTATTCCCCGCTTATAGGGTCACGCGATGAACCACGACATCGTGCGCACGCGCATCGAGCCGGCTCCCAGCGGTTCGATCCACGTCGGCAACGCCCGCACTGCCCTCTTCAACTGGCTGTTCGCGCGGCACCACGGTGGTTCGTTCGTGCTGCGGGTCGCGGACACGGACGCGAAGCGCGCCACGGAGGAGAACTACCAGGCGGTTCTGGAGGACATGCGGTGGCTCGGCCTCGAGTGGGACGAGGGTCCGGAGGTAGGGGGGCCGAGCGGGCCCTACCGTCAGAGCGAGAGATTCGGCCTCTACGACGAAGCGGCACAGAAGCTGCTGGCGTCGGGCGCCGCCTACCGCTGCTACTGCACCCCGGAGGAGCTGGAGGCCGAGCGCGCGAGAGCGCAAAGCGAGAAGCGCGCTCCGGGCTACAGCGGCCGTTGCCGCCATCTCACGCCCAGCGACATCGAGACGTTCGAGGCAGAGGGTCGAGCTTCCTCGGTCCGGTTCCAGGTGCCGGAGGGCCGCACGATCACCTTTCACGACGAGGTGCTGGGGGAGATGTCGACCGAACTCGGGCTTACGCCGGACTTCGTGATCCAGAGGTCCGACGGCTCACCTACCTACATGCTGGCGGTGACGGTGGACGACCTCGCGATGAACATCACGCACATCATCCGCGGCAACGACCTGGTCGCATCGACGGCGCGCCAGATCCTCGTTCGTGAGGCTCTGGGAGCGGACGGGCTGCCGGTGTTCGCGCATCTCCCTCTGCTGGTGGACGACAAAGGGAGGCCGCTTTCCAAGCGGTGGGGGGATGTCGCGGTGCGGGCATACCGCGACCAGGGGTTCATGCCTGAGGCGATGGTCAACTACCTCGCCCTTCTGGGCTGGAGCTTCGACGACAGGACCAACATCTTCTCGACGGAGGAGCTGATCGAGAAGTTCTCGCTCGAGCGTGTCGGGAAGAACCCTGCGGCGTTCGACATCTCGAAGCTCGAGTGGTTGAACGGGCACTACATCCGCGGCTCCCATCCCGACGCGATCGCGGACGCGCTCGTCTCTTTCTGTGTCCGGGCCGGCCTTCCCGCCGACACGGAAGAGGGAGTGTCGATCCTGCGCCGCGTGACGCCCCTGTTGACCGAGCGGATGAAGAGGTTGACCGAGGCTCCGCCGATGATCGCGTTCCTGTTCGGAGGGGTCGAGCCGGACGACAAGGCGGCGAAGGCCCTAGACGGCCAAGACGACTACCTCCGCGAGCTCTCCGACAGGCTGGCCTCGCTGGATGAATGGACCACGACGTCGATCGAAGAGGCGATGCGTGCGCTGGCCGAGGAGCGCGAGCTCAAGCCCAAGAAGGCGTTCCAACCGGTGCGAGCAGCCGTCACCGGCACGCTCGTCTCGCCTCCGCTGTTCGAGTCGCTGGAGATCCTCGGTCGCGACGAGACCTTAGTCAGATTGCGCCGGGCGGCGGCAAAATAGCCGCTGGTATCCTCTCCGCTGCCCTTGGGGCGTGGGGTAACCTGGCAGCCCGGCGGATTCTGGTTCCGCTAGTCCTGGTTCGAATCCAGGCGCCCCAGCTGCAGCAAAGCTAAGGCCCGGTAGTCTAGTTGGCCAAGGACGCCGCCCTCTCAAGGCGGAGATCACGGGTTCGAATCCCGTCCGGGCTACGCCACGAGCGCGCCGCGCGCGCCATGAAGAGATTGAGGACAGGAGAGCCGAGATGAACCCGACGGATCTGGTCGAGAGGCCGTATCTACGCGACGACCTTCCCGACTTCCGTGCGGGAGACACGGTGAGGGTTCACGTGCGCGTGGTGGAAGGCGAGCGGGAGCGGGTCCAGATCTTCGAGGGCATCGTGATCCGCCGCCGCGGCAGTCAGCTTTCGGAGACCTTCACGGTTCGCAAGATCTCCTTCGGGGTCGGCGTGGAGAGGACGTTCCCGATCCACTCGCCGATGATCGCCAAGATCGATGTCGCGACCCGGGGCGACGTCCGCCGCGCCAAGCTCTACTACCTACGGTCGCGGGTGGGTAAGAAGGCCAAGGTCAAAGAACGCCGCGACACGTAAGGGTGTCCGAACAACCCGGATACGACGCGCACCGCCCCGCACCGGCGCCGCCTTCGCCCCCCACGGAACGTCTCGACACCCCGGCACGCCCGCGTCCGGCGGACCCGGGCCTTCCTGAGGCCGCACCGGGGTCACCACACAAGCGGCACTCGTTCCTCCGCGAGCTTCCGGTGCTGGTGGTCGTGGCTTTCGTCGTGGCGCTTCTGATCAAGAGTTTCCTGCTGCAGGCGTTCTACATCCCGTCCGCTTCTATGGAGCCGACGTTGGTCGAAGGCGATCGCGTGCTGGTAGAGAAGCTCAGCTACCGCGTCGGCGCTCCCGGTCGCGGGGACGTGGTGGTGTTCGAGAAGAACCTTGTCATGCCGGCTACGGCTCCGGAGGACGACTCGATCTGGGACGGCATCTCGGAATCGATCAGGGGCCTTTTCGGCTTTCCCACCGGAACCGAGCAGGACTTCATCAAACGCGTGATGGCTGTAGGCGGCGACACGATCGAGGGCCGAGACGGCCGCGTGTTCGTCAACGACCAGGTGGTCGAGGAGCCCTATCTGACCGAGGACCAGCAGACCTCCGCGTTCGGTCCGACCGAGGTGCCGGCAGGCAAGATCTTCGTGATGGGTGACAACCGCAACAACTCGGACGACTCCCGTAACTTCGGCCCCATCGACGCCGCCAAGGTCGTGGGCCACGCCTTCCTGTTGATCTGGCCGCCTGAAGACTTCGGAACGCTCTAACCTGTTCTCTATGTCTGCCGCTGAGGACGAGAACACTTCGTCCACGGTCACCGAAGGAAAGGGAGTGGCAGGCGAGGAGGTGCAGGCGCCGTTCCGCACTCCGGTTCCCCTGAAGCGCCGGAGCCGCTGGCGGAGCTTCGGCAAGCACCTCACCGAGCTCCCGATGCTCGTTCTCATCGCGTTCGGCATCGCGATCGTCATCAAGACCTTCCTGGTACAGGCTTTCTTCATCCCGTCGGCATCCATGAAGCCCACGCTCGTCGAGGGTGATCGCGTTCTGGTCGAGAAGATCAGCTACACGCTCCACGACCCGAGACGCGGGGACGTCGTCGTCTTCGAGAAGTCCGTCTTCGGCCGGGCGCCCGATGCGCCGTGGCACCAGGACGCGCGGAACTTCCTCCGCGAGCTCCTGGGGCTCCCTACGGGAGGCGAGGAGGACTACATCAAGAGGGTCGTTGCAACCGCGGGCGACACGATCCGCTACAGCGGCTCACCGCGGCGCCTGGTGATCAACGGCGAGGAGGTCGAGCAACCGTTCGTGAAGGGCGGCAACGACAAGATCAGCTCGACCATCACCCGCTCGGATTGCAAGAGGTTGGAGATGGAGGCCGCGGGCGACGCCTGCCGGGTCCCGGCCGGACGCATCTTCGTGATGGGTGACAACCGGGCGAACTCGGAGGATTCCCGGATCCTCGGTCCGATCGACGAGGACAAGGTGATCGGACGGGCTTTCGTGATCATCTGGCCGACCGAGGACCTCCGGCTCCTGTAGCGGGTTCGGTCGCAGCCCCGGCCCCGCCTCGCCGGACGGCGTGCCAGGCGGCCGGTGCTGTCGGTAGAGTCCTCGGCGATGGCGACGGATGCTTCGGGGCTCATGGAGGCCCGGCTGAACGCAGCGGGCTTCGAGCGAGTGGCCGGATGCGATGAGGTCGGCCGCGGGGCGCTGGCGGGCCCCCTCGTTGC
>JADDQX010000099.1:3383-8076 GCA_016781115.1 Actinomycetota bacterium | reverse complement strand
GGGGGTTCGAATCCCTCCGGGCGCGCTAGCAAAAGCCCTCAGGATGTGAAGTCTCGGCTCCTCTGTCCCACATTGGCCCGGTACCTGTGTCCCACTCTGTGGCCCGGCCTCGGCTCCTGGGCGACACAGGCCTCGGCACCTGTGTCTCACAATTCCACGTCTTTAGGAACTGGGGTTCAGGCCGCCGTTGCTGCGCCCTCGTCAGCTAGGCGGCGAAGCGAGCGCACCAGGCCCCGGATGAGCAACAGGAGTACTGCTACCGAAACGAGGTAGGCGAGGGCGTCCAGCCAGCCGGGGGGATCCGACCCGCTCAGGGTGTCGAGCCCGAGGGTGAAGGACTCCTGATGGTGACCAACGCCAGCGGTGGGTCGATCCGTCACCTCCACCTGCTGGGTCGCGAGCAATGCCTCGTCACCAGCGGCAACGCGGATCAACAGCATCCATGGACCTTGCTCTGGGAGGCGGAAGCGTCCGGAGTAAGAGGTGTCCTCGCGCGTCAACGGGATCATGAGCCGGTGCTCGGCGCGCCACGCCTCGACCCGCACCGACTCGACGCCCGCTCCCGACACGATGTCGAGGTCACGCACCTCGAGCACGACCTCATCGCCAACCCCGACCTCCGCCGGCTGCCACGAGACCACACCCGCGCCTGCATCGCCGCCCACTTCGTGAGCAACGGCGGCTGACGGAACGAGGACGATGAGCAACGAGGCCGCCGTAGCCGTGCGTCTCCAATTGACCCGCGATGAGCTCCCGATGCGCACGCCCGCGAGGATCTCGCCCAAACGCGCACCCAGCCCTCCCGCGGCCCCCGACGCGAACACAGCCCCGATCGCTCCGTAGATCAGGTCATCACCCCTCCACTTGATGCCGTTCAAGAGCTCGAGCAGGAGGACATTGATCGCGACCGTCATCAAGCCCAGCGCCGCGCCCGCCACCACCGGACTCTGTCGAAGCCGCGCCCCGAAGGCATCGGCCGCGATCGCGGTCGGAAGCAGTAGCGGCACGTACGGAAGCGAGTGTCCGAGCGCCACCAGCAACACGACAGAAGTGAGACGGGCGACTTCGAACCATGTTGCGACACGCGTCGCGCTCCAACGGGCGGGGCCGTACGCCGCGGCCACCAGAACGAGCGTCGTAGACGCGGCGAGGATCAGAGGGTGATAGGCAATGCGGTACTGCGGCCCATTGAATTCGAACTCCGCAGTGGTAAGGATCAGCCCGCCGAGGAAAGAACTCAGCAGGAAGTGATGCAGCAAGGGACGGTGATGCGCCGTCGCAGGCGCAACGAGCATCGCCAATCCGAGTGCTGCCACGGCGACTCCGAAGATCGCGAGCAGATGCGGCGGACTCCAGATCGTGACATCGATGCCATAGATCTCGTGCCAGGCGTTGTCGATCGGAGCGGCCGCGAGAGCAACGCCCAAGCCGGTGCCGGCTGCCGCCAAGCCGGGACGGGCTCCGCGAAACGGGTGCAAGACGGCGGCCCCCACCGACACACCATCGGCCAGACGTCTGGCGAGCATCGCTGAGCCGATCACCACCAACGCCGCGGTCACGCCGCTATAGATCCCCAGGTGCGGCGGTGTCAGGAAGCGCTCTCGACCGCCGTCTACGTGCGTCGCTATGTCCCAGTACGCCGAGACCCCGCTGAAGGCGAGCCCGCCACCTGCCAGCAGCGCCGGCAGCGCGCCCTCGAGCGGCCTTAAGAGCGTCTGCAACCTCGCCGAGTTCATCACGCCACTCCTTCGCTCTGCGTCGCCGCCGCGGATCCGCCTACGCAACTCTCGCCGAGTACACCTCATCGGCTGCTGCGCCAGCCGTGCCCGTTTGGTTCCTCCGACGATATAGAAGGAGCGGCTGAAGCGTCGTGTCCGATAACCGCTAGCTTCCTACCCCGCCCGGTGCCACGATGCGGGTGTGTTCAACAACTTCGATCGCTGCTATCAGGTGATCCGAGCACAAGATGCTCGCTTCGACGGCATGTTCATCACCGGTGTCACCTCCACCGGGATCTACTGTCGCCCCAGCTGCCCCGCGCTCACGCCGAAGCGGCGCAACGTCGTGTTCTTCCCGGGCGCTGCGGCCGCACAGAGCCACGGCCTGCGCGCTTGCAAGAGGTGCCGCCCAGATGCAGCACCCGGCTCTCCTGAGTGGGATCTACGGGCCGACGTCGCCGGCCGAGCGATGCGGTTGATCGCGGACGGCGCCGTCGACCGCGAGGGAGTACGGGGCCTCGCGAAGCGGCTCCATCTCAGCGAGCGGCATCTTCATCGAACCTTGGCCGAGGAGCTGGGAGCAGGTCCTCAAGCTCTCGCTCGGGCGCATCGCACGCAGGCAGCTCGGACCCTGATCGAAACGACCGATCTCACCTTCTCCGAGATCGCGTTCGCATCCGGTTTCGCCAGCATCCGGCAGTTCAACGACAGCGTGCGCACGGTCTTCGGGTCCACGCCTACGCAGCTGCGCGCTGGGAGGAAGACAGGAACAGCCCGCCCCGGCGAGATCGAGTTGCGCCTCCCCTACCGTGCCCCCCTCGCGACCGCTGCCCTGTTCGGCTTCCTCGGGACCCGCGCGGTTGCGGCGATCGAGCACTACGACGGGACCACCTACCGGCGCACGCTCGACCTACCCCACAGCCATGCGATCGTGTCGCTGACCCCCAACGAGGGCCACATCCACTGCCTCCTGCGCCTCGACGACGTGAGGGACCTGAGCGCTGCGGTGCAGCGCTGCCGGCGGCTACTCGACCTCGATGCAGATCCCGTCGCGATAGGTGACGCCTTGTCGGGGGACCCGGTGCTCGCGCCGCTGGTTCGCCGTCTGCCGGGGGTGCGGGTTCCCGGAGCCGTTGATGGGACGGAGCTGGCGGTGCGGGCCGTCCTCGGGCAGCAGATCTCCGTAGCCGGCGCCCGCACCTTCGCTGCCCGGCTCGTTGCGGCTTTCGGAAAGCCGCTGACATGCGAAGACGGGCAGCTCACGCGGCTCTTTCCTACGGCAGAGGTGCTGGCCGATGCCGATCTAGCGGGGATAGGTGTGACGCGGGCCCGCGCGAACGCGCTGCGATCCCTTACCCACGCGATCGCCGCAGGAGACGTCATGGTCGACGCGGGAGCAGACCGCGAGGAGACTCGGGCTGCGCTGCTGGAGCTGCCCGGGATTGGGCCCTGGACCGCTAGCTACGTCGCTCTGCGAGCGCTTGGAGATCCCGACGCTTTCATGCCGACAGATCTGGGCGTGAAGCGTGCACTCGCCGCAGCCGGCGTAGACGATGAACCCCAGACCCGCGCCCGGAAATGGCGCCCGTGGCGTGCCTATGGACAGCAGTACCTGTGGACGAGCCTGGACCTTCAGGAGGGAAGATGACCTACTTCACGACCCTTGACAGCCCGATCGGCATCCTCACGTTGTCCTCGGATGGGGACCACCTCACCGGGCTCCACATGGAGCCTTACGAGCCGAACCCTGTGTGGAAACGCGATCCGGCGCCGTTCGCAGACGTGATCGATCAGCTGGAGGAGTACTTCGCCGGCGAACGCAAGAGCTTCGACGTGGCCCTGGCGCCGACCGGGACGCCGTTCCAGTTGAAGGTCTGGTCCGCCCTGCAGACGATCCCCTACGGAAGAGTCGCGAGCTACGGCGACATCGCGCGCCGCATCCGCAACCCGAGGGCGGTGCGGGCCGTCGGCCGCGCCAACGGCGCGAACCACATCGCGATCATCATCCCGTGCCACCGCGTGATCGGGAGCAACGGGACGCTGACTGGATTCGGAGGTGGGATCGATCGCAAGGTGAAGCTGCTGGCGGTGGAAGGCCTCGCTTTCGCGCGATAGAGCCTCGAGGGCAAGGGTGTCCCCTGCGGTCACCTTTCTAAGGGATCCGGTTGAACCACAGCGCGGAGATGCCGCCGCCGAGCAGGAGCAGCAGCAATCCGGCGCCGACGAAGGAGGACGTCACCTCGCGCTGCTCCGTCACCGTGGCGATCCCTGAGCCGAGGTCGCGGAAGATCCGCTCGAGGTCGGCATGCGTGGGGGCCGCGAAGAACGCCCCGTGGGTGATCGTCGCCACCTCGCGCAGCAAGTCGTCGTCCGGTGGTTTCGGCCCCTTCCACCCCGGCGGCGGCTCCTGCTCCCCGACGGCAACGGTATAGATCCGCGCGCCTGCCTGTTGCGCCCGACGAGCGGCCTCAACTGGATCCATCCCACCGGTCGTGTTGTTGCCGTCGGACAACAGAACCATCGCGGTCGGCGGGAGAGCTCCGACGGGTGCTGCAGAGCTCCGCTCCTGCTGCGGTTGTTGCACGAGCAAACCTCGCCAGATCCCGTCGCCGATCGCGGTTCCGAGCTCCATCTCGAGGCCCTCCAGCGCCCGTCGCACCGCGGGCCGGTCCGTAGTCGGCACCGAAAGCACCCGCGCCCGGTCCGCGAAGGTGACCACGCCTACCTGGAAGTCCTCCGGGACCTCGTCAAGGAAGGCATTGGCCGCATCCTGTGCCGCGACCAGGCGGTTCGGCTCGACGTCGGTCGCGTGCATCGAGTGCGATGAGTCGATCACCAACATCACGGTGGCCGTCTCGCGCGGCACGCTGAAGGCGGCCTGTGGACGCGCCAGCGCCAGGATCAGAGCAGCTGAGGCCACGAGGTACAGCACGACCGGAACGTGGCGGCGCCACCCGGGTTGCACGGGGACGACG
>JADDQX010000099.1:0-3332 GCA_016781115.1 Actinomycetota bacterium | reverse complement strand
CTCAACCACCACAGGTACGCCGCCGACCCCACCGGAACGAGCACCAGCATCCAGAGCAGGATCGGCCACCTGAAGGTCATCGCACGTTCCGCCTATCGCACTCCACGTCGGAGCGATTGTGCAGCGTCTTCGCGTGGTCCTTCGACACTCCGGAGCGTTAGGGTCGCCCGTCTAACGGAGACGGCATGACTGCGAACCAGCCACAGGACACCGAAGCTCGATACCTCAGGCGGGACGACCCGCCGGAATGGCTCCGCGGGCCCGGGCTGGACGCGCAGTCGCCTCCCGGCGGCCTTCCAGTGCAGCAAGGTCTAAAGAAGCTGCCTAAGCACAGGTCGTCACCACATCGTCTCCCGCCGCGGCTTCACGTTGCAACCTCCCCGATACGGCCGGAACGCGGGCTGATCGCCGCCGCGTTCGTGCTCGCGGTGGCGATCGCAGGTGGCTCGTTCGCTCTTGGTGCCAGCACCAACGACGGCGTCGAGAGCGCGCCCCCGGGACCCGCCGAGGTCACTCCACCACCTGCGGTGGGTCTAGAAGAACCCGTAGCCGACGTAGCGCGGCGCCTCCTGCCCACGGTTGTGCAGATCGAGACCGCGACGGGCGTCGGATCGGGCGTGGTGTACCGACCGGGGGGCTTGATCCTCACCGCCGCGCACGTGGTGGAAAACGTCGAGGACGTGACGGTGAGATTGGCGAACGGCCGGCGGACTTCCGCGACCGTGGTCGGGGCGCATCAGAAGACCGACGTCGCCGTGATCCGCGCGAAGATCCGGAACCTTCCCGTTGCGCAGCTCGCGCTGGGGGAACCATTGAGCGTTGGCCAGATCGCCGTAGCGATCGGCAGCCCCTTCGGGCTCGCCGCCAGCGTCACTTCCGGCGTGGTCAGCGCGATCGAACGTCCCGTGACGACGGAAGGCGGGAGGGCTCCGATGATCCAGACGGACGCCCCGATCAACCCCGGGAACTCCGGCGGCGCACTCGCCGACCGGAACGGGCAAGTCATCGGCATCAACGACCTCATCCGGACCACGACGGGAGCAAACGCCGGGATCGGCTTCGCGATCCCGATCGACGTGGCGGCTCCGGTCGCCGATGCGCTGGTCAAAGGGAAGAAGCCCCGGCTGGGGTTCCTCGGCGTCGTCGGCAGTGATGCGGCACAAGGCGCTCAAGGCGCGCTGATCACACAGGTGCGGAAAGGCACGCCCGCGGCCAAGGCGGGACTGCGCAAAGGTGACGTCGTAACTACCGTCGGAGGGCAGCCGATCCACAGCATGGCAGAGCTCACCTCCGAGATACGGCTGACCAGACCCGGAAGGAAGCTCATGCTCGATGTTCTGCGCAAGGGCCGCACGCTTCATCTGACGGTGCGCGTGGGCGCGCAATGACGACTCGCGAGAGCGCGAACGAGAGGACTGACGTGGCGACAGAACAGGTGAAGCTGACGGCGGTGGCCGAAGACAGCGATACGAGAACGAAACTCGAAGCGGCGTTATTCGAGATGCGCCGCGTGATAGTTGGTCAGGAGGCGATGCTCGAGCGCGTCCTGGTAGCGCTCCTCGCTAACGGACATCTTCTGATCGAGGGTGTGCCGGGGCTGGCGAAGACGCTTACGGTCAAAACACTTGCCGAAGTGCTGGGCGGCGTCTTCAAGAGGGTGCAGTTCACGCCTGACCTCGTTCCTGCCGACATCGTCGGGACGCGCATCTATCGCCCCCGCGGCAGCACCTTCGAAACCGAGCTCGGCCCCGTCTTCTGCAACTTCCTGCTCGCGGACGAGATCAACCGGGCTCCCGCGAAGGTGCAGTCGGCGCTGCTCGAGGTGATGCAAGAACAGCAGGTGACCATCGGCAAGGACACGTTCTCGGTGCCGACGCCGTTCCTCGTGATGGCGACCGAGAACCCGATCGAATCCGAGGGCACGTATCCGCTCCCGGAGGCGCAGGTTGACAGGTTCATGATGAAGGTCCTCGTGGACTACCCGGGATTCGCGGATGAAACCACGGTCGTCGAGCGGTCGCTGCAGGACGACGTGCACGTGCAACAGGTTCTGTCGCCGCAGGACCTGCTCGAGTTTCAGAGCGAGGTGGCCGAGGTCTATGTCGACCGCCTGGTGACGGAATACGCCGTCGGCATCGCGACCGCGACCCGTACTCCCGCGAAGTTCGGGATGCCGCGCCTGGGTCGCTATATCGCCTACGGAGCGAGCCCACGCGGCTCGATCAACCTGATCCGCGCAGCGCGCGCCCTGGCGGCGATCAGAGGCCGCAGGTACGTCGTGCCGAGCGACGTGCGTGATCTCGCTCACGACGTGCTGAGACACCGGCTCTCACTGACCTATGAAGCGCTGGCCGAGTCGATCACGCCGGACGGAATCATCGACGAGATCGTCATGAAACTGCCGGTCCCGAACCTCACGCTGGCGGCAGAGCAACCGGCGTGACCGCGCCCTTCGGCGTCGAGATGCAGCGCCCCCCGCACGCGCCGGGGCCGGGGCCGATGCCCGACCCGTTGCTCCGGGCGATGGACCTCGAGATCGGCCGCCGGATCGAGGGGCTGTTCCCGGGCGAGTTCCGTTCGACCCGTTTGGGGCGCGGGACCGAACTCGCCCAGATCAGGCCCTACGAGCCGGGTTCCGACGACATCCGTGACATCGACTGGAACGTCACCGCGCGCATGGCCGCGCCTCACGTCCGGGTCCATGTAGCCGAGCGAGCCGTGACCACCTGGTTGATCCTCGACGTGTCTCGATCGATGGGCTTCGGAACCGCTGCCAGGCGGAAGGCTGACATCGCAGAAGGGGTCGCGCTCGCCGTGGCGCACCTTGCAACGCGACGCGGGAACCGCATCGGGCTGATCACGCACGGCGAAGCCGTTCCCCGCGTCTTGCAACCGCGACCCGGACGCGCCGGGATGTTGCATCTCTTGACCACGCTTCGCCGCGAGCCAGTGCTCGGAGGCGGTGCGAGCTCGCTCACATCGAGCTTGCGGCACGCGGCGGCGATCTTCAGGACGCGGTCGGTCGTGTTCATGGTGTCCGACTTCATGGGCGACAAAGGTTGGCGTCCGGAGCTACTGGGCTTGAGCGACCGGCACGAGATCATCGGTGTGGAGACTCGAGATCCGCGCGAGCAGAAGCTGACGGATGTAGGTGAGGTCTGGATGGTGGATCCCGAGGATGGACGCCACCTGCTGGTCGATACCGGTTCTCGCGGGCTGCGCGAACGTTTCGCGCGGGCCGCGGCGGCGGACCGGGCCGAAGTGGCAGAGATGTTCACCGGCACACGTACCGCGCACGTCGTTCTGAGCACGGACAGCGACTGGCTGCGAAC
>JADDQX010000098.1:2578-7845 GCA_016781115.1 Actinomycetota bacterium | reverse complement strand
GTCACGGATACTCGCGGTTGACGACTCCGAGGCCAACCTGCTCGTCTTGGAATCCATCCTCGAGGACATCGGCTACACCAACGTCGTGACGCTGAGCGACCCTTCGCAAGCGGTAGACATGTGTCGCGCCTACGACCCCGACCTCCTCTTGCTCGACCTCCACATGCCGGGCGTGAGCGGACTGGACGTGATGGCGGGCGTGCGGGAACTCACGTCCAACACCTACCTGCCGATCCTGATGCTCACGGCGGACATCTCTTCCGAAGCCAAGGTACGAGCGTTGTCAACGGGGGCGAACGACTTCCTGACGAAGCCGTTCGACCGGATGGAAGTGGAGCTCCGGATCCGCAACCTGTTGCACACGCGGCGGCTTCATCTCGCGCTGCGGAACCATAACGCCGAGCTGGAGGAGCGGGTCGCGGAACGCACGCAACAGCTGGAGGCCGTGAAGTTCGAGATCCTCGACCGGCTCGCGATGGCGGCGGAGTTCCGCGACGACCAGACCGGCGAGCACACCAGACGCGTTGGTGGAACCTCTGCCCTGATAGCCGCGGCGCTTGGGCTCCCGCGCGAGACCACCGAGGCGATCCGGCGTGCTGCGCCGCTGCACGACGTCGGCAAGATCGGGGTCGCAGACAGCATCTTGTTGAAGACCGGCCCGCTGACGACGGCTGAGCGGGAGTTGATGAAGCGGCACACCTCGATCGGAGCGAAGCTCCTCGCCAACAGCGATTCGATGACGCTCCAGCTCGCCGAGCAGATCGCGGCGACGCACCACGAGCGCTGGGATGGCAACGGCTACGGAAGCAAGCTTGCCGGCGAACAGATCCCGATCTGCGGCCGGATCCTGGCGGTGGCCGACGTGTTCGACGCGCTCACTCACGATCGCCCGTACAAGCAGGCGTGGCCGGCCGAGGCCGCCGTGGAAGAGATCCGGACCCAGCGCGGCCGCCAGTTCGACCCACAGGTGGTGGATGCATTCCTCGAAGTGCAGAAGCACGTAGACCTCGTCTCGACCGGCGAGATCAACAAGCACCTGATCGGCTAGCACGTTCTTTGCCGCCCTGGTTCCGCTGAGCGCAACCGGTGCGGAAAAGAAGGGACCCGGTGGGTAGTACTGGGATCGAACGAGTGACCTCTGCCGCTCTCCCGCAGTCAAAGACCCCTCTTCGACGCCGGATGTAGGTCGGAGGGAATCGTCTGGGAGTGCCGCCAGGGCCCTACGGAGACATGATCGAGATCACGCGGTGTTGCCCCCCCGGCAGCGTCGCTTCTCCAGGGCGAGCGCCTTCGAGCGTCAGCTCAACGGGATGTGGCTCCGCAGGTCGTCCGGTGGGCAACCATCCGCGTCCGGGATGACTAAGGATCATCGTCCGGCCCCGTTCGCCAACGAAGGCCAGACGGTCTGGGTCGGCGGGGTCTCCATCGAAGACCTCGAGACCTAATAGCTGTGCCAGGACGGCGACGCTGTCTCGCTTGTCGGGGACGACCAGACCCGCCTCCGAGAGCTCGACCACCTCTCCCGGGGTGAACGCTCCTTCAGTGCATGACTCCGCCATCCCCCGATGAGCGATGAGCTCAACGATGTTGCCGACCGGGTCGAGGCAGTAGCACGCCAGAGCGTCCCAGTTCTCGAACTCGAAAACGGTGTCTCCCGTATCAGGATCGGGCAAGAGTTTCGTCCGCTCGGCGAGCCACGCATAGGCTGCGTCGAAGCGATCGCCGGGAGCGAGGAATGCGAAGTGATAGAAGGGCGCTGCAGATGAGGGCGCCTCCGAGAAACGCATGCCCGTCGAACCGACCTGAAAACCAACCAGAGCTCCGTCCATCCTCTGAGATGTCTCGAAGCAGAGGCGATCGGTGTAGAACGAGGCAAGCTCTTCGGCGGCCTCACGCGGCACCCGGAAAGTCGCGGCTAGGAATCGCACCAGTGGGCCTGCTCTCCTAGGTTCGTGGGCGGTACTGGGATCGAACCAGTGACCTCTGCCGTGTGAAGGCAGCGCTCTCCCGCTGAGCCAACCGCCCGAGCGCAGCCATCCTAACGAAGGCTCGGCCGGGACCAAGTAGAGGCCGTTCTTTTTGCCGCGTGGGTTTGGCTGAGCGCAACCGGTGCGGAAAAGAAGAGGACCTGGTGGCGCTACGCGCCGGTGCGGGCGGTGGCGAGCGGACGCTTCGTCTTGCGCGCCGCGACCTTCTTCTTGCGTTGCGGCTGCGGCGCCAACAACGGGCGCAGGTACTCGCCCGTGTAGGAGCGGGGTTCCGCCGCGACCTGCTCGGGCGTGCCGGTGGCGACGACCTCTCCTCCCGATGCGCCTCCTTCGGGGCCGAGGTCGATCAGGTGGTCCGCGGTCTTGATGACGTCCAGGTTGTGCTCGATCACGACGACGGTGTTCCCGGCGTCGACGAGACGGTGCAGGACCCCGAGCAGCTTGTGCACGTCGTCGAAATGGAGCCCCGTCGTCGGCTCGTCGAGGATGTAGAGCGTCTTTCCGGTCGACCGTTTCGCCAGCTCGGTCGACAGCTTGACGCGTTGCGCCTCGCCGCCGCTGAGCGTCGGCGCCGGCTGCCCCAGCTTGATGTAGCCGAGGCCGACGTCGCGCAGCGTGTCCATGTGCCGGGCGATCGGGGGGATGGCGGAGAAGAACTCACAGGCCTCCGACACGCTCATCTCCAGGACCTCCGAGATGTTCTTGCCCTTGAAGCGGACCTCCAGCGTCTCGCGGTTGTAGCGCTTGCCCTTGCACACCTCGCAGGGCACGTACACGTCCGGGAGGAAGTGCATCTCGATCTTGATGGTGCCCTCCCCCGCGCACGCCTCACACCGCCCTCCTCGGACGTTGAACGAGAACCGGCCGGGTTGGTAGCCGCGTCGCTTCGCATCCGGCGTCTTCGCGTACAGCTTGCGGACGTGGTCGAACACGCCGGTGTAGGTCGCAGGATTAGAGCGAGGCGTGCGGCCGATCGGCGACTGGTCGATGTCGATCACCTTGTCGACGTTGTCGAGACCCTGGATGCTGCGGTGCTTGCCGGCGACGAGCCGGGCGTTGCGGTTCAGCATCTGGTGCACCGAGCGGTACAGCACGTCGTTCACCAGCGTCGACTTCCCCGATCCCGATACGCCGGTCACGGACACGAAGCAACCCAGCGGGATCGCGACATCGATGTCCTTGAGGTTGTGCTGACGGGCTCCCCGTAGGACGAGCGCCTTCCCGTTCCCCTGGCGCCGTCTCTGCGGCACGGCGATCGCGCGCCGCCCGGCCAGGTAGTCACCGGTCAGCGAGGAGTCATGCGCGAGCAGGCCCTCGAGCGGGCCTGCGTAGATGACGTGCCCCCCGTGCTCGCCCGCGCCGGGCCCGATGTCGACCACGTGGTCAGAGGCGCGGATCGTGTCCTCGTCGTGCTCGACGACGATCAGGGTGTTGCCGAGGTCGCGCAGCCTCACCAGGGTGTCGATCAAGCGGCGGTTGTCGCGCTGATGCAGCCCGATCGACGGCTCGTCCAGGATGTAGAGAACGCCCACCAGGCCAGAGCCGATCTGCGTGGCCAGCCGGATCCGCTGAGCCTCTCCTCCGGCAAGGGTCGCCGAGCCGCGCGCGAGCGTCAGGTAGTCGAGCCCGACGTCGAGGAGGAAGCCGAGACGCGCGTGGATCTCCTTCAGCACCCGCTCCGCGATCACCGTCTCGCGATCGTCGAACTCCAGCTTGCGGAGGAACTCGTCGATCTCACCGATGCAGGAGTTCGTCAGCTCGTGGATGTTGCGGCCGCCGACGGTGACGCTCAAGGACTCGGGCTTCAACCGGGCCCCGCCGCACCTCGGACACGGGACCTCGCGGAAGTACTGCTCGTAGCGTTCGCGCGCGTACTCCGAATCCGTCTCTTCCCGCCGTCGCTCGAGCCACGAGATGACGCCCTCGAAGTTCGTCCAGTACGACCTGATGCGGTTGAACCTGTTGCGATACCGGACGTGCACCTGCTCGTCCTGACTCCCGTACAGGATGATGTCGCGAGCCTTCTTCGGGAGCTTCTTGAAGGGCACGTCGGTCTTGAACTTGAAGGTCTTCCCCGCACTGTCGAGCAAGCGGTCGAAGTACTCGAGGCTGCGGCCCGACCACGGCGCGATCGCGCCTTCGTCGATCGAGAGATCGGGGTTCGGGATGACGAGGTCCGGGTCGACCTCCAGGTGGGTCCCGAGCCCGTCGCAGTGGTCGCACGCCCCGTAGGGGGAGTTGAACGAGAAGTTCCTGGGAGCGAGCTCGTCGAAGCTGATCCCACAGAAGTTGCAGGCGAAGTGCTGGCTGAACAGGATGTCTTCCGCGGCATCATCGACCAGCTCGATCGCAGCCGTGCCGTCTGCCAGCTTGAGGGCGGTCTCGATCGAGTCGGTGAGTCGGCTGCCGATCCCCTCCCTGATCACCAGGCGGTCGACGACCACGTCGATGTCGTGCTGGAAGTAGCGATCGAGCCGGATCTTCTCGGAGAGCTCCCTGACCTCGCCGTCTATACGCGCACGGACGAAACCCCTGCGGGAAAGGTCCTCGAACATCGCCGCGAACTCGCCCTTGCGGCCGCGCACCATGGGCGCGAGCACCTGGAACCTCGTACCCTCCGGCAGGGCAAGGACCTGATCGACGATCTGTTCAGGCGTCTGGCGAGCGATCGCTCGACCGCAGTTGTGGCAGTGAGGGCGACCGATGCGCGCGTAGAGCAAGCGGAGGTAGTCGTAGATCTCGGTGATGGTGCCGACGGTGGAGCGGGGATTGCGAGAAGCCGACTTCTGGTCGATCGAGATGGCCGGTGAGAGGCCCTCGATGAAATCGACATCCGGCTTGTCCATCTGCCCGAGGAACTGCCGGGCGTAAGCCGATAGAGATTCCACGTAGCGGCGCTGGCCCTCGGCGTAGATCGTGTCGAACGCGAGGGAGGACTTGCCGGAGCCCGAGATGCCGGTGAAAACCACCAGCGCATCGCGCGGAAGCTCGAGGTTTACGTCTTTGAGGTTGTGCTCGCGGGCCCCCCGGATGACGAGCTCATCGGAGGTCCGCCTGCCGTCGGCGCCCATCGCGCGAGCCTAAAGGACGCGCTTGTAACTTCCGGTAAAGCCGTGGCCATCTAGTGGAAGCGGTGCCAGAGGGCGAGGACGCTTCGGACGTATCGCTTCTGGTACGGCGCCAGCCTGCGCCTCACGTTCCCGGGCCCCGAGTAGTACGCCGCCAGGGCATGCCTCCTCGTGCGCATGGTCTGCAGCATGTGGCGCAGGTAGACGACGC
>JADDQX010000098.1:1352-2427 GCA_016781115.1 Actinomycetota bacterium | reverse complement strand
TGTCGGACAGCGTCTCGCCGGGCCGAACGGTGTGCGTCGAGGCACCGCCTCCACCACGACCTCCGCCTCCGCCGGGCACCCGCAGCCGCTGTCCCGCGACGATCAGGTCGGGATCCGACAGGTGGTTCATCCGGACGAGCCGGGCCACCGTGGTTCCATGACGTGCCGCGATGCCCGACAACGTCTCCCCGCGGCGCACGGTGTAGGTCCCCGCCAGCGCGGGAGTCGCCACGGACATAGAAGCGGCGGTGGCCAGAACGATCGGGCCGGTCTTCTTGGGTTGCGGGCGCAGATGGCGCGCCCGGTACCTCCGCATCCTCATCAGTAGCCTCCAGTAGCAAAATCGGGCAGACCTTAACAAAAGCAACAGGCGTGTCAATCCCCGGGGCTGGCGCTACGCTCGCGGCATGAGCGGCTTCGAGAGCTATCGCCGGGAGTTCCCGGTGCTGGAGGATCGGACGTACCTCATATCCGCCTCGCTCGGCCCCCTCTCGCGCCGCAGCCGGGCCCTCGCGGAGGAGCATCTCGACCTCTGGCAGCGGCTCGGCCCGGAGGAGCTCTGGTTCGATCACGGGCTACCGAAGCTCCAGCGCTGTCGCGAGCTGTTCGCACAGCTGATCGGTGCGGATGTCGACGAGGTAGCGATCATCCCGTCGGTCTCCGCGGGGCTCTCCTCGATCGCGACGTGTCTCGACCTCCAGGAGCGGCCGGAGATCGTCCTCTCGGAGCTCGACTTCCCGACGAATCACTACGTGTGGCTGGCGCAGGAGAGGGCGGGGGCGAAGCTGGATGTGGTGTCGTCGCCGGACGGCATCCGGATCGAGGCGGAAGATGTCGTTGCGCGCATCGACGAGCAGACGGCGCTGGTGAACACGAACCGGGTGCTGTTCGGATCGTCGTGGATCATGGAGATGGAGCCGATCGTGGCCGCCGCTCACGACCAAGGCGCGCTGGTACTGATCGACGACTTCCACGGCAGTGGCATCGTCCCGATCGACGTCCACGAGATGGGCGTCGACCTGCTCGTGTCGGGGGCGCTCAAGTGGCTGTGCGGCGGACAAGGGATCGCCTTTCT
>JADDQX010000098.1:1117-1306 GCA_016781115.1 Actinomycetota bacterium | reverse complement strand
GGCTGGTTCGGAACCCAGGACCCGTTCGACTTCGAGACTTCGCAACTCCGCCTCAGGGACGACGCGCGCCGCTTCGAGACCGGCACCTACGCGCTCCCGCAAGCGTTCACCGCCGTCGGCGGACTGGAGATCATCTCGGAGGTGGGCGTGGAGGCGATCCGCGCTCGCAACCAGGAGCTATCGCGACTC
>JADDQX010000098.1:0-1099 GCA_016781115.1 Actinomycetota bacterium | reverse complement strand
GAGGCGCGGCTCGAGGTCCTGTCGCCGCGCCCGGACGAGCGGCGCGGCGGCCTCGTCCGGATCCGGATCCCCGGCGGCCGGAGCGAGGCGGAGCGTGTCCTGCACGAGCTGTTCCGGCGAGATGTCGTGCTGGACAGCCGTCACGACACGCTGCGGATCTCACCGCACTTCTTCAACGACGACAGCGACACCGAGCGCTGCTTTTCGGAGTTGCGAGAGGTGACGGCCAACCGAGATCCGCGGCGCGCGGTCTAGGCACGCGCCGCGCTGGTCCACCCGCCGCGCTGGAAGCGGTACAGCGTCGTCGCCGCGCGTAGCGCCATCCAGGCCGACATCCCCGCGACGAGGCTCCACACGCCGGCGTCCGCTCCGTGCAGCACGAACATCGTTCCGACGAAAACCGCGGTCGCACCCACCATGGCGACGGCGAGGAATCCGGTGTCGGAGGCTCCGATCAATATCCCATCCAACGTGAAGGCAACCCCACCGAGGGGTTGCAGTAGAGCGACCCAGATCAGGAGCTGCGTCGCGAGCGCCGCGACGGCAGCCGATCCGGTGAAGAGCCCCGCGAGTGCGGGAGCCGATACGAACAGCAGCACGCCGAGAGCGATCCCGACGTAGAGGCCGAGCGTGATAAGTCTTTCTCCGACCGCCCGCGCGCGTTCATCGTCTCCCGCGCCGAGGTGCGTCGCGATCAGAGCCTGGGCCGCGATGGCGACCGCATCGAGCGTCAGTGAGAGCAGGAGGAACAACTGCATCGCGACCTGCCACGCGGCGATCGTGGTGGTTCCGATCCTGGCCGCGACGGAGGTCGCGATCGTCAGCCCGGCCACGAGCGAACCCGTGCGCAGCGCCAGGTCACCTCCCACCTTCAGCAGCGAGCGCATCACGGCGGGTTGTGGTCGCCACGGGACCGGCGTCATCCTCCGCCTAAGGACGACGAGGAACGCCGCCGCGGCTCCCGTTTGACAGACGACGACCGCCCACGCCGCACCTTCGATCCCCCAGCCGAGCGGAAAGATGAAGAGATAGCCGAGGATGACGTTCGCCGCGGCCCCCGCGACGACGATGACCGTCGGCGTCCGCGTGTCATGAGCGC
>JADDQX010000097.1 GCA_016781115.1 Actinomycetota bacterium | reverse complement strand
CTCGATGTCGAGCATCGACTTGGTCAGCAACGGACGGATCGGCTGGATGTCATCGCGCAGCCTGCGGTCCCCCACCGAGTAGATGATCTCCTCGGACGTATCCACCGCTTCGTCCACGGACTCCGGCAGCGAGAAGCCGATCTCTTGGATCTCGTTACCTGCAGCGATCAACCGGCGGAGCAGCGCGTGCTCCTCGACGATGCGCGCGTAGTGCTTCGCCGACGACGCGGTCGGATAAGCATCGATCAGCCCGAGGATGTAGGGACGTCCCCCGATGAAGTCCAGCTTGCCGCGACGGGCGAGCTCCTCGGCGGCGGTGATCGCGTCCGGGGCATCGCCGCGGCCGTAGAGGTCGACGATCGCTTCGTAGATCGCCGCGTGCGCGGGCTTGTAGAAGTCGTCGGCCTCGAGGATGTCGATCACGTTCGCGATCGCTTCTTTGGATTCCAGCATCGCGCCCAGCACCGACTGCTCGGCGTCGATGTTGTGCGGCGGGATGCGGTTGGGCATCGGGGTCGCTGCTGCTAGCGCCAAACTTCCCTCCTGAGATAGCGAACGTACGTTCGTATTCTGGCGCGGGAGTACGACAGAAATGCGGCTATCCGAACACCCGGGGGAAGGTGGCGCCGGCTACGAAGCCGGAGCGTCGAGGAAGAAGCTACGCGTCAGCGGCCGCGAACAACAAGGGCCATAGCTTGTGGATTACACGGGTACCAGCTGTGGAGGAGGAGTTAGTCCTCGTCCTCGTGCGCGATGACCTCGACGGTGACCAGTGCGTTCACCTCCGCATGCAGGTGCACCTCGATCTGATGAGTACCGAGGGTCCTGATCGCCTCGTCGAGTCGGATGTTGTGCCGGTCGATCTTCTCTTCCAGCTGGTCTTCGATCGCACGTGCGACGTCGGACTTCGTCACCGACCCGAACAGGCGGCCCTCCTCTCCGGCGCGGGCGGAGATATAGACGGGGGTGGCGCCGAGTCTGGCCACCTTCGCAGCAGCAGCTTGCTTGTCGCGTTCATCCTTCTCTTGCCGCGCACGCTGCATCAGATCCGCTTGCTTGAGAGAACCTCTGGTCGCCACCATGGCGAGGCCCTGCGGGACGAGGAAGTTGCGCGCGTAGCCATCGGCGACGGTTACTACATCTCCCTTACGGCCGAGCTTCTCTACGTCGTTCGAAAGGATGACCTTCATCTCGTGGAGTCCTCTATCTCGATGAGTACGGGAGCAATGCCATCTCGCGCGCGTTCTTCACGGCGGTCGCAACCAGCCTCTGGTGCTGTGAGCAGTTGCCGGTCACCCGCCGCGCCCGGATCTTGCCGCGATCGCTCATGAACTTGCGCAGCAGGGCGATGTCCTTGTAGTCGACGTAGTCCTGCTGATCCGCGCAGAACTGGCAGTACTTCTTCTTGCCGCGTCTGACGACGGGAGGCTTCGAGCCGCGCCTATCTCTGTCTCGTGCCAACTGCTAGAACCCTCCTTCTTCTTCTGGAGCGCCGCCGACCGGAGCGGGAGAGCCCCAGCCACCGGGCTGTGGAGCAGCCGCCGGAGCGTCGCCTGCCGGCGCACCCCATCCGCCGCCCTGGGCGGGTTGACCCCAAGAGCCACCGCCCTGACCGCCGCCGCCGAACCCACCGCCCGAACGCTGGGACTTCTGAACGGTTGCGGTTGCCCAGCGAAGCGTCGGCCCGACCTCATCTACCTGGATCTCGATCCGCGAGCGCTTGCCGCCATCGTTGTCTTCCCACTTCTGCTCCTGGAGCCGGCCGATGACCATCACTCGCGTGCCCTTCTGCAGGGATTCCGCGACGTTCTCGGCCATGTCTCGCCAGCAGCTGCAGCGGAAGAAGCCATCGTTGCGGTCCTCCCACTGGTCGCCCTTCTTCACGCGGCTGTTCACCGCGACGGTGAAGTTCGCGACCGGGAGGCCGGACGGCGTGAAACGAAGCTCCGGGTCATCCGTGACGTTTCCGACGATCGTGACGCTGTTCTGTAGTCCTGCCATGTTCCGCTCCTTACTTGCCGTCGTCGCCCGTGCCTGGACGAACGATCTTTCCTCGGATGAACTCGTCGGAGATCTGCAAGGTGCGTCTCAGTTGCTCCACCGCGGCCTCGGGAGCGGTGAACGTAGTCACGAAGTAGTAGCCCTCGTGCTGGTGGTCGATCTCGAACGCGAACCGGCGCTTGCCCCACCGCTCGGTGTTCGAGACCTGGCCGCCGTTGTCACCGACGACGGTGTTGAAGCGGTCGACGGCCTTTTGGATGTCGCCCTCTTCAAGGCGCGCGTCCACGATGACCATGGCTTCATAGTTCCGCATGATTCCTCCTCCGGACTCGAGCTTGCGGCTCCGAGGCCCTCCCGCGACGTGGGCGCCCGCGATGGGCGGTCGGCCGGGTTGGGCAGGGGACGGTGCAGCCAAGATCGCTGCTCTTTCGCTCATGGATGCTAGCACCTCCTTTCTGTGAGCCTCCGTCCCGAGGGATCCGTGACGCTTGCGTGTTGCTCCGACGAGGCGACTCTAAGGAGGAGGTGTGACAGATGTGTGTTGGCTGCAAAGCAAGCTCAGGCGCCCACTCCCACGGCATCCGCGGCGCTCGGTGACAGGCCGGGATCAGTGCGCGCCTCTGCCGGCACCGGCTCCGGCTCACCCCTCGAGAGCAAGAAGGCCGCGAACAGGGCCGCCAACAGTGCGGCCCGGCCCCACACGCCCCCGATCATCAGCTTCTTGAAGAAAGTGAAGTCCCGGCCCAAGTAGATGAAGTCGTAGAACCAGCGGAACACGCCGAGGTAAACCGCGGCATCTACGAGCGAATACGCAACCCACCAGCCGACGGAGACGCGGGTAAGCACGAAGAACGGGAGGATCCACAACGTGTATTGCGGCGAGTGGACCTTGCTGAACAGCAGGAACGCGGCGACCATCGCGGCCCCCACTTCGAGGAACGGGTAGCGCTCCCCTCCACGGCTGCGGAACCACCCCACGCCGAGCGCGACCGTGAACGCGGCCCCGGTGAGTGCGCCCGTGATCAGGTTCAGCTCGGACGCATCCAGAGTGGGAAACCCGAGGTTCCAGATCGAGTCGAAGTTGCCCACGCGCAACGAGTGGAAGCGGTAGGTGGCGATCCAGCCATCGAAGTTGGCGACGGCGAACGGCAGGTTGATCGCGGCGACGGTTCCCGTCCCGATCGCAGCCACCGCGGCGGAATGGGCGAACCCGCATCTGCGCAGCGCATACAGGACGAGCGGAGCCAAGAGGAACAGCGGGTAGAGCTTGAACGCGGCCCCGATCCCGAAGAGAACGGCCGCGGCGAGGTCTCGCTCGCGCCACCAGAACCAGATCCCGCCGGCCGCCGCGGCTACTGCGAGGAGGTCCCAGTTGTGGAAGGCATAGAAGACGACCGCGGGGGCCCCCGCCCACATCAGCGCCCGCGGCCCCCGCATCCGGCCGAGCAGATAGGCGGTCACGAGCCCGAATGGCGCCAGCAGAAGCGCCGTGACCCGGAGGTAGGCGTTCGAGTCGGCGACCGCCAGCCCGCTCAGCCACATGAATAGGCCGGTGAGGACCGGGTATTCGATGGCGCCTCGAACCAGCTCTTGGTCTTCGAGCCGCCCGTCGACGTACGGGAACGTATCGGAATCGATCGCGCGCGCTCCATAGAGCGCCTGGACGTCGTTGTAGCAGAGCCGCTCGTACTGGCGGCCGTCCCAACCCGCGGGCGCGGTGCACTGAGCCTTCAGCATGTAGCCGCCCAGGAGCGTCAGAGCGCACACCGCGAGCACGAGGCTCAACCAGTCACTGCTCCGAACACCCGGCCGATCTGCGGCTACGGATCTTCCTCTTCGCTGCGGCCGGTGGGAGACGGCTCGACTGATGGAGGCGACGGAGGCGGCGACGGTTCCTGGGTGGGCTCCGGCGACGGTTCCTCGACCGTCGGCTCGGGCGACGGCGCGACCGTGGGCTCTGGCTCCTCCTCGGTCACGACCGGCTCGGGAACCTCCGGAGCGGTCGTCGTGATCGGGGCGGGAGGTGCCTCGTTGATCACCTCATCGGGCAGCTCCAGCGGGATCGGGAACTCCAGGATCTCCATCTCTGCGGTCGCCTCCGCCATGAAGTCCGCCCAGATGACCGCCGGGCTCACCGGCGACCCACCGCCCGTGACCTCATAGCCGTGCACCGGGCGACACAGGTTGGGGTCTAGGCAGTAGCGCATCTCGGGAACCACGTCGTCCGGCGTTCCCACCTTCTTGTCCGGCCCCGGCTCGAACGGGTAGCCCTCCCATACGACCGTCGCCAGCTGCGGGATGTACCCCGC
Organism: Actinomycetota bacterium; assembly: GCA_016781115.1. Taxonomy (GTDB): domain Bacteria; phylum Actinomycetota; class CADDZG01; order CADDZG01; family WHSQ01; genus MB1-2. The sequence goes on along the minus strand of JADDQX010000097.1, from coordinate 3,672 downwards.
GAACCAGGCATTGCCGAAGTCCTGCGTGGTGCCGGTCTTTCCTGCGACGGGACGTCCGATATCGGCGACCGTCGCGGTTCCGGCCTCGACGACGTTCGTCAGCGTCTGGTTGAGCACGTCGGCGGAGTTCTGCTGGACGACCTGCCGGATCTGCGGGTTCGTCTCCTTCTCGCAGTCGCCCTTCTGCTCCCGGTACTCCTTCAGGCAATTCCCGAGTGAGTCCTCGATGTAGTTGATGGGCATGACCTCAGGGAGACGCCCACGGCCGGCCATCGCCGCATAAGCGCGCGCCATCTCCAGCGGCGTGACGTCCGTCGCGCCCCCGAGCGCCAGCGAACAGCGGGGTTCGATCTCGGGGAGCCCGAACTTCGGCTCGAAGCCGAGCTCTCGAACAACGTCGCGCACCTTGTCGGGCCCGATCTGGGCGATCAGCTGGGCATAAACCGTGTTGACCGAGTTGGTGGTCGCTTGATCCAAGGTCAACGATCCGTAAGAGGCTTCGGCGAAGTTGGTGGGCTCCCATGGGTCGAGGTCGCCGTCTCCATCCTCGTCACCGGTGCAGGCCGGTTCATCGATGCTCACCGGGCTCGCACCCGAGAACGTCGAGGTGGGAGAGATGCCCTCTTCGATAGCGGTCAGCAGGGTGAACGGCTTGAACGCGGATCCGGGCTGGCGACCCGGCGGGTCGGACGCGTAGTTGAAACCGCGCGCCTTCTTGATGTTCGTGAAGTCCCGGCCCCCGACGAAGGCTCGAACCTCTCCCTTCGGAGTCATCGACACCACGGCGGCCTCAGGGTCCTCCTTCTCCGTCAGGATCGCCTCGACCGCGGATTCGGCCTGCTCTTGCATCGTCAGGTCGAGCGTCGTGTGGATCTTGAAGCCGCCCGTGTAGAGCTCTTTGCCGTACTCGGGATAGAGATAGTCCTTGCGCAACCACTCCATGAAGTAGGCGGCCGTCGAGTCTTTCGGGTCCGACTCCGAAGCACCCTTGAGCTTGACGCGCCCGCGCGATGCCCGATCCGCCTCGGCCTCGGTGATCGTTCCCTCTTGGAGCATGAGCCCCAGCACCCGGTCGCGGCGCTCTCGGGCCGCGGCTTGGTCGCGATCCGGCTGATAGCTCTCGGGCGCCGGGATGATGCCCGCCAGGTAGGCCGCCTCGGCCAGCGTGAGCTCGTCGGCGTCCTTGTCGAAATAGACCTCGGCCGCCGCCTCGAACCCGTAAGCTCCACGTCCTAGATAGATCGTGTTCAAGTAGAAGCCCAGGATCTGGTCCTTCGAGTACCGGCGCTCGAGCTTGATCGCCAGGATCGCCTCTTTCGCCTTGCGAGTGACGGTCCTCGAGGGATCCTGCAGGACCGCGTTCTTCACGTACTGCTGGGTGATCGTCGAGCCCCCTTGCGCGATCTCTCCTCCGGTAACGTTCGCCCACGCGGCGCGGGTGATGCCTCTCAGCGACACGCCGTTGTGCTCGTAGAACTGGCGGTCCTCTGCAGCGATCACGGCATCGCCGATGTACGGCTTCTTCTCCAGCAGCTTGTCGGTGTCGATCAAAAACCGCTTGATCTCGTCGGAGTAGGTCCCGATCAGCTTGCCGTTCACGTCGAACACCTCGGCCGAGGAGTTGAGCACGATGTCCTGCGGAAGGGGGATCGCGGCGAAGGCGTAGGTGAGGGTGAGGATGCCGGCCCCCACGACCATGGCGCCAACCGGCAGGAGCCAGCCGTAGCGCAGCAGGAAACGCTGCAGCTTGGAACGAGGCTGCGGCTTCTTCGTCTTGCCGCGGCGCGCGGGGGCGCCCGCGGCGGGCCCGGCCGCGGCTCGCTTCTTCGTGGTCATCGACCCCAGTTTAGGTGCGGATGAGCCTGGTTCACGGACGTCCGCTTAGAGGAAACCCATGCTGAGGCCCCTGTAGGTGAACCACAAGGTGACCCCGAACCCGACGACCGCGACGACCGCGGACGCTCGCGTCAGCACGGTCGCTGCCGTGCCTCGCGCCTCGATCGCCCCCGCCGCCGGCACATCGAGGATCGTCTCCAGCTGGACGCGCCTGCGGGGACCGAAGCGAGCGACGGCCACTCCGGCCGCGGCGGCCACGACGTAGAGCCACGGCGCGCGGCCTGCAGCGCCCTCTCCGTTCGACAAGCCAAGCTGGACGCTGGGCGAGAGGCCGAGGACGAGGCCGGCACCCGCGAGGACCCACGTGATGAGCACCGCCGCAGGCTCGTATGCCTCCGGCTCGAGGCGTCTGGCGATACCGGCTCCCAGCGTGACGCCGGCCGCCAGCGCGGCGGGAAGAAGCGCGCCGAACGCGCTCCAGGGAGCGGCCGCCAGCACCGTCTCGATGGAGATGGCCCGCTCGAAAGACGCGGCCGCGCCCGCGAACACCGCGCCGGATCCCACGGTCACAGGAACCATCGCGAGCAACAGCCCGCGCTCCGATTGAGCCCGTCCTGCAGTCCACGGCCACAGCGCCGTCACGCCCACTGCGAGCACTGCTGTGACGCCGGCCTTGCCAAGCGACCGCGGCTCGATCCAGACCACCGAGATCATGAGTGCCGTCGCCCAGGCCGGAATCGAGGCGAGCCGCCGAGCGCGCTCCGCGATCACCCACACCGCGGTCGCAACCGCTACGCACAGAACGGGCAGCGCGACCAGGATCTCGTCGCCCTCCGAGATCGTCGGCACCAACGCGAACGCCGATCCCACCGCCAGCGGCAGCACCACGCCCTCGATGCGGCCCAGAAGCGACCAGATACCCAGCCGAGGAAGCAGCCCTGCTCTCAGCAGCGCGGCCGCCCCCAACAGGTACCCCGGCCACGACATCACGGCAGAAGGCATGCGCCAGGTCTCCTGATCTAGCCCGTAGACGACCAACCCGCCGATGTAGAGAGCATCGGAAAGCGCGAGAACGACGGCCGCGCTCGCGCGCTCGCCACGCGCTGACGCAGCGACCCACAGCGAAGCGCTGAGGCAGACCCAGAACAACAGCGCGGGCACGATCCACTCGCTGTGCGCGAACAACGCGAGGGCGCTGGACCCGGCCCCGACGAGTGCGCCGAGGTCCCAACGGCCGTCGCGTCCCGCCAGAGCGAGCAACATCAACCAGGCGCAGAAGACGGCTGCGGCCACGACCGCCGCCGAACCCGGCCGAAGCGAGAACGCGCGCCAGCCGAGCGCGGATCCGCGCACGAAGAACAACACCAGCGCGGACAGCGCGCCGACACCGGCCGCCGCGTTGATCAACGGCGAGCGCTGTTCCGGCGCCAGAGCGCGCGTGAACAAACAGAACACCCCGAGCGCCGCGTGCGAAAGGAAGAGGACGGGCAGCATCTATGCCGTGCTCATCAACAGTGCGGCGGCGGCCACGACCGCAGCTCCGGCTGCGGCGACGATCGCCGCTCGCCACATCTCTCCCCACCTCTGCAGGAGCCAGCCCAGGCCCGCGACCGCGCCAGTCACCAGGGCGACCGCTCCCAGCCAGCGCGCCACCTCCAGGGCTACGGATGCAGCGCCTCCGCCGGCGAACGCAGAACGAGCGGGATCGAAGAAGACGGTGACGATCGCGAAGGCGCCCACCGCCGCCTCGACGAGCGCCCACACCAGATCGATCCGGTCGCTGGGCCAGGGAGCGGCCAGCCATACCGCCAGGGCTACGGCGGCGGCCGCCGCCGC
>JADDQX010000016.1 GCA_016781115.1 Actinomycetota bacterium | reverse complement strand
ATCATGGCGGCCGACTCCGCCGGCGGACCCGACAGCTGCCTGATGCTGGGCAAGCTCGGGTTCATGACCATCGGCATCTCCAACCCCCTCAAGCCCAAGCCCGTTGGCGTGGCGGAGATCCCCCGCGGCTCGCACAACGTCACAGCACATCCCAAAGCACCGCTCGTCTACAACTCGGACTCCGACCAGGCGAAGCCAGGCGAGATCCAGATCTGGTCGATCAAAGATCCCGCGAAGCCGAAGCTCGTGAATACCGTCATCAATCCCACTCATTCGCCACACGACGTGTCCTTCAACAAGGACGGCTCGATGATGGTGACGGCAGCGCGGACGGCGGTTCACCTCTACGACACGTCGGATCCGGAGAACCCGGTGCTGCTCGGAGCCACCGGCTGCCCCGGCTGTTACCTCGCCCACGATGCCAAGTTCACCCCCGACTCGAAGTGGGTCATCGTGGGAGACGAAGCAGCCGGAGGTGCGCCATATCCGTGTCCCGGTGGTGCTCTCTACTTCTACGAGATCGTCCAGGGCCGCGGCCTGGTGCTGCGCGGCGTCTACGAGCCCGGGGAGCTCGTCCTCGCGCAAGAGGGCCAGGGCGGCCCCGCGTCTTGCACGTCACACGTGTTCGACATCTCCGATGACGGAACGAAGCTGGCCATCTCTTGGTACTCGGCGGGCACCCGCTACCTCGACATCACCAACATGATCGGAGCCACCTTCGGCGAGAACGGCAACGGCGTGAAGGAGATCGGCTGGTTCATCCCGGACGGCGCCGACTCGTGGGCCTCGAAGTTCCACAAAGGCCCGTATATCTACTCGAACGACATCCTGCGGGGCCTAGACGTCTACAAGATCACGGCCAAGGGGTAGTAGCAGCCCCCGCTCTTGCCACCTCCGGTTCGGAGACAGGGCAACGAACCAACGAACCTGACTTACGTAAGCGGGAAAGGCGGCTGAACCCACCAGGGTCGCGAGCTCACTTGGATCTCCTGTACCCACTTGACCCACCAGAAGCCACGTCTGCCCGGAGCGACGATGCGTGCGGGATACCCATGTCCTGCCGTGAGAGGAACGCCCCCGATCCTGGTGGCGAGCAGCAACTTCGACGCATCGTCAAACGGATAGGCGCGTGAGTATCCGGTTGTCGACCGGACGACGATGCTGCGAGGCTCGTCTGTCTCCGCTCCTCGGAGCAGGTCGCTTAGCAACACGCCTTCCCATCTCTGGGTCGCAAACCACCCGCCGGTGCAGTCGATCAACCCGTCGACCTTCGTGTCGAACGCGGCGAGCTCGTCGTAAGTCCACCTCCGTTCACCGACCTTCAACGTCCAATCGGAGGCATCGATGGTCGGCACGCGGTCGTTGAGCCATTGCGTTACGGGCATCTCAGCAGGGTTCCCTGTGCCTCGTTCGTACGACCCGGTGAAACGTCGCCGCGAGCCGGGCAAACCCCCGATCCGCTCCGCACCGGCGAGCAGCACGTAAGCCGCGGCACCCCCGGCGGTCACCATTGCCGTTCGGATCAACTTGCGGCGTTCGAGATCGCTCCTATGTGGTCGCGCGGGACGTGCGATCGTGTGCCACACGACAAGAGGAAGGGAAACCAGGGCGGCTCCCACGTGTAATTGCATCGCAGTCACGGCGCCCAATGATCGTGCGAGTCCGGTGGAGTGCAGGAAGCCGAACAGCAGTGCCGCAACGAGCCCAAGCGCCAACATCAGCGACAGCGATCGTCCGGGCCGGACGCGGTGGTAGCCACGCCGAGCGACAACCGTCTTCCAAGGGGCAAGGGCGACTATGACGAAGCCGGCGATGCCGTGAGCCACCGAGACGTAGACGTTCCAGCCAGAACCGACGGCAAACGCACCCACTCCTGTCGCGAACACCGCCATCAGGGCGAAGAGAAGACCAACATTGGTTCTCCGCGCAGACATGCGACTCAGTCTTGCACGGCGGATCCGGGATCGTGCGAGGTTGTCGACCGATCAGATATCTATCCGCTACACGCACCTACTAGTTAGCGGGGGCGCGCATAATGAACGAGTGATTCCGCCCGATGGCGCGTCCACAACAGACGACGCCAACCACGCTCAGGCCCAGGACCGAGACGGTGTATCCGAACGCCGCTTGAAGCGTGATCTATTGCTGGCGGGCACGATCGCAACCTCCGTAGCGCTGGCCGCATCCTGGATCGCCTCGACGATCGCGGAAGGCGTTGTGTTCGCGCCGCTCGCGCTCGCCGAAGCCGTGATTCGAGCAACCCCGGGAGACGTGGCAACTCTTCTCATCGAGCTCCTCGGACATTGGGCTATGCGATTACTTGCGGGGGGCGCTGTACTGGGAGCCCTCGCGTTCGGGGCGGCGATGTTCCGTCGAACCGCGGACGAAGACGGCCCGAGACCGGTTACGGCGGCAGCCCTCGTTCTTGTTGCGGCCGCAGCGGCCACTCTGCTCAGTCCTAGCCCCGATTCAGAATTCGTCGAGTCGGCGATCACTCTCATCATCTCGGCCGTCTTGTATGCAAAAGTCGGAGGCTTCGTTCACGGCGAACTGAGCAGAGCACGAGATGATCTTGACGTTGGCCGGAGAAGGATCATCGCTCTGGGCTTGGGCGCTACGGCGGCAATGGTCGCGGGCGCAGGCGTGACGCGGTGGCTCGTCGAGCGTATGGCCGGACCGGATAGAAACGTTTCTCTCGCTTCCCCGACGCGAGCTGCAACCGCACCAGCGCGACCGCCCTTCCCCGACATCCCAGGCCTCACTCCGGAGATCACTGCCGCCGAGGATCACTACGTGATCGACATCAACATCGTGAAGCCTTCCGTCGAGGCACAAGGGTGGACTCTGACGGTCGGTGGGTTGGTGGACGAACCGTTGGAACTGGATTTTGCCTCATTGCAGGACCGCTTCGAGGTGGTGGAGGAATTCTCGGTACTCAGCTGTATCTCCAACGAAGTCGGGGGATCGCTGGTCGGTAATTCTGCGTGGGGCGGTGTCCGGCTGAAGGACGTCCTCGAGGCCGCTGGTGTGCAGCCCGGCGCCGTCGACCTCGTCTTGAGGGGCGCAGACGGTTACACGGACTCGATCCCGGTGGAAGTGGGCCGCTCACCTTCCACTCTGCTCGCGGTTTCGCAAAACGGACTTCCGCTCACGCAGGAGCATGGTTTCCCCTGTCGACTGCGGGTGCCGGAGATATACGGGATGAAGAACGTTAAGTGGCTCGAATCGATCGACGTCGTCGACCGCGATTATCAAGGCTATTGGATGGATCGGGGCTGGTCCGACGAGGCCGTTGTAAAGACGCAGTCACGGATCGACGTGGCCGGAGATAACGGTGAAGCGCGCTCCGGAGAACCCACCTGGGTCGCGGGCGTGGCGTGGGCTGGTGTACGGGGCATCTCCAGCGTCGAGGTCTCGCTCGACGACGGCGAGACGTGGGAGGAAGCCATGCTCAAGGCTCCTCTCGCCCCGAACGCTTGGCGTCTGTGGGCATATCGATGGACCCCGTCCGACACCGGAACGCACCGAATCACCTGCCGCGCCTACGACGGGCGCGGAGAACGTCAATCGGCAGAAGAACGCCCACCTCATCCGAGTGGTGCAACCGGTCTCCCGGTCGTCGAGGTCAACGTCGCTTAGCGTGCTGCCTTGTTGAAGGGAAGCCCGGGCCTCATCGATCTCCTCGATCGCCCTCTGCGCGACCTAAGGATCTCGGTCACGGATAGGTGCAACTTCCGGTGCACATACTGCATGCCCAGGGAAGTCTTTGGGGCGGACCACGTTTTTCTCCGATCGGACGAAGTGTTGACCCACGACGAGATAGCGCGTCTGGCGACCATCTTCGTTTCTCTGGGCGTGCACAAGGTCCGGATAACCGGCGGCGAACCACTCGCGCGCCCCGGTGTAGAGGGATTGGTCGGCGCGCTCGCCGGGATCGAAGGCATCGATGACCTGGCCCTTACGACCAACGGGGCGCGCCTCGCACGAAAAGCGGAGCTGTTACGGGAGCATGGGCTACACCGTTTAACGGTGAGTCTCGACTCGCTCGATCAGGCTGTCTTCTCCGCCATCAACGACGTGGGCTTCCCTGTAGGCCGCGTTCTGGAGGGGATCAAGCGAGCGGAGAGGGCGGGTTTCGAGTCCATCAAGATCAACATGGTCGTCAGGAGGGGTCTGAACGATCATGACGTTGTTCCGATGGCGAAGTATTTCCGCGGTAGCGGTCATGTCGTGCGCTTCATCGAGTACATGGATGTCGGAGCTACGAACGGGTGGAAGCGTGAAGACGTCGTTCCCAGCGAAGAGATCCTCCGCGCGCTAGATGCAGTCTATCGGCTCGTCCCCGTGGACAGCCCGCACCAAGGCGAGGTCGCCAGACGATATCGCTACGCCGACGGGGCTGGAGAGATCGGTGTCATCTCCTCCATCACCCAGCCCTTCTGTGGAGACTGCTCTCGCGCGCGGATCGCCGCGAACGGTGTTCTCTACACGTGCTTGTTCTCGTCGAGCGGACTCGACCTCCGCTCTCTCGTCAGGAGTGGGGCCTCGGACGCTGAGCTCGCCGCCACGATCCGTTCGGTGTGGGCAGCGCGCGCCGACCGCTTCTCCGAGCAACGATCGGCGGCAGATCCCACCAGACGCCGGGTCGAGATGAGCGTCATCGGCGGATGAACACGTCGATCCTGAAGAGGATCATAGGTGACGTCTCTGGTGCCGTAGCCGACCTTGGCGTCATGCTTCCGTTGACGGCGGCGTTGGTCGTCCGCAATGGTTTCGATGCTGCGACGGTCCTCGTGTGCGCGGGAGGTGCTTACATCCTCGCCGGCGTCTACTTCGGGATCCCTGTTCCGGTGCAGCCGATCAAGGCCGCGGCTGCTCTGACTCTGGCTCTGGGCCTTCCGGCCTCCACCCTCGTTGCAGCGGGGCTGATCATCGGGATAGCAACGTTCGGGCTCGGCGTAACGGGGGGCGCTCGCCGCCTCAGCACGGCGTTCGCTCGTCCCGTGATCCGGGCGCTGCAGCTGGGTGTCGGTCTCCTCCTGCTGCGGGCCGCTGCAGATCTCGTCTTACCTCGAGGAAGCAGCGAAGCGCTGATGGCCACCGGTATCGCAGTCGTCTTGAGCATCGTCACGAAGAGATGGGGGTCGGCGCCGCTGGCGGCGATCATGGTCGCCGCTGGAGTTGCGTGGACCATCGCAACCGGAGACACCTCGATCGGGTTCCGGGTCGACGTCTGGACCCCGCAGGCGGGCCTTCTCAACGCGTTCGACGCATCCACGTTGTGGACCGCGCTGACCGTTCTGGTGTTGCCGCAGCTCCCACTCACGTTCGGCAATGCGGTCGTGGCGACGGTGGATCTAGAGCAGGCTTACTTCGGCGATCGCGCCGTGCGCGTCACACCAGCCTCGATATCGGTGTCGTCGGGGGTGATGAACCTGGTGACCGCCTTCTTCGGCGGCATGCCGATGTGTCACGGGTCGAACGGTCTCACCGCTCACTATCGTTCGGGAGCCCGCAGCTACCAGATGAACCTGCTCATCGGGGGAGTTCTTCTGTGCCTCGGGTTGTTCTTCGGCGGAGTGGCATTGAGCGTCCTGTCTGTTGTGCCTCTCGCGGTGCTCGCCGGCACCTTGGTTTTCGCAGCAGTCATGCATGCGTCACTCGTCACAGATCTGCGCGGATACGACCTGGCGACAGCAGTGGTTGCAGGAGTCGCGGGTTTTGCCGCGTCCAACCTGGCCATTGCACTCGCGCTCGCCCTGGTGTCGCATCACGGTCGCAGATTGGCGGAGGCCGCGACAACGCCGGACCCGGAGCCGATATCGCGTCTCTAACCGACGTTCTCCATGCCGACCCACGAGGAGCCATCACCGTAGATCTCTTTCTTCCAGATGGGCACAGAAGCTTTGATCTCGTCGATGATCCACCCGCATGCATCCAACGCCGCGTCACGGTGAGGGGCGCTCGTGACTACGACGACAGTGGGCTCGCCCACACCGCAGGGTCCGACACGATGACATGCAGTAACTCTGACCAAGGCCCATCTTCGTTTGGCTTCCCGAGCGATCTCGTCCAACCTCTTCGGCGCGAGCTCGGGATGGGCTTCATATTCGAGTCCGACCACGGCTTTATCCCGGTTGGCTTTGACGGCCGCCGTCTCGCGAACCGTGCCGATGAAACTGGCCACGGCTCCAGACCGGGCGTCGGCCGTGGCCGACATCAATCGCGAGACGTCCAGCGGATGCGGAGTGATCTCGCTGATTATCCCGTCCATGGCGCTCTTAGTATCGCTGTGATGGTCGGCTTCCAGCACTCGGCAGCATGAAGATCTTCGTCGTCTGTTTCGGAGGTTTGCGCAGTTACCTGCCGCCAGAGACCGGGACGAGCGGAATGGAGATCCGCCTGTCCGACGATGCTTCGATCGCCGACCTGTTGACGGCTCTGCGCATACCCGCTGCCGCTGTGTTCTCGGTGTTGGTCGACGGGGTCCGAGCAGATCGATCAACTTCCCTGCGGGAGGGAGCCGAGGTCACTTTGATGCCCCTATTCAGCGGCGGGTCTCGGTTCTCCGCCGCAGTGCTCACCATCAGCGATCAGGCCTCACGTGGCGATCGGCTGGATCGATCCGGTCCCCTCGCCGCCGCCTTGGTGGAGGCGCAAGGATTGAAGGTGGTAGCGATGAAGACTGTTCCCGATGAGATCTCGCAGATAGAACGAGAGCTCAGGACGTGGGTGCACGAAGGTGTGTCGCTGATAGTGACAACGGGCGGAACAGGTTTCGCTCCCAGAGACGTGACGCCTGAGGCGACGAAGCTCGTCCTCGAGAAAGACGCTCCGGGGCTGACGGAGTTGATGAGAGTGGCCAACATCCCTGATACACCGCTTGCAGCGCTGTCGCGTGGCGTCGCTGGCATCGCACGCTCGACGCTGGTGATCAACCTGCCCGGAAGCCCCTCAGGTGTTGAAGAATCGCTGAGGGCGGTGTCGCCGGTGTTGCCACACGCGCTCGACCTCGTTGCCGGTCATACCGAGCATCCCGCCTCCTCTCACGGCAGAACCGGATGCTGACGCTTCGCGACGCACAGCTCCGAGTGCTCGATGCTTTCGCTCCCAGCGACGTCGTCCGCGTCGCGACGTCACAAGCGTTCGGGTTGACCAGTGCAGAAGAAGTCACAGCAACTGAGCCACTGCCTCGTTTCGACAACTCCGCGATGGACGGCTTCGCAGTTCGCTCCCGAGACGTGATCGGGGCTACCAGCTCCAGCCCGACGCCGCTGCGCGTGGTTGGAGAAGCTAGGGCGGGAGGGGTGTCGTCGGCACAGGTTGCTACGGGCACTGCCGTTCAGATCATGACCGGCGGCGTCATGCCTGTCGGAGCCGATGCGATCGTTCCGGTCGAAGACACCCTCGAAAGCGACGGAAATGTGATGGTGACTCGCGGGGTTCAACCCGGCGCCTACCTGCGCAAGGCGGGCGCAGATCTCTGCCTCGGCGAAGTAGCGGTACCGGCTGGTGTGGAGTTGGGTCCCGGAGAGCTCGCCATATTGACAGCCCTCGGATACCGGGACGTCGCCGTCAGACTGCCACCGCGAGTGGCCGTGCTCGTCACGGGCGACGAGCTTGTTGGCGTGGGTGATGCGGTCGGACACGGACAGATCCGTGACTCCAACTCCATCGCCTTGTCGGCGTTAGTACACGATGCCGGAGCCCGCGTGGTGTCGCTGCAACGGGTGCCCGACGAGATGGAGGCGACCGTGAGCGCGTTCGCTCGGGCCGCAGCATCGGCGGACCTCGTGGTCTCGTCCGGAGGGGTTGCCGTAGGCCGCCACGACCTGGTCAAGGGAGCTGTGGAGGAGCTTGGGCAGATCGATTTCTGGAAGGTCGCCGTGCAGCCTGGAAAGCCGGTCGTTCTCGGGTCGATCCAAGGCACCCCCTTCCTGGGACTGCCCGGCAACCCTGTATCGGTTCACATATCGTTCGAGCAATTCGTCCGCCCGGCAATACGCCGGCTGCGGGGATGCGTCACGCTCTGGCGCCCGCGCGTGACGGCACACCTTGCAACCGCGCTCGAGAAGCCGAGGGGTCGCTTACACCTGGTGAGGGTCAGACTTCATCGGGCCCAGGATGGTTTCCTGGCCTTACCGACCGGCCCGCAGGGCTCACACGTAATGTCAAGTCTTGTTGACTGCCATGGCCTTGCCTTCTTCAACGCGGATCTCGAGAGGCTCGAGGAAGGGGATCCAGTGACGGTCGAAGTTTGGCGACTTCCAGGAGAATCCGAATGAAGGCCGACCATCCCGAAACGCGTGCCCAGATGGTTGACGTCACCCACAAGACGACAACCGAACGCGAGGCCGTCGCGAGTTGCAACGTTCATATGACGGATTCCACCGTGGCTAGGTTGCGGGAGGGCAAACTCGACAAGGGTGATGCTCTCGAGGTCGCGCGGATCGCCGGGATCATGGCCGCTAAGAGAACCTCGGATCTGATACCTCTATGTCATCCGATCCCGATCGCAGCGGTTGACATCTCCTTCGAGGAAGTATCGACGGGCCTTGCGATCCGGGCGACGGTGAAGACCACCGCCCGCACGGGCGTAGAGATGGAAGCCCTAACTGCGGTGACGATCGCCGCCCTCACGGTGTACGACATGGTGAAGGGAACGGAACGCGGTGTCGAGGTATCGGACGTGCGGCTGCTCCGTAAGAGTGGAGGACGCTCCGGCACCTGGCAACGGCACGACGACTAGCCTCCACAGGTCCTATCCCGCGTGGAGAGTGGGTCATCTCGTGCCTTCCGGGCAACGGCTTCCTGGGGTTTCCAACGAAGTGCCTGCCCAAGTGAACCTCGACGGCTAACTAGACTCGAACGCGATCGCCCTCGTAGCTCAGGGGATAGAGCACAGGTTTCCTAAACCTGGTGTCGCAGGTTCGAATCCTGCCGGGGGCACGACGTAAAAGCGCAGCTCATAGCCGCTTTCTCGACTTCTGTCATAGGGCCGGAGTATCGTTCTAAGCGAAAAAGTCCGCAAAAAGTCCGCAGGACGAGGAACGAACATGGCGCACGTCCGCAAGATGCCGCGAAAGAAGAGCAACGGAAAGAGCGGTCACGCGTGGCAGGTCCGGTACCGCGATCCCGACCGCGTCGAGCACAGCCGCACCTTCCGCACGCGGGACGAGGCCGAGCGATTCGCCCGCAAGGTCGAGGTGAGCAAGGACGAGGGCAGCTATATCGACCCGGCTCTCGGAAAGACCCTCTTCATCGATTGGGCCGAAGACTGGCTGGCGTCCAGCGCTGCGGGTCTCAAACCGAGCACCGTGTCCGGTTACCGGAGCCTTCTCAACAACCACATCCTGCCGGTCTTCGGGAATGTGCCCCTCGCCAAGATCAGACCGGTCGATGTGCGGTGGTTCGTCGGCCACCTCTCCGAGCAGGGGATGAGTCCTTCTCGCATCCGCTCGACCTACTTCCTGCTGCAGGCGAACTTCAAAGCGGCGGTGGAATCCGGCTACATCGGGCGGTCGCCGTGCCTCGGCGTGAAGCTGCCCCGCGCGATAGTGCGCGAGATGCTCTTCCTCTCCGCCGAAGAGGTGAAGCGGATCGGCACCGCGGTGCCGGAGCAGTACCGGGCCCTGATCTACCTCCTCGCTTACGGCGGGCTGAGGTGGGGTGAAGCTGCAGCCCTACGCCGCAAGCGGGTCAATGTCCTGCGCCGGCGAGTCGAGATCTCTGAATCACTATCCGACGTTGACGGCCAGCTTCACTTCGGGCCGACCAAGACACACCAAGCTCGCCAGGTTGCCTTACCGAAGTCACTCAACGAGACGTTGAAGAGCCATCTCGAGCGGTACGTCGCGAAGGAACGCGACGCGCTTGTGTTCACGTCACCCGAAGGCGATCCGCTTCGCTTGCCGAACTTCCGCAGACGGGTCTGGTGGCCCGCCCTCGACGAAGCCGGTATCTCGCGTTCCGTGCGGATCCACGACCTCCGCCACACGTGTGCATCGCTTCTGATTGCTCAAAAAGCCCATCCGAAAGCGATCCAACAGCATCTGGGACACAGCAGCATCTCGGTCACGCTCGACCGCTACGGCCACCTCTTCCCAGACCAGCAAGACCAGGTTGCCGACGCCCTCGACGAGGTCATCCGGTGACTCGCGACTCAAGGGATGATTTCTAGGTGGGGAATTGCGAGAATGAGTTCATGACACCCGAGGCAGCGGAGCTCATCACGGTCGACCCTGGCATCCTGCACGGGCAAGCGCACATCCGTGGCACCCGGATCCCCGTTAGCGTCGTCTTGGACTGCATCGCTGCGGGGATGTCTCATTCGGAGATCCTCACTGAGTATCCGACCCTGTCGATCGAGGCAATCAGGGCCGCTGCCGCGTACGGCGCCGCCCTCGCACGCGAGGATGTGTTCCCACTCGGCTCCCAGGCGTCTTGAGATTCAAGCTCGACGAGAACGTTCCCCTTCGAGCAGGCGATCTGCTGACGAACGAGTACCACGAGGTTTCTACTGTGAAGGACGAGGGACTCGTGGGCGAGCCGGACGAAGTCATAGCTCGCGCCGCCATCGACGAAGAGCGGATGCTGATCACCCTGGACAAAGACTTTGGAGATCTGCGATCTTTCCCTCCTGGAACGCACCCCGGCATCATCGTTATGCGCCTGACGGATCAGAGTGCCCCGAGCGTCACGCGAGTCTTGAGCAACCTGCTGAGCGAATTCGACTTCGACAACCTCTCCAGATGCATCACGATCGTCGAAGAGAATCGGGTTCGGATAAGAACACCTTGATGCTCGTCATCTAGACAACTCAAGGCCTCGCTCGATCCCGATGTCGTTTTCTGTCGAGCGGCCGTGACGGCGGTCGTTATGGCCTTCGACCTCTCTCTCGATCCGTTCCTTCTCGTGGCGCTGTTCGGCATTACGGGGCTCGCCCCCGAGGGCTCGGTTGCGGTCCTTGATCCCGTACTTCTCTCGGTAATGCTCGATCGCCAGGACGGTCTGTCGCCATCCGGCTTTCTCGGAGGGCCGCTCCGGAACCGCTCCGACCACATTCTCCAGATACTTGGGCAGGCTGTTCTCCCGGTCTCGCAGCATTGCACGGTGCCTGTGGGCAAGCTCGCTCTCGATCGCCTGCGTCCGTTCGACCAAGGGACTCTGCTGCTTCACCCAGCTCTCACGCTCCTTCTGGGCCCTGATCAGCTGTTTCTCCTCATCCGCCATCTCACGCAGGTTGTCCGACAGCCGCTCCTCCACCTTGCCGGCGTCTCTAATGCGGCGCCGCAGCTGGTCCACCTCCCACTTGCGCCGGGCCTTGGCGATCGTGCCCATCGAGACGAGCTGCTTCTCGGCGTCGGCGGCGAAACTTCGCTGCCGAACGATGGACTCTTGGATCCGTTGCGCCTCATTCCGGAGTTCGGTCACTTCTCGGCTCCGGTCGCGCGGACCTGTGGAAAGTCGTTCGTAGAGCTGTTGTTGCTCCATCCTGAGTGAGGCTGTGTCGAGCTCAGCGAGGTCGCCGTTGGGATCGAAGGCCATCGATTTCGCTCTGCTCCGTTCCAGAGAACGCACGAGCTGATCCACCTCGTAGGGTCGCTCGACTGCGCCGCCAACATCGTCCCGCCCGCAACCGTCGCCCATGACCACATAAAGGCGGTTCTCTTCACGGCCACGGGACATCGCGACGTAGCCCCACTCCCGGTACATGGAATCGTCACCGAGCACGAAGGCGCGCTCTGTCGTCATGCCCTGCGCCTTATGGCCGGTGATCGCGTAGGCGTGGGTGACGTGGCCGGCTTCGACATAGTCGCTCGTAAGACTGACAAGGCGGTCATCGTCGAGTCGAACCTCTAGCTCGCGCTCATGAGGATTGACGCTCTCGACCACTCCACGGGTCCCGTTGATGACGCCGAGACCTCTGTCGTTGCGCAAGGTCATCACCGCGTCGCCGGCACTGAACGATCTGCCGCCGACCGTCAGCTCGATCTCGCCGAGGGCGCCCTCCGCCTGGAGGATCGCTCGCGCCTTGTCGTTGAGGTCTGCGACGTCTGCCTTGCGCGCCGCGATCATCACCGCCTCGCCGTCCTGTGAGGCGTTCCACCAGTCCGCAACCAGTGCGGCGCGGGTCTCGGCGGCGTTCTTTCCAACCATCAAACGGGCGCGATCGCCGTAGACCTCTATCGCTTCGGCAGCGCGACCCTCACGCAGAAGCTCGAGCGCGTCCCACTCCCAGGGGTTACGCTGACGCCTCACGTCGGAGAGTTCGATCGTCGGGAGCTTGTCCTTCAGGGCGCGGAACGCGCCGCCCGCCGCGATCTCCGGGAGCTGCTTGTCGTCTCCGACGAGAACGACCTTGGCGCCCGCGTCTTGTGCATGGTCCAACAGCGCATCCAGTTGGCGGGTGCCGACCATCCCCGCCTCGTCGACCACGACGACCGAGTTCCGCTCCAACCTTGGCGCGCGACAGTCGTCGAGATCTCTCATCAAAGCCGCTATCGTGCAGCTCTCGATCCCTGAACCAGCTTCCAGCTCCTTCGAGGCGCGGGCAGATAGGGCACAACCGATCACCTTGATCCCGGACGACTCCCATGCCTCGCGAGCCGCATCGAGAGCGAAGGTTTTGCCGGTTCCGGCCTTGCCAACCACGACCTCGACACCGCGCCCGCTGCTGGTCAGTTCGCTAACCATGGCTCGCTGCTCTGGACTCAACGAATGCCTTCGACGGAGCGTGTCCCTGACAACCCGCGTGTCCGCCACAGCAATCGCATCCTCCTGACGGTCTGCGGCGGATCGTAGGAGGCGCTGTTCGAGGCGCAGCAGTTCCTTGGTCGAGTAGCGGGTGGCGTCATTCACCGCGGGCACGACCTGGCCGTTGCCGAGCCGAAGCGACGTGGACGTCAGCAGGAAGTCCGAGTCGGCGGCCGAGAGTCGCACAACAAGATCGGATTCCAGAAGCTCGTGCGCCTCCTTCTCGATCTGGGCCGCGGAGACCCCCGCGCCGCGGCGTTCGCAGAGTGCCTGGATCACTTCCCTGACCGTGAAGCTGCTGGCGTCGCGGGTGAGGCCGTCGGCACCGAACAGGTCTTCGGCGAGACCCAGAGGGGGCGCTTGGTATCTCGCCTGCGACCGACCCAAGGTGCTCTCTAGCTGGCTTCTCGTGAGCCCGACCCTTTCGGCTCTGGCTTCCCACTCCCGCGCGAGGCCTTCCGGCCCGACGCCATGGTCCTTGGCTCTGCGTGTATCGAGCGTGGCCACCTGAGCTGCCCGCGCGCTCTGTTCCCCCCGCTGCTCCATGCGGATCTCGATCTCGGCACGCCGACGCGAGAACTCCTTGATGGCGGCTCGCGGGATGCCCTCGATCTCGGCCGTGCCGTTAGCGACACGCGTCCACTCGACGCCGAGACGACGGGTGAGCTCCTTGCGGAGCTGTGCCTGATAGAGGTATCCGGCGGTCTTGGCGTGGCTGTAGAGGAGGCGGCCGTCGAGAGCGCTCCACTTGCGGTCGTCGCCGTGGATGAGGTTGGCGACCAGGACGTGGGTGTGAAGAAGCGGATCGCCGGCACGTGAGGTTCGGTGACGAAAGCCGGCAGCCAGGAAGCCAGTCGAGTCGATCGGGATGACGCCATCGGTTCCCCGGCGCCCAACCGCCGTATGCCGTTCGAGGTAGTCGAGGGCGGCCAGGACCGCCGAGTCGTGTGCGTTCACCACCTCATTCGAGGCGTCCTTGGGCCCGAGGGCATGGAGCAAGGAGACGGATTTCGGAGCGCGGAAGGTGAGGTCGAAACCGGGCATCCGAGCCTTGCGATGACGGTGCGCTAGGAACTCGCCGGTCGTGGGATCCCGAGCTTCCAGGATCGGAGTCAGTTCGCGTTCGCGCACCTGCCCTTGAAGCCCTACATCGTCAGCTCCGCCACCGAGCCAATAGCCGGGAGCCTCGCCAGAGCCGAGGTAGTAGTCCTCGACGCCGCGAGCGACAGCGTTCAGGTAGTAGTCCTGCTGCCCCTTCGCCAGCTTGCCGATGTTGAGCACGGAGACCGCCCACTTGACCCGGTAAATGCCTCTCGTGTAATTACTAGCATGTAATGCAAGTCTGTGCAACGTCCTCTGGGCCGTCCAGGCCTTCTCGTCACTTGGCCTGGCTAACCTAGGGGTGAGCAGGCAACGACCTTGAAAGGGGATGGATGGAGCGCGATGACATCGTCTACGTGATCGGACTGGGCTTTACCGTCATGGCGGTGGCAGCACTTTTTGTGGGGGCATCCGTGCTTGCTAGTCGTGCATACGCCAACGCGATCGAGTCAGGTGACGACCGTTCGACGGGCGTATGGGCTTTTGTGGCCTCAATTTTCGAGCCGCCCAAGCAAGGGCTCAACTAGCGCTTAGTTGGAGGCTAGTAAGGGGCTCGGAGCATCCGCCGAAGCGAACACTGTGATGCTCCGTCGCGCGCGGCTCATCCCCACATAGAGAAGACGCCGACCTTCCTCGGTATTGGGAAATGGGCTAGAGCTACAGTGAGCGATGACGACGTGGTCAAACTCATGACCTTTCGACTTGTGAATGGTTGTAATGAGGCGGGTCGGAAGACTGATCGCTCCCCGTCTAGCTCGAACGAGGCGCCCGAGAGCATCTCGCGGGTCCTCCCCCTGAGTGACGCGTAGTCGTCCCAGGAGTCGGAAGGCTTCCGGGACGCTGATAGAGATTCCCTCAGGGGTAGAGGTCTCAAGAGTCCCAAGAACGCTGCACCACGTTGGCAGGTCGGGGCTAACGTAGATCGGTCGAAGCAGGTCTACGAGCGTAAGGATTCGTTTCTTCTTCCCCGGATCGATGTTCTCCTCTTGGATTGACTCGGCAATCTGATCCCGAAGGTCCTTGGTGAATCCGACCGACGAAGCGGCCAGCGCGGCGACGGCAAGGGTCGCTAATTTCTGCGGATCCCCAACAACGGCAAGCGCTTGGTCCAGAAGCTCATAGGCAGCAGATGTGTCACTACCCTCATAGATCGGAATCTCTCGCCCGGTGATAGCACGCAAGCCGAGACAGTGAGCATTGTGCGTTGCAAGAATACCTACGGATCCGCTTAACCCAGAAAGGACTTCCCTCATGGGCAAAGTCAGCTGGAAAGGCGCGTTAAAAAGCCGAGGATGTGCATCGGGAAGATCATTCACCCAGTGGAACCGCACAGATTCTGGGGCGTCTGCCGGTAGGACATAGCCGGCCTTCAGCGCTCCCCTCGCTTGCAATAACCAATCGCCGAGTTCAGGTTGATCGATCCATCGCTGCGGCGAATCCAGAGCCGTATGGGTATCCGCCTGAGCAATTACGTCGTCCCAGTCGACCAACGATCCACCAAATCCGTAGATGGCCTGCATTGGATCCGCAAAGATTCGAGCGATAGTTCTCTTCGTCTTGAGGAGTTCCGCCAAGAGCAAATGCTGAGACGTACTTGCATCCTGATGCTCATCGAGCACAAGCATTGGATGCCTGTGCGCGATCAATCCAGCAATCGACGGTGATCTTCTTAAGAGCTCACAGGCCTTCTCAACGATCTCCCCAAAGGGCGTGGAGCCTTCAGTCGCTCCCGGTCGAAGTGGATGAGACAATCCCAGAGCTTTCGCGTACGGGGCGGCTATCTCCAGCGCAAACGCGTCAATTGTGGATGCCACGACACGTGCTCCCAGCTGACTTGCCCGGGTCTTGAACTCGCGAACAGCCGCGTTCGTGTGTGCGAGGAGCAGAACGCTTCGCCCTGCTGGAAGGTCGCGGGACACCTCTGCGCCCAGACTGGCGGCCTCATGAGTCTTTCCACATCCGGCTGGTGCCTCAACGAGCACAACTCGCGCGTTAGATCTCAACGCCGCTCGGACATCATCAAGGCTCATACCCGAGAGGCAACCTCAGTCCAAAACTTGTCGATCACAGACTCAATCTCGCCAGGCACACCCCATTCAAGGAGCGCGTTACCTACCTCTAGGCCCCTCTCGTAGGATTTGAACCAATTCCCCTTCTGCATCGCTAGAGCTATCGCCTCACGAACCGCGGGCTCACCAAGGCCCCCCAGAAGATCCTCTACCGAAGCTGTCCCGGGTTTGCCTGCGGCTTCACCGACCTGCTGCAGCAATGACGCTTCTGAACGTCTGAGTGCTTGCGACGCAAGAGCGACTAGATCTCCCAACCGGGCCCTTGGAAGCCAGCGAGCAAGAGCCTCTTCGAGATTACGAACTTCGTCCCAGGTGCCAAAGGCACATAGCGGATCCCCTGCGAGGGTTTCTCGACGTCCGGTGTGTTCATCTTCATTGTCCACGAACGCACCACACTCAATCCGCCTGGCGATAAGGCTGCCAGCCTCGTTAAAAATTGACGGCTGTCCCTCCCTCGCGACAAGCCTGACTCCGAGATCGTCAAGCGACACCGTTCGGTCGCGCAGAGATAAGCGGTTAAGAAGCGGATAAAGAAACCCAGCCTCGGTGGCACCCTCAGACAGGACTGGCAGCCGGGACAGCAGAGCATCCGGAGCCGAGCGCATTACCTTCTGGATGAGCGGATCTGCCAATTCACGAACACCGTCGCGATCAACCCGCCACAACTCGTTCGATTGAAGCGCACCGACCACCGCGGACGAGTGAGTCGTAAGAAACGCCTGACCCCCGGGATCCACAAGCCCGCGAATGTCGACCACAAGGCCGCGTTGCCGGTAGGGCTCCAAACCCATCTCGGGCTCATCCACCGCGATGATCGGCAGCTCCCCGGCCGCTAGAGCGGCGATCTTCAACAGGGCTACCCTTCGCGTACCAGCCCCAGCCCTAAACACAGGTATCGCTTTGTCACTCGATTCGCCTTCAAGAAGGCCGAGCAACCCGAGGAGAGCGCCGCCCTCAGGACTGACGGCGCCCAACATCAAGTCGGCCGGTAATCCGCCGGCCAGGAATAGATCATGCAATCGCGCAATGGCTTCTTGCACCGGTTTCGGAAGGTCAAGATCTGCGGAGGCTGCGGAAAGTGCCCTGCTAAGCGGCCCACGGAGTTCGTGACTGCCGATCTCGCGCTCGAGCAAGCTTCCTCTTCCCAATCGCAACTCGTTCCGAGCGACGTCCTCCGTAGGAAGACGAATAAACCCCAGTCGTCTTCGAAGAGCCACCGAAAACGGCCTGCTGTCGCCGTTGGCGTCGATCAGCTCGTGAATCACATCGAAGTCAGGCGTACCCGTGACTCGACAAACCAGCACCGGTTCTGCACCGCCCTCGTCGGGTAGAGGCTGCAACGAACCCGCAAGCCAGCCCTGGAGGGGAAGTGGCCCCGAGCTGGACATGACTTCCTCGCTTAGTCCTCCCAGAACTCCATAGATCTCAAAACCGTCCTCAAACAGACGCTCGAAGTAGTCATATTCAGATGGTGGAGAAGGAGGCCGCGGCGACAGCAGGAGAGCTATAGAAGAAAGAATTGTGGTCTTTCCGATATCGGCGGGACCGATGAGGCAGTTGATCCCTGGTGTAGGACGCCATGAAAGCTCCCTGATACCTCGAAAGCGCTGAACCTTCAATTCGTAGAGAATCACCTTGCGATCCCATCGGAGTTAGCCCAACTCGTAAATCTTCAAAACCTCGTCGCCATAATGGTTGAGGACTTTCACTGCGAATCGCGCGGTATCGGGCTTCGGGAACGGCCTGCTCTTGGTTGAGTAAAGCGACTCCCATGCAGCCTCGTCGATCTCCGCCTTGAGGGCTCTCTTGAGCTTGTCGTAGGGCTTGTCGCCGCCAGTGAAGTAAGCGTGGCGCACGAAGAAGCTCTCACTGTTGTAGTTGGTGTCGACCAGCCAGCAGGCGATGTCATCCGTCGATGAGGATCGGATCTCACCGGTGGTCGGGTCGTAGATGTCGAGCCCGCGGATCTCAACAGTCACCTGCCCATCCTGTTCCTGCACATCAAGGTCGGGTTCACCGAAGACCATGAACAGGTTGCCGGAGCCGGTCTTCTTCAGCAGCTCGTCCCCCATCGTGAGGTCGGGGTTCATCCGCGTGGGCAAGACCGTCAGCTCGCCGTACTCTTTGGCGGCTTCCGGTACTGCGGGATCGAAGGCGAAGCCACACACGACGACCAGGTCGAATCCTTCACCACGACGGGCCTCCTTGGCGGCCTCGCGAAGCAGGTCTTTGCCGACCGTGCCGTGCTCGGGTCCGATCGCGACAGCAACCCTCTTGACGTTGCCGTCCTTGTCGGTGAAGTCGCCGGCCCCTTGGATATACCGCCCGGCGTAGGGCTCGAGGGTGTCAAACGCGAGCCGCTCGTTGCGGATCGTGTTCTGAACGCCGGCCTTCTTGAGGTTTTCCAAGATGCTGTGCTCGAACTGACCCGCGTCGTACTCCTCGGTGAACTCTCTGATCGGCCGCTCCTCATCGGGAGCCAAGACGCGGTGTGGTGAAAGGCTTTCGACCGTGAAGGGACCTGTTACGCGAATCCTGCTGGAATCCTCATGAGGTTGGTCGTAGAGCACTTCCTTGTCGGCGTGACGAGCGATAGCGGCAGCGATCTCCGCCGGAGACATCCCTTCCTTGATGTCTGGGTTGTTCGCGATCGACTTCAAGGTTACATGCGGGACGGTCTTGTAGACGAAGCCCTTGCGGATGTCGTCATTGGTCTGCGGGATTTCATCAGGCACGCGCCCATCGATCTCCATCTGTTTCTTGATGCCCTCGGGCGAATCCGAAAGGACGTAATAGGGAAAGCGCCCGGTCATCAAGCGAGTCCTCGCAAGGGCAAGAGCGACTCGGGACGTATCGATCGTTATCCAGCGACGTCCCCACTGTTCCGCGACAAAGGCCGTCGTACCACTGCCGCAAGTCGGATCAATGACAAGGTCGCCCGGATCTGTCGTCATCATTAGACAACGCTCAACAATCTTTGCGTTGGTTTGTACGACGTAGATCTTCGTATCCTCGCCCGTAAAGCCTCCACGTACTGTGTCAAACCAGCCATTCGTTATTCGCTGGACGGGAAAATCCTCGTAATAAGGCTTGAACCGCGGGCGCCTGCCCTTGATCATCAAGCGATTCGCGGCGATCAAGCGATCAACGCCTCTCCTGTTGGTTGACCATCCTCTGCCTGGGGGTGGCCCAACGGATTTTCCATCTAGTTCGACCGTGAAGTTGCTTGACTCTCCTCCGGTGGCAGAGAAACACGATCGATCACTGTGCAGTCTTCCGTCCCGGCGAGCACCAGGACGGGGATCAAAGGGAACCCGAGATCCACCCTCTAGTTCGAGCCATCGATCGGCGTGGGGGTACCAGTCCTCCGGCTTGACAGGGATGAACACAGGTCGAGTCTTTACTTCGTCTTTGCTCTTGGCATACCAAAGGATGTAATCGAAAGTGTTCGCGATATGTACTCCGGTTTGGAAACCGCCGCGTCGATACAGGATCTGACTAACGAAGTTCTCAGGCCCGAATACTTCATCCAGAAGTGTCCGCAACAAATGGATGTTCTCGTCGCCAATTTGAATAAAAACGCTCCCACTCTCTGTCAGGAGATCCCTGGCCACCACTAACCGATCTCGCATATAGCTGAGGTATGAGTGAATGCCTAGTTCCCAGGTATCCCGAAAGGCCTTCACTTGCTCGGGCTGTCTGGTCATCTCGTCGGCTCGCCCATCTTTCACATCGGCCTTGCGGGTGGAGACTTGCCAATTCGACCCGAACTTGATGCCGTAGGGCGGATCGAAGTAGACCATCTGAATGTGTCCCTTCAGACCCTCTTTTTCGGAAAGCGAAGTCATCGCGAGTAAGGAGTCACCGAGAATCATGCGATTGGACCAGCTGTGCTCATGCTCGTAAAACGAAATCTCCTGTTCGAACTCGAGACCGTTGAACTCCTCGAACAGGGTCAGTTCAGGCTCGTCTTCCGGCCCCTCGGCAGTGCGCCGCAGATTCTCGACGAGCGCCTTCGGGTGGATCTTTTCCTGGATGTAAATCGGGACCGCCGGGACCTCGAGGTCTTCTGAGTCCTGTTCCTCCTTACCCTTCCAGACGAGCTGGGGGTCGAGGGAGGGGTCCCTTGGATAAGCCACCTTAGTCGGCTTCTTTTCGTCCGACTTGACGAAGTCGCTCAGTTCTTCGGTTGGGATGTTCTTGCGGGTGTCCTTGTGCTTAGTTGCCTCGACCGGTGTCTTCTTCTTCGTCGTCTTAGCCGGCACCGACCAACTCCTCCTCTTTACGGAAAGCTGCTACCGCCGCCCTCAGTGTGTTCGCCGCGTCCCAGGGATCGGCGTCTTCGATGTACATCCAGCGACCAAAGGCCCCATGGTTATTCACCGCCGGAACCCAAAGGGTTCGAGCGGTCTCGGACTTGGCCTTCTTGTCTCGCTTCTCTTTCTGCCCCGAGACCTCGATCACGACGTTCAGGTAGTCAGCTTCACCGGAGGCGAGCTTCTCGCCGTCGTCGTAGCGGACGATGAAGTCTGGGATGTAGGAGTGCTCTCGTCCTGAGATCGCGTAGGGAATCACGAACCCCAGGCCTTGGTTCTTCACATACGAATAAACCTCGTCCATCTTTTCCAGTGTGTCGGCGAGCTTGGCTTCCCATCCGGAGTCGAGCGTCACGTGGCTGACGTGCGACTTATCGACCCGTGTCGGCCAGACCTCTTTGGCGGTATCGAAGTCCACCGAGTAAGTCGACCCCTCTGAGTCATAGGGAGCCAGGATTGGAAGGATGCGCGCTCCCTCGACACGCGCACGTGCGATCGCCTTGTGGATGCGATCGGCGGCGTCGTAAGCCCGCTCTTGGATAAGCAGCATCTGCTTGAACGTGTTGTCCTTCAACACGACAGATTCGTCGAGCCATCTTCGGGCGATCCCAAGGATCTGCGGGAACAGCCACGGCTCCATCTCCTTGGGCTGGTCCCCATCGCCTCCGACGACCGCGATCGAATGGTCGTCTGAGAAGTACTGCTCGAGAACGAGTTTGGCGAGCTTGAACGCGACCTGCTGCTCCCGCATCCGTTTCAAAGCGGCCAGGTCGTGGGTCGACGTTTCCCCCACGATCGGATGCATCTCGGTCTCACTGGGGATGTCCTGGGTCGAAAGGGCGAGCTTCGATTCTTCCGTGAATTCAGCTTCCAATCGGTCGCCGGGCATCTCGTAGCGATAACCGATGACGCGCGGGAATCTGATCGACCGCTCCGCCCGCTCCTCCAGCGCCCGCACCCTCGTGAGGATCTTGGGCTTCGGTGGCGTCGGATTGGTTCCCGCCGCAGGAATGAACGAGAAAGGAACGCCATAGACCTCGGCGTATTCGGGCTCGAACATGCCGTCCTCGTTGGGTGAGTAGTTCATCCGCCTAAGTCCACGACCGACGACCTGCTCGCACAGAAGCTGGGTCGAGAACGCTCTTACCCCCAGGATGTGTGTGACGGTGTTGGCATCCCACCCCTCGGTCAGCATTCCGACCGAGATGACGCAGCGGATGTGCTCTCCGAGCTTGCCGGGTTTGCCAACCGTGTTCATCACTTCGCGCAGCAGATCCTCATCCGAGACGTCGTCGATGTCGCGGCCGGGAAAGCGTTCTCGATACTCGTTCTTGAACTCGTCGATCTCAGTTGAAGCGATTTTCTTGAAGTCGGACGACATCGCCTCGCCCGATTCAAGTTGGACAGAGTCCACCAGGATCGTGTTGGGACGAAGTGCCCACTGACCATCTCGGACGTTGGAGAAGAGGTCGAGGTTGCCTGGGACGGGGACCTTGGTTCCGTCTTTGAGCTCCTTGCCGAAGCCGGCCACCCAGTCGAACACGAGCTTCGAGACGTTCGTGTTGCTACACACCACGATGAAGACGGGTGGAGTGGCGCCGCTGCTGTCTGCTTCTTGCCATCTCTTGAAGTACTTCTCGTAGTTGCCGTAGAGACTCAACAGCGCACCCTCCAGCGCAGCCGGCAGCTTCGGCGTGCCTGACACTGCGTCTGTCTTGCGCCCACGTTTGGGGAGCTCGGTCTTGATGTTTAACCACAGGTCCCGGTACTTCGGCGCCTTGCCGGTCATCGCATCGTCGGCAACGGGGACACGCGGCACCTTGACGATTCCGGACTCGATCGCGTCGATGAGAGAGAAGTCCGACACGACCCACGGGAACAACGTGCCCTCTTGATAACCGGAGCCTCGAAGGAAGAAGGGAGTAGCCGAAAGGTCGTACACGACCTTTATGCCGATCTTCTTCTTGACGGCCTCTAGACCCGAGATCCAGATGCGAGCTTCCTCCTCTCGGATCTTCGCTTCCTGTTTTTGGTCTGCCGAGAGCTTCTCTTCCTCAGCGTCAGGCTTGCGCCGATAGCAGTGATGAGCCTCGTCATTGATGACGATGATGTTCTTCTTGTTGCCCAGCTCCCGACAGACTCGTCGCACCATCTGGTCAGGGGTTTCGGTGAAGGAACTCGTCTTGTCGGCGCCGAGCACAGACTTCGTGAGCTTGCCCGCGCTGGCGGTCTCTCGTGGCTTGAAGGTGTGGAAGTTCGTGATGATGATCTTGGCCTTGTGCAGCTCGGCCATGAGATCGGGTGGCAGGATGTCGCGCTCTCGGTAGTAGTTGTTGGGGTCGTTTGGCAGAAGAACGCGTAGGCGATCCCGGATGGTGATCCCAGGCGTTACGAGGAGGAACGAGTCCGAGAACCGCGCGTCTTGCGGGTTGGCGGCCTTGTTCAGTGCTTGCCATGCGATCAACATCGCCATCACTACGGTCTTGCCACTTCCCGTCGCCATCTTCAGGACGATGCGGAACAGGCCCGGGTTGGCGTCCTCATTGAACCGCTTCAGGTCGTTTTCGATCCAGGTGTCGCCGGCTTTCTTGGCGACCTCTGCGATGTAGATAGCCGTCTCCACAGCCTCGACCTGGCAGAAGAACAGCTTGTTCTCACGCGCTTCGTCGGTCCAGTAGTCGAGGAGTCGGGAGGTCGTCCGCGTGACCCCGGCGCGTCCGCCGATACGCCAGCGATCGACCTCGAAGCGGACCCGGTTGATCCAGGTGTTCTCCTCGATGCGGTCCTTGGTCCACTCGGTGTCGATGACCTCTTGCTTGCCTCGCTTCTTGGAGGCCGGGATGGGGATGAAATAAGAACTCTTACGGCGCTCCTCGACGACCTCGTCGGTGATTCCCTCGTCGGTGAACTTGAAGTGGCGCTTGGGCTCCTCATATGGCGAGTTGAGGATCGGATTCTCGATTACGACTACGTCCGGCAAGCGGCCTCCCCTGTTCCATCCTGCGAGACTCCATCCTTACCGAACCACGCTGCTGATAGTGGCGCAAATCCGGGAAGCAGACCGAGCTAGAGGCGCCAGGGCACCTTAGTTCTCACCCTTTTTCCCGTCTCCGGCGTAACCGGGCCGAGATGTGCTCGGTGGTAGGCAACGACCTCGTCAAGCGCTCCCCTGCGCAACGTCGTCGCCGCGCAGTTCGGGCAGCCCCTTGCCGAAACGGAGCATTCGGTTGAGGCCGAGAGCAAGGATTGCGTGTGAGAGAAAGCATCCATTGGTGCGTCCGCTCTCACCAGATGCCAGAGGCCGGCGCGTTCAGCACCTGTTAACCCTGCTGCGACTTCAACGCGCCTAGGGAACGCACAGCGCTCGCCATCGACCTTGATCGCGAACACGCGGTCGAGGTACCCAACGAAGTCCGGTTGGGGGTGGGCGCGCCTCAGCCAATTGATGGCATCCGCCGCAAGCCCTGGACCCCAAAGGAGTTCCGCAGGCGCATTAGTGAGTTCGAATCCAGTATCGAACGTGGCAAGGCCTCCGTCTTCTCGATAAGCGCGGAGGATCACATACTCCCAGTCCTTCCTGTCCGGGTGAATCGAGAGCTGATCGGCGTAGAGCGTGACGATTGACTCACCTTTCTTGGGCCATCCAACCGCCAAGACTTCACGCTTCACCGGAGCAGGATAAAGCTCGCCATCGATGGTCTCCGAGCCCCAAAGGTGGTTGATGGTTTCGCCAAGACGTCTTATCGATCGAGCCGACTCGACAGGGCCGACCACGGTGTGCCCGCTCGGATGCGCGAAGTAGTTGCGAATCTGGACCCAAATACCTTCTCGGTAACGGTTGCGTTCACCACGAAGCAGTCGAGCAGCGCGTGCCCACTTGAGGAGATCCGGCAGGTATCCGCGAAAGTTCAAGGCAGTCCCGTTTACGTCAATCCATCGCGTCTTCGCGTGGGAACCATTCCGCTTTCCGACGGCCTCGAATACTTGATTGAACGAGCTGACATTCAGATGTGCCGGCGTGCCCTCCTTAGCCCTAAGAGGAATGCGGCCCTCATAGAAGGTGACGAACCGATCACGTAATGCCTGTTCCAATACGAACGGCTGGAGCTGCTCGACGCATGAGTACAGGTCATAGGCCAACACGCCGTAGGTATGAACGTCTCGGAGACGTTCATAGGTCTCTGTCGTGTCTTTGGGAACGGCTTCAACCAGGTCGGCTGAGGCTATCGACTCTTGGTGACTCTTTGCTGCGCTCTCCGGCGTCATCACATGCATCGTTGAGAAGCCCGTAGGCGTGAAGCGAGCCGACATTTCATCGACTTCCCTAAGCTCGTCAAGCGACTTGATACGCATCCATCCAGGGTAGGACGCGACACCGACCTCTTCCCACCCTCTCTCTTGCCATCGCTGCCTCCTGTCGCCGGTTCTTAGAGCGTCTAGCAGCGCCAGTGCCGGCCGCAAGACATCCCACCCGCGTAAATGT
>JADDQX010000096.1:6628-8479 GCA_016781115.1 Actinomycetota bacterium | reverse complement strand
GACCTGATCGCGGCTCGGAGCTGCGTCGCCAACACTCGAGGCCTTGTCCGCGAGTGTTGACGTCGCGCTCTGTCCCGCCCCCGTCACTCTTTCTTTCGCCCCGGTGATCGCGCCCGCGACGCGATCCTTCACGCCACTTACCTTTTCCTTGGCCCGACCGGGGACGTCGGCGCGGTAGCCGATCGCTTCGACCGTGTCGCTCATGCTCTCGCGCGTTTCCTCTATCTCCCTGCGGATCTCGTCGGGTGTTTGGCCCATTCGACGTCCTCCTTTACGGTCTCAGCGGTTTGAGGCGCCGGCGGGGTCGCCTCTTTGACCTTGTTCTTTCCCTGCATGGCCAGAACGCCTGCGATGACCCCGTAGACCACCGTCACGATCAAGGCCGACAGCCACCCATCGAGCCCGAGCTCGACAAGCAGCAAGATGAGGAACGCGGTGAACCCGGCTAGCGCGAGGAAGCCGACGATGCCGGCACCGCCGAACATCCCCGCTCCCATCCCGGCTTTCTTGCCGCTCTCTCGCGCCTCGGCCTTGGCGAGTTCGATCTCCTTCTTGAGGAGCGTGGTCGTCTCCTGTGACAGCTGTTTGAGCAGCTGAGGAAGCGGTTGTTCCTTGAGGTCCTCGGGCCGGTTCGACATCTACAACGCTCCAGAGGGCGGAGGCGCCGACGTGCCCGAAGCCGAGAGAGGCGGAGCAGCCGGCATGCCGGAGCCGTAAGCAGGTGGGAGCGCCCGATTCTGCGTCGAGCGCTGCTCGCTCGAGGCCCTCAGGACGCGAGACGCAGCGAGCCCGATCATGAGACCGCCTGCTGCAACGGCCCACGGGTTGCGACGAGCGAAGTCCTCGACGTCGCTCAAGAGCTGATCCGCGTCGGCAGACTGTAGGTATTCGGCGATGCGGTCGCCCTTCTCCGCGACCTGATCGGCCAGTCGAGCCGGCGTGTCCTTGCCCTGCTCACGGAGTTGCTGCCCTACCGTTCGCACGTCCTGCAGCGTGGAACTCAGCTTCTCGCCAGCCTGAGTAGTGCGGTCGTCGAGCTGCGTCCGCACCTTGCTCTGGACCTGATCCTTGGCCTGTACCGCCTTCTCACGGGCCTGCTCGCTCACCTGCTGCGCCTGTTGCTTCGCCTGATCAGCAACCGAACCGCCGGACGTCTCGCCTGTCGTGCTGGACGAGAAGTCAGTTTGGGTCTGCGCCATCGTGTCCCCTTTCGTCTGGTTTGCCCCGTTTCCTACATAGTCGCGCTTTACCGGCTCTCATGCCTGCTCCGCGTTGCGGTCCGCACCAGGTGGCTCGCCGTTCGCACCTACGGTGACGAGAGGCGTGGAGCAGACGGGACATTCGTGCTTCTCGTCCTCATCGCGCACGTGCACGTGGCGCCCGCAGACGACGCAAAGCATCAGAGAGGCCACGGACCGCTCTCCACCGGCGCCAGACGCCGGAGCAAAGACAACCCCCGGCCCATCACACGACCGAATTACAGCTACTGACCTGCGGCGGTGATTTGAGTCACCTCGACGTAATGCGCCTGCTGCCGCAGCAGATCTACACCGTCGGCGGGCGCAAGGCCGAAACGTTGCTCAAAGTCCAGTGGCAAAGGTCGCAGTGTCCCTGTGAAGTTGTAGGACTGCCCGGCATCGATATCCACACCGGATTCGCCGGGCATCGTCAGGAAGACGAACATCCGTTGTTGCTCATTCGACCCGACCCAGAAACCCTCATCTGACACGACCGACTGAACCTCAACGGCGGTAGCGTTCACGGCTCTTTCCTCGTACGGACGCAGCGCCTCAGCTGCGTTCGCTCCTGTCGCGGCCGTAAAGAGATCGGTCCCGTCAACGTTGAGTGTGC
>JADDQX010000096.1:5731-6610 GCA_016781115.1 Actinomycetota bacterium | reverse complement strand
GTCGGCGCTGTCTCCACGTCCTCCGAGGAACATGAGAGCTATGAGTCCCAGGGCCAGAAGCCCCAGTAACCACACCCACGCCGGCGTTCCCCTGTCGCGGTCGCGCCCGCGTTCCCGCTGCATCCGCCGCGCCGCATGTCCGTTGCCAGCGCCTGCGTAGCCATGTCCGGCAGCGTTACCGCCGCGGGCGACGATCGGACCGCGCCGCTGAGCCGGAGCAACCTCCATGCCGTCGCGCACCGGCTCCCGGATCTGATCTCGAGCGGGTTGACGTTCCTGCATAGGGGCACGATCGATGCGGTCCGTCTGCGCCTCCTCGCGCGCGCCGCCGATTGGTCGGTCGTCAGCCTTGACGCGCTTATCACGCACCTTTAGATCGCCCGACCGCCCGCGTTTGTTCTTCGGCATCTTGCACCTCCTTCGATCACGGAGTAGGAGCCGGGTTACACGCGGCTCCTACTCCACTACGTCTGCGTTACGCGCCAGGGTTCGGAGCGTCGGGCGGAGGCGTCTGTTGCTGGCCACTCGCCTGACGAAGGGTGTCGCGGACGTCCTGGTTCAACTCGCTCCCCTGCAGACCTGGGACGTCTTCCTTCGTCTGCTCCCAGTCCCGTCGTAGCGCGTCGCCGAGGTTGCCCGATCCACTGCCATCGCCTCCGGATGCTCCTGCCGCGCGCGCACCGACACCTGTCGGGTCGGGCTGCATCTGCTCCTTGCGATCCTGGGCACGTTGCTTGATCCGCTCTGTCGAGCCTTGAGCCTGCTGACGGATCTGCGTCGACTCCTGCTCGACGCGCTGCGCCGCCCGGTCCCAGTAGCGCTGCATCGTCTTGATCCCTCCGCCACCGATCGCCACGACCGACGAGCCGACGATGATCG
>JADDQX010000096.1:0-5719 GCA_016781115.1 Actinomycetota bacterium | reverse complement strand
AGAAGAGGCCGTTGACGATCGCCGGCGCGATCTGCAACTGACTGAGTGCGGCGAACACGGCGACGACGGCGATCGCTCCGCCCGCGACCAAGGAGAGAGCACGACCGTAAGACAACCCACCTACTGCTGCCTCCACGATCTCCTTGACCGCCGCAGCGAACGTGCTGGACCAACTGGAGGATCGCGAACCCAATCACGAGTATCAGCACCGCGGCGAAGACCTTCGGCAGGTACGCAACGACGCCAGCGATCATGTCGCTGACGGGGTTTGTTCCGAAGATGCCGAACGCGAGCTGCAACACGAACAGCATGACTACGAAGAACACGAGCTTCGCCATCAACGATGATGCGTCGTACTGCGATCTCGCGAGCGCCTGCTTGATGCCACCGCGCTCAACCCAGTTGTCGAAGCCGACGCGTTCCAACACGCCGTCGACGATCTTTTGGATCGCCTTGGCGATGAAGTACCCGACCACCAGGATCAGAAGGAACCCGATCAGCTTGGGCACGAAGGTGGCTACAGCCGTCCAGGCGTCTCCGAGGCCATCGCGAAACTGATCCATGGACCGTCGCTCCTCTCGTGTCGTCTACGACTGCGTTTGTGTGTCCTCGAGCAAACCGTCTCCACCGACCTCGACCCGCTCCTTGAGAAGCTCCGCCTCGACGGGCACCTTCTCTGTCGTCACGCTCTTGCGGATCACGATGCGCTCGCGCACGATGCGGCGTTTGGTGATCACCAGCTCCTCTTCGAAGACCGGGACCGACACCGAGCCGTCGGGCAACGTCTCGATCTCGCCCGAGTCCTCACCCTCTACACGCGATCTCTTGATGGCCGCGCTCTCGAACTCGCGCGGCACGAGGTCGGCGACTTGCTCGCGCTCGACCACCTTCCGCTGGCCGACCACACCGCTCTGCTCGACCGCGGTCTCGAGTCGCAGCTCCTCCTCATGACGGGTCACGGCGGCGTCTGCCCCCGCATGTCTGGGATCGGTCATCGCAACACCCTCGTGTCGTGCGTCTCAGTGATGCCGCCCGGGCGCGTGGAGACGATCCAAGAGTCGACGCGGTGGTGGTAGGTCTCGCCGCGTATGCCTCCGGCGATCGCCGCGCCGAACATGACGACAAGCGAGATGAGGCCGCTGACGATCGCGGTCGTCCTGAAGGAATCGCTGCTGAACCACTGCGGGAGCCCGAAGCGGCTGAAGACGTCGTACTCATCGCCCAACCACGCCGCCAGCCCAGCGACCAGCGCCGCCAGCAGCAACGCCCACACGGCCGTCATGAAGCCGTTGCGCGCGCCGTCATAGCGCGCCATGCGTCCCGCGGCCCACCCACCGAGGAAGAAGGCGGCGGCAAGTACGACGACTCCGGCTATGAAGCCGCCGATCGTGGCCTCCTCAGCGTCCGCTGCGGTCTGATAGCCGAGAGTCCCGAGTGCGGCGGCGGCGAGGCCGCCGAGCAGTGACAGGAGCGCGATCGCGGTAAGCACGCCGACGAGTGACGCAGGGACGTCAATCCCCCCGAAACGTCTACGCGCGTGGTCGATGCCGGGGTCAAGTCGACCCCGCCCAACACGCACATCGGGAGCTCGCACGTCGGCCGGTGGGGTCACGCCGGCCGCTCCCCGTCTGGTTTCCGTTGATCGAGATGCCATGGCTGTCATAGACGCGCCGCAGGAAGCGGCACGGGCCTTAGCCGCGTGCCGCTCCGCCGCGTGCTTAACGCGTCGTTACCCCCTCACCCTCGACCTCGACACGCTCTTTCCGGACCTGATCTGCGACGGTCTGCGTGTCGCTCTCGACGTCCTTCTGCAGCGACACCTTTTCCTTGGCGACCGTCTGCTTGCTCACGACAGGCTGCTCGGTGTGAAGCGGGACCTCGACCTCCTGCTCCCCGATGTCCCCACTGCTCGCCGGCTGGTTGATCGGCTCACGCTCGACGCGCGCGACCTCCTGACGGACCTCCACGTCTGTCTGGATGGGCTCGGTCTCCACCCACTTGCGCAGCCGCACGCTGCCCGCCTGTACGGGCTGCTTGCCGACCTGAAGCTCCTCCTCGGAGCGGGCGACCGACGTCTTGTCGGTGGTCTTCGCGGACGGAGACCCCTCGGGGAGCCCCGTGTCCGAGCGGCTCTCTGAGTACTCGAGGCCGTAGTGGCGATACAACGCCGCTTCAGTGGACTGGTCGATGTGGTCCGAGTCGATGTCAGGCGTGTCCTTCACCTGGTCCTTGGTGTAGGGCACGAAGAAGCCGTCGGCCTCGAGACGCGCTCCTGCGGTCGGGACGAGGACCCGCTTGGTCTTGAAGAACCCGGTCCCGATGCCGATCCATTCCGGCTTGCGCGTCTGGTCGTCGAGGAAGATCTCCTCGACCGAGCCGATCTTCTCCCCGTCTGAGGAGTACACGGGTGTGCCACGAGCCTCGGCTAGGTCCTGCAGCGATAGCGCAGTTCCTGTGGTCATGCTGTTCCCCTCCTTTCTGATCTACTTCACGCCGCTGCGTATGCAGGACGTCACTATGCGTAGATGCCCCCGGAGGGGGGGCGGCATGCCTTACGACTTTGCGACGACTTCATAACGCGCGCCGTGTGCGACGTCGTTGGGTGGCGGAACGTGGCTAGCATCAAGCCACAGGGAAGCGAGCCGGAGGTGCCGTGGCCCGAGGCAAGGGAGTACCCAGCGATGCGATCCTCGAGCTGGAACCGATCGTCAGGTCGGTCATCGAGGGGCGCGTCACCGACGCCAGCATCGTCGATGACCTTACGCAGGAGACGATCACGCGCCTGCTCGAGGCGCAGGGACGCCTCGACCGCACGACGCTCGCGTCATACGCGGTGATGACGGCTCGAAACCTTGCTATCTCGCACCAGCGGGGACGGGACATCGAACAACGGCATGCACCGAGGTTGGTCGACCCGAAGGTTCCGCCGATTCCCGAGGATGAAGCGCTTCGAGCCGAGGATCGCGCAGCCCTCGCGGCCGCCCTGCGGCAGCTCTCGCCAGAGGAGCGAGATGCGCTCGTCGCGCACGATGTCGCCGGCGTCGACACGACCAGGGTCGCCCGGGAACTAAAGACGACGCCTGGCGCGGCCGGCATGCGTCTTACGCGTGC
Organism: Actinomycetota bacterium; assembly: GCA_016781115.1. Lineage (GTDB taxonomy): Bacteria > Actinomycetota > CADDZG01 > CADDZG01 > WHSQ01 > MB1-2. The sequence goes on along the minus strand of JADDQX010000096.1, from coordinate 2,608 downwards.
GAGGGCGAAGCTACGCGTCGAGTATTTGATCGCACTGACCCAGGTTCGGCTCCCGACGCCGAGGTGCCGCAGCGTTCTCGTCGCCATCTCCGCAGGTGACAAGCGTCGCCAGGCGTCACTCGGAGCGGCGGATCACATCCTCGAGTGCCCGGTCTGCTCGCGCTTGAGTGACGACGCGCTCCACCGCCGGCGGCCGCTGCCAGTCGTGATTCCCGCACTCATGGGCTACAAGCTGCGCGACGCTCTTCGCACGACCCCAGGTAAGGCCGCGGCTGTTACAGTCGTCGGCGTTGGCGCAGCATTGCTGGCCATGTCTTTCTCCGACGGCGAGCCGAGTCGCTCACCGCAGTCCACGGCACTCGCCATCCAGGGTCGCGTGGAGGGTGTTCCGTCAGACGAAGGCTTCTGGCTCACGACCGAAGACCGCCGCGACGTTTGGGTCGAGATAGTCGTGACGAGCGAATCCGGCCCCGAGGTCGACCCAGGTGACCGTGTCCACGTGCGGGGGCGGCGCGAACAGCACGATGCGTCGTACGCAAAGGAGATGGGCGTTACGCAGAGCGAGGGCAGCGCCAAGCTCACGCGCCTTGGCTGGCATGTTGTCGTCTCTCAGCGAAGTTTGAAGGTGCGTGGCGGGAATCCGTAACGAAGCGACAGTGAAGCCACGACTGCGTGTTGGGGCTGGAGCCGCCGTGGCTCGTCCAATCCGGCCGGTCGGACTTCACCTGTTTCAACAGCTGAACCGAGGGCATCGGTATACCAGTGGCGGAGGAACCTGCCGGAGGCGCCACGGCAGGCGGCTCCGACGTTGAGCGACAGCGGGGAGCCCCGCGGCGTTCTCTGGCTTGACTGCCGGGTGTAGAAGTGGTCCCTCAGATCCTGCCGGTTAACTTTTCGATTCAGGAGAACCGATGAAAGCGCTCGTCGTCATCGTGGTCCTCCTCGTAGTCTGCGTCGTGCTGTTCGTTGTGGGGGCGTTCTCACCGCAGACCTCTCGAAAGCTTCAACGTCGCGTCGACCGCCTATCCGAGGTCGGTGAAGCCAAGGGAGATCGTGATGCGGGGAAGCTAGGCGACCTCACGAGGGACGGTCTCGAAAAGGCTCGCGCCGCCGCCGACGCTAGCGCCCGAGGAGGGCGCGCTGTCCACGAAAAACTGTCCCCCGACGAATGACGCCGCGTCTCCACGCCACGCTCGTTTAGAAGGCGCGTTCTTCGAGCACCTGGATCCGGAAACTCTTGTGCGGCACCGGACACGTTGCGACTTGTCCGCTGGCATCCGCCTGTCTCGCCTCAACCATCAACACTTGTGACGGGAACCTTGCTTGGCGGGGGCGTTGTCTCTCATCACGCCAATAAACTCCCCCCGTGCCGGTCACGGCGGGCGAAAGCCGATTCAGTGGATCTCCGGGCGAACCCCCAAAGATGCAGGTCAGCGCCTAGTTTCTGGCGGAGGCGGATGGGAATCGAACCCACCCATCGGCGCTAGCCGACGCACCGGTTTTGAAGACTCGTGCTTACTCCGACGGTGCTGCAAACCTCTGACCGGGACTTTCGTCTCGGCAACCGTCCAAGATTCCGATGAACACTGGTGCGGCCGTCTTTGCATGCCGCAAGGTCGGACTCGAAACACTTGTGCGGTTACTTCAAGCGAAAGACTTGTCCGGCATCACCTCCTCGCCTGTTATCCGACCTCAGAACGCTCGCGGTCGACCAGTGGAAGGGGTGCGGGAAGCGATCTCAGCGGAGTCACATCCGCGGGGTTAGAACGCGTCGCCGCCACGCGGGTGAGGCGGCGTCGGCCGCCGGCACGGATACCGTTTGCGATCACGACTACCTCGGCCAACTCGTGAATCGCCACGACCGCAGCGAGCCCCATCACGCCGGCCGCTGCGAGGGGGATCAGCACGAGGAGGATCAGCGCCGAGAGTGCGAGGTTCTGGCGGGCAATCGACAACGCGCGGCGGGCGTGGATCAACACTTCGGGAAGGTGACGGAGATCTTGTCCCATGAGTGCGACGTCGGCCGTCTCGATGGCGACGTCCGACCCCATTGCCCCCATCGCGATTCCAACGTCGGCGCTCGCGAGCGCGGGAGCGTCGTTGATCCCGTCACCGACCATAGCTACGGGGCCGTCCTCCCTCAGCTCGTTGATAGCGGCGACCTTGCCTTCGGGGAGGAGCTCGGCTCGGACGTCGTCGATGCCCGCCTCACGCGCGAGGGCGGCCGCGGTGCGGCTGTTGTCGCCGGTGAGCATGACGACGGGTGCAAGACGCAACGGTGTCGTCTGCAAACTCTCAATCACCGCACGCGCCTCGCTGCGTAGCTCGTCGCGCACCGCGATCGCGCCCAGAAACCGCGCCGCGTACTCGACGAGTACCACGGTGGCGCCGGCTTGTTGGAGACGGTCCACGTCTTCCGCGAGCGACCCTGCGTCGATGAAACCCGGCTTCCCCAAACGCGCCTCGCGGCCGTTGACCGTTCCCGTGACCCCGTTGCCTGCGACTGCCGACACGTCGGCAGCGACCATGGATGTCACGTGATGGCCGGTTATGGCGGCAGCGAGCGGGTGCTCACTCTTACTCTCCAGTGCAACCGCGACATCGAGGA
>JADDQX010000015.1 GCA_016781115.1 Actinomycetota bacterium | reverse complement strand
GGAAGGCTACGAGGACAACTCCTCAGAGCCCCAGGAGACCAACCACGGCCAGGGATCTGACCGCGACGGAGACGCCGACTCCGACGAGGGCACCTCTTACGACGAAGACACCGACTCTGACGGAGTCGACAACGACGAGGACGAGACCGCCTCCAGCCACCCCTCGGGCAACGACCGCTTCGAGGAGAACGGCGGCTCGGGCAACCAGGGACGTTCGGAGTCCAACCCCGATGACTCCAAGGGCCCCATGCGCTACGAGGGCGCCCAGGGCGACGACAAGCCCAACGGCCCCGGTGGCTCCGACATCTACGACCAGGACGGCAACAACGGCTGTGGCAACGACCAGGACTTCGATGACGACAACAACGGCTGGTGTGGCAAGCCGACCGAGGCGAACAACGTCAAGCCGGTGAACGACAACAAGCCGTGCGACGCCGATGCCACCATGGCCGGGATCCAGAAGTGCGAGACCCCGCCGGCGAGCGTGCTGCCGGGTCGCATCGACAAGACGTGCCCCGACGGGTCGATCATGCCTGCCGGCGGCAACTGCGGCGAGGTGCTTCCGATCGACCTCGAGGAGCGCCCCGTCACGCCGGCCGAGGTTCTGGGCATCCGTGTCAGCCAGGCGCCTGCGGTTGCCGCAGCGGTCCAGCCAGCGGTTGCCGCTCAGCCGGCGGTAGCGGCGGCGGGTGCGGTCCTGCCCTTCACCGGCGGCGACGTGCTGGTGTTCCTGGCGGCGGCATTCGGGCTGATCCTTGCGGGCCTCGTGTCCTTGAAGGTCCGCCGCACCCAGTAGTGATCCACCTCACCTAGAGGATCAGAGGGGGCCGGTTAGATCCGGCCCCCTCTTTCTGTTCCGCTCCTTGCGCCGCCGCGCCGCGTAGCATCCAGCGATGCTCCCGCGGTCCCTGCACACCGAGCGGCTTCGTCTCGAAGCGATAGTCCCGGAGCACGCGGACGGGCTGTGGAGAGCGATCCGGGCTTCTCTCCCGGAGCTCCGGCGGTTCATGGCCTGGGCGCCGAGCGCGTCGTCGGCCAACAGCCGAGCATTCGCGGAGGTGATGTCGCGGCGCTGGCAGGAGGTCACCGAGTGGACCTTCACGATCTTCCATTCGGACGAACCCGCCGGAACCATCTCCCTGAGCGCTTACCAGTCGCTGTTCGGCCTCGCCGAGATCGGCTACTGGCTACGGTCCGATCTTGCCGGGCGGGGCCTGATGACCGAGGCCGCCCGGGCCGTCGCCGACTTCGGCTTTGACGAGATCCGCCTGCACCGGCTCGAGCTCAGGGCCGCTGTGGACAACGCCGCGAGCATCCGGATCGCGGAGAAGCTCGGCTTCACCCGGGAGGGATTGTTGCGCGAGGCCAGCTGGGCGGAGCGGGGCTATCTCGACCTCTACATCTACGGGCTCCTGGCGGAGCAGCGCGGCTGGCGCCAAAACTAGAGCGGGTGGTATTCGGGTCGCTGCCGGCTTATGCTTACAAGCCGGTAAGTACGGCTCTGTAACTCGACCCGCCAAATCCGTCGATTCGAACGTATGTTCGATTACTGTCACACCCTCTGCATACGGTGGTCCCAACCGAGCTGTGGCCCGCCGATGGGCCGTCAACGAAGGAGGACGAGGTGGCTATCAGGGACCGAAGTGGCGTCAGCGACACCAGCCGTGATCTGAAGGGCCGGGATGCGGCGCTCGATTCGGCCCTGGCGCAGATCGAGAAGCAACACGGCAAGGGCTCGATCATGCGCCTGGGCGACGATGGTCCGCTGCGAGACATCGAGGTCGTCTCTACGGGCTCGCTCGCGCTGGATCTCGCTCTCGGCGTCGGCGGCATCCCGCGGGGCCGCATCGTCGAGATCTACGGCCCCGAGGGCAGTGGAAAGACCACCGTTTCCCTGCACGTCATCGCCGAGGCGCAGAAGGCCGGCGGGCTGGTCGCGTTCATCGACGCGGAGCATGCGCTGGATCCCTCCTACGCGAAGGCGCTGGGCGTAGACATCGACAACCTGTTGTGCTCGCAGCCGGATACGGGGGAACAGGCTCTGGAGATCGCGGACACGCTGGTGCGCTCGGGAGCGATGTCGGTGATAGTCATCGACTCGGTGGCTGCACTCGTCCCCCGCGCCGAGATCGAGGGCGAGATGGGTGACAGTCACGTCGGGCTCCAGGCTCGGCTTATGAGCCAGGCGCTTCGCAAGCTCGCCGGGAACGTGAACCGCTCGAACACGATCTTGATCTTCATCAACCAGATCCGCGAAAAGATCGGTGTCATGTTCGGGAGCAACGAGACCACCTCGGGAGGCCGCGCGCTGAAGTTCTACTCGTCCGTCCGCATGGATGTGCGTCGGATCGACTCCTTGAAGGACGGCGGCGACATCGTCGGCTCCCGGGTACGCGTGAAGGTCGTGAAGAACAAGGTGAGCGCACCCTTCAAGAAGGCCGAGTTCGATATCCAGTACGGGTTCGGCATCTCCAAGGAGGGAAGCCTCCTGGACGTCGCGATCGACGAAGGAATCGTTCGGAAGTCCGGCGCCTGGTTCATCTATGGCGACGACCAGCTGGGACAAGGTCGGGAGAACGCGAAGACGTTCCTGGCCGAGAACCCCGACATCGCCACCGAGATCGAGCTGAAGATCAAAGACAAGCTCGGGCTGCTGGACCGCGATGACGTGGATCTCTCCGAGCTCGCGGAACCAGACGCCGAAACCGCCTGACGCGATGGCTCCCGAGCCAACCCTGTTCCTGGTCGACGACACCTTCGCCGACGACCTCAAACAGGCGATGGAACGGGCGGGCCGGCTGCTGTCGGTCCGCGCCCGAACCGTCGACGAGATCCGCGATCGTCTCCTGGGTGCCGGGTTCGCCGGCAACGTCGTTGAACAGACGACGACCCGGTTGTCCGAGCTCGGCCTCCTGGATGATCTCGAGTTCGCCCGGGAATGGGTGCGCCAGCGGGCGCTCGCAAGGAACCTAGGACCGCGGGCCCTGAAAGCCGAGCTTGCGGCCAAGGGCGTGTCTCGCGAGGTGGCCGAGGAGGCACTCGCTCGAGCCGGTCTCGACGAGGAGGCTCTGGCCCGGGAGGCGGCATCTCGCTGGGTGCGGAAGGTCGCGGGGAGGCCGCTCGGCGAGCAGGCGTTCAAGCTCCAGCAGATGTTGCTGCGGAAGGGTTTCTCGCACGAGGCGGCGGAGGCAGGGGTGAAGGCGGTCCTACCGCCCGAGGGGTGGGACTGAGCCCGAGGTCGCGAAAGAAGTGGCTATGTCGCTCCGGCGGGCGTACCATAGGGGCTCAGAGAAACACCCAAACAAGCACCTCAAACGGTACGTACGAGCCAAAGCGAGCGAATCCTGACAACGTCGTTGCCCACATCTAGACCGAACCTCATCCGCCTTCGCATGCCTCTTCAGAGCATGCCGAGGAGGAGGCGCATCTCGATCTAGCGGCTGCGATAGCCGTAGTAACTCGTTCCTCGTCGTACCGGGTCCGGCCCGGATCTTCGTCGCGCCGGACCACGGGGCGAGAAAGGAGCGAGAGATGGAGATCGTCGTTGGTCTCATCCTCGGTCTTGTCGCGGGTACAGGGATCGGCTACGTGGTCCGGAAGTCGATGGCGGAGAAGGAAGTTGCCTCCGCCGAGAACCGGGCGAAGACGCTCGTGCAAGACGCTCAGCGTGAGGCTGAGGCAGTCAAGCGAGAGGCTCTGGTCGAGGCCAGAGACGAAGCCTTCCGGCTGCGTTCGGAGGCAGAAGCCGACCTGAAGACCCGCCGCGGGGAGATCGAGAAGAAAGAGGACCGGATCAGCCAGCGCGAGTCGGCGCTGGATGCTCGGGTGAATTCCCTCGACCGCAAGGAACAGGCGATCGAGGCGAAGGAGGCGGAGATCCAGAAGATCCGCCAGGAGCTCGACCGCGTGGCGGAGCGGGCGAGGACCGAGCTCGAGCGAGTCGCGGGGATGACCGCCCAGGATGCGAAGCAGGCCTTGATCGAGCAGATCGAGGACGAGGCCAAGCGGGACGCGATGGTGATCGTGCGCGACGTCGAGGCCCAGGCCCGAGAGGAAGCAGACAAGAGGGCTCGCAAGATCATCGCCATCGCGATGCAGCGGATCGCATCTGACCTGACGACTGAATCCACCGTCACGACGATCACCCTTCCCAACGACGACATGAAGGGCCGGATCATCGGCCGGGAGGGGCGCAACATCCGGGCCTTCGAGTCCGCGACCGGCACCAACCTCATCATCGACGACACCCCAGAGGCGGTCGTGCTGTCGTGCTTCGACCCGATCCGACGGGAGATGGCCCGCCTCACGCTCGAGAAGCTGATCGGGGACGGGCGGATCCAGCCGGCCCGGATCGAGGACATCCACGAGAAGTCCCAGGCCGAGGTCGAGCGCGAGATCCGCGAGGGCGGCGAGTGGGCGGTGCTGGAGACCGGGATCACTGACATGCACCCGGAGCTCGTGCGCGTGCTCGGACGGCTGAAGTTCCGCACCTCCTACGGCCAGAACGTTCTGCGTCACGTCGTCGAGGCGGCGCACATCGCTGGGATGATCGCGGCCGAGCTGGGCACGGACGTGCAGCTGGCCAAGCGCTGCACGCTGTTGCATGACATCGGCAAAGCCGTCACGCACGAGGTGGAGGGCTCGCATGCCCTCATCGGGGCCGAGATCGCCCGCCGGCTGAAGGAGTCGCCGGCGGTTTGTCATGCGATCGAAGCTCACCACGGCGAGGTCGAGCAGCGCACGATCGAGGCCGTTATCACGCAGACCGCGGACGCGATCTCGGGGGCGAGGCCGGGTGCGCGACGCGAGTCCATCGAGACCTACGTCAAGCGGCTCCAGCGGCTCGAGGAGATCGCGATGGAGTTCGACGGCGTCGACAAGGTCTACGCGATGCAGGCCGGCCGCGAGGTCCGGGTCATGGTCAAGCCGACCGACGTCGACGACCTGCAAGCCGAGGTCATCGCGCGCGACGTGGCGAAGAAGATCGAAGAAGAGCTGCAGTACCCGGGTCAGATCCGCATCACGGTGATCCGCGAGACGAGATCCAACGCCTACGCGAAGTAACCGTGATGATCCCTGTCGTTCCTCTATAAGCGGGTTAGGGACATGGCGTCCGCAGCGACGCCTAGGGTCAGCGACTACCCCGTCGGCTGATGTCCGCCCCCGAGACTGGGGCGGGCGGCGGCGCGAGCTCTAGCCTGAAGCTGTGAGACGGCGGTGACCACGTACCTGCTGGAGACGGAACGCCTGCGGTTGCGCGAGCTGCGGCCAGACGACGTCAACGCCTTGCATGGTGTTCTGGGGGACCCGGAGACGATGCGCTACTACCCGCACCCATTCACGCGGGAGGAGACGACCGCATGGATCGACAAGAACCTGGAGCGGTATGCGGAGGACGGCCACGGCCTGTGGGCGATGGAGCTGAAGACGAGCGGCGAGCTGATCGGCAACTGTGGCCCCACCGTGCAACGCGTCGATGGTGACGACCTGGTCGAGATCGGGTGGCACGTGAGGCGAGATCTGTGGCGGAGAGGTTTCGCCACCGAAGCGGCGGAGGCCTGCCGGGATCACGCCTTCGATGCCCTGGGGCTGCCTCGTGTGATCTCGCTCGTGCGGCCGGAGAACAAGGGATCCTGCCGCGTGGCCGAGAAGATCGGCATGACGGTGTGGAGGCAGACGCTGCGCGGCCCCGGCTGGGTTCACCACGTCTACAGCATGACGGGCGGCGATCGCGCGGCCCTAGACTCGCGCGGATGACGCAGAAGACCTACTTCATCACCACCTACGGGTGCCAGATGAACGAGCACGACTCCGAGCGGATGGCCGGGATGCTGGAGGCCGACGGGTACGCGAAGGCCGCCGCGGCCGACGAAGCGGATGTCGTGCTGTTCAACACGTGCTGCATCCGGGAGAAAGCCGACACGCGCCTCTACGGCAACCTGGGGCATGCAAAGGCGATAAAGGACAAGCGCCCTGACATGCGGATCGTGGTCGGAGGCTGCTTGGCCCAAAAGGACAAGTCGATCATCCAGCAGCGAGCTCCTTACGTGGATGTCGTGCTCGGAACGCACAATCTGGCGAGCCTGCCGCGCCTGCTCAGCGAGTCGACGGACGAGCCCGCGTTCGAGATCCTCGAGCAGACGGAGGTGTTTCCGTCGGCCCTTCCGGCTCGTCGGAAGTCACCGTGGCACGCGTGGGTATCGATCTCGATCGGATGCAACAACTCCTGCACCTTCTGCATCGTGCCTGCCGTTAGAGGCAAGGAGGTGTCTCGCCGGCTCGGCGACATCGTATCGGAGGTGGAGTCGTTGGTGTCGGAGGGCGTGGTCGAGGTCACGCTGCTGGGCCAGAACGTGAACTCGTACGGCCGGGATCTGGATGGGAAGCCACTGTTCGCGCAGCTGCTGCGGGCGCTCGACACGGTCGACGGGTTGGAGCGGGTGCGTTTCACCAGCCCGCACCCGAAGGACTTCCGCGCCGACTCCGTCGCCGCCATGGCGGAGTCAAGGGTCGTGTGCGAGCACATCCACCTCCCGGTCCAGGCGGGTTCGGATCGCGTGCTGAAGCGGATGAAGCGCGCCTACTCGCGCGAGCGCTATATGGAGAAGGTGCGGATGATCCGAGACGCGATCCCGACGGTCGCGATCACCACCGACATCATCGTCGGCTTCCCAGGAGAGACAGAGGAGGACTTCCAACAGACGCTGTCGCTGGTCGAGGAAGCTCGCTACGACGGCGCCTATACGTTCCAGTACTCGCCCCGCCCGATGACGGAGGCGGCCGGGATGACAGGGCACCTGCCCAAGGACGTCGTCCAGGAGCGGTACGACCGCCTGACCGCCATGCAGGAGCGGATCTCTTTGGAACACAACCTGGCGGCGGTGGGGAGGGCCGAGGAGCTGATCGTGGAGGGCCTTTCGAAGAAGGATCCGGAGAAGCTGACGGGGCGGACCCGCACGAACAAGCTGGTCCACTTCCGCGGCTCCGGTCTGAGCGAAGGTTCTTTCTGCAAGGTCCGGATCGACCGCGCCTCTCCTCACCACCTGGAGGGGTCGCTGGTGGAGCGAGGGCGGCCGGCCACGGCGCGCAAGCTGACCCTTCCGCTGGCGTCGACCGGTTCCGCCTGCACCTCTTGCTGAGGTCGCGCTCCATCACGCTCGCGCGCGTTTGCCTGCAGTAGGCGGGGACACCATGCGCTCCGGCGCGATCGTGCCTCATGCGCCTCTGTTGGTGCCGATGGCCGCTCGGCGCCCCCCTTCTCCCGCGGTAGCGGCGGTACGCGCCGCGGCGCGCGCGGTCGCGCGTAGCTCCACGCGGGAGACGGTGCTTATCTCCCCACACGGTTCGCGCAGCGGCATCTACGTTCGTTCGCGCGGGGACCTCTCCGGTTTCGGCGTCCCGGGCGCGCAGGCTGCGTGGGTCACGGATGAAGCGGTAGCTAGCGAACTGGCGGAGCGGTGGCAGCGTCCGCTGCTGGATCAGGCTCCGGATCACGGGATCGTCGTGCCGGTGCTGCTCGGCCCTCTTGCGCAACCTGTCGTAGCCGTCGCTCTAGCCGAGGGGGCCGCAGCCGAGGAGGCGGAAGATCTCGCGGCCGCGCTGCGGGGGATGGATGTGGACATAGTCGCGAGCGTCAACACGGGGGCGGGCATCACCGCCCGAGCGCCGCTCGGCGAACTGCCGGAGGGACTGGAGCTGGAACGGGAGGTGGTCGCGGGATTGACGCGCGACGCGGCCACGCTGGTGGACGGCGGCGCGGCGTTGGCGGCGCGGGGAGGAAGCTGTGCGAGTGCCCCCCTGACGGTGCTGGGGAGGTTGTTCGCAGGGGTTCCCGGCCGGGTGCTCGCGCACGAGTGGCCGCATGGGGTCGGTTATCTGGTCGCGACCATGAGGGGCGAGCCGTGACGAGGGTGTGCGCGATCGTCGGCCCCACGGCGGTCGGAAAAACCCGTATAGCGCTGGACGTCGCCGCGGATCTGCAGGCCGAGGTCGTGTCGGTCGACTCGATGCAGGTCTATCGCGGCATGGACATCGGGACCGACAAGGCGAGCGGCGACATGCGCGAGCGCGTCCCGCATCACCTCCTGGATCTTAAGGACCCCGATCGCGACCTCACCGTCGCCGAGTTCCAAGCGCTGGCGCGCCGGGCGATCGCGGACATATCAGAGCGCGGCAAGCTGCCCCTCTTGGTGGGAGGGTCGGGGCTGTACTTCCGGGCGATCGTCGACGATCTCCAGTTCCCACCGCGGTCGCCGGCCATCCGGCGTCACTTCGAAGAACGAGCCGAGGAAGAGGGGGCCGAGACGCTCTACCGGGAGCTCGACCGACTGGATCCGGTCGCAGCGTCTCGTATCGAGCCGGGCAACGCGCGGCGCATCGTCCGGGCGCTCGAGGTGATCGAGCTCACCGGACGCCCTTTCTCCGACAACGATGCGTGGGAGCGTTACGAGAGCCGTTATGAGCTGAAGGTGGCGGGTCTGGAGCGGCCGCGCGAGGAGCTGTACACCCTCATCGCGCGGCGGGTTCACGAGATGCTCCAAGCGGGTCTCGTCGAAGAGGTGCAACGGGTGAACGAGGACGGGTTGAGCGTGACCGCCCGGCAAGCTCTCGGCTACAAGCAGGTCCTGGATCTCGGGCCGCAGGCCCGCGTCGACGAGCTCCACCTTGAGATCATGCGGGCGACCAAACGGTTCGCGCGGCGTCAGCTGGCGTGGTTCAAAGCCGATCCTCGCATTACCTGGTTCGACGCGTCGGCGCCCGGCGTGACTGAAGCTCTGAAGGCGTTCTTCGGCGCCACCGAGGGGTAGCGTAGAGATATGAGGTTCTCCAAGTACCACGGGATCGGCAACGACTTCGTCATGCTCGCCGATCTCGAGGACGGGCTCCGGCTCAGGCCCGAGGTCGTCCGCGCGCTATGTGACCGCCGCTTCGGCGTAGGCGGCGATGGTGTGATCAGGGTCGCTCCCGGAGACGTCGACACCGACTTCTTCATGGACTACGTCAACTCCGACGGCTCGATCGGAGAGATGTGCGGAAACGGGATCCGCTGCCTGGCCCGGTTCGTGAACGACCATGGCTACAGCGCGAAGGACACGCTGCGGATCGGGACGCGCGCCGGGATCAAGGTCGTCGAGCTGGGGCCCGGCAATGACGTCACGGTTGACATGGGGCCGCCCATCTTCGTCCCCGACGAGGTCCCGGTCGAGTGGAACGGGAGCGACGCGCTGCACGCAAAGATCGAGCTCGAGGATGCAGTGGTCGAGGCGGCGTGTCTGTCGATGGGCAACCCGCACGCGGTGGTGTTCGTGGACGAAGAGCCCGGTGATCCGCGTCCCGCCGGACGGGCGATCGAGACGCATGCGATGTTCCCGAACGGCACCAACGTCGAGTTCGCGCACGTCGAGGCAGCGAACCGGGTGCGGATGCGGGTATGGGAGCGAGGCGCGGGAGAGACGCTCGCGTGCGGGACGGGAGCCTGTGTCGTCGCGGTTGCCGCCAAGCTCGTAGCGGGTGCAGACGAGGAAGTCACGGTTGCTCTGCCCGGAGGAGAGCTGCAGGTCGCCTGGAAGGGCTCTTTGGACGAGGAGGCTCCGGTCTTCATGACCGGACCCGCCGTGAGGGCGTTCGAGGGTGATGTCGACATCGACCAGCTGATGGGAGGAGCCAGCTGAAGACCGCCAAACGGATCGAGAAGCTGCCGCCGTACCTGTTCGCCGAGATCGACCGCAAGGTATCCGAGGCGAAAGCCCGCGGCGCGGACATCATCTCCTTCGGCGTCGGCGACCCGGACCTGCCCACGCCACCTCACGTGATCGAGGCGCTGCACGCCGCGGCGCAGGATCCGGCCACCCACCGTTATCCCTCGTACACCGGTCTTCCCGAGTTCCGCGAGTCCATCGCCGGTTGGTACGAACGTCGCTTCGGCGTTGCGCTCGACGGAGACGACGAGGTGCTGCCACTGGTGGGATCCAAGGAAGGGATCTTCCATCTGCCCTACGCGTTCATCGACGCTGGCGACGTCGCCCTCATCCCCGATCCCGGCTACCCGGTCTACGAGACGGGCACCATCCTCGCGGGCGGCGAAGCCCTGCTCATGCCGCTGGTCGAGGAGAACGCCTTCCGCCCGGACCTCGCGGGTCTCGATCCTGCGATCGTGGAGCGCGCCCGGGTCCTGTGGTTGAACTATCCCTCCAACCCGACCTCTGCCGTCTGCGACCTCGAGTTCTTCGGGCAGGCCGTGGAGTTCTGCAAAGCCAACGATCTCTTACTGGCTCACGATGCCGCGTACACCGAGATCACCTTCGACGACTACGTCGCTCCCAGCGTGCTGCAGGCTCCGGGCGCGATGGACTGCGCGATCGAGTTCCACTCGCTGTCCAAGACCTACAACATGACCGGCTGGCGGATCGGCTGGGTCGCGGGCGCACCGCAGGCGATAGAGGCGCTGAAGCGTCTGAAGACGAACGTGGACTCGGGCATCTTCGATGCGGTGCAACGGGCGGGGATCGCGGCGATCGACGGGCCGCAGGACGCGCTCCACCACGCGGTCGCGACGTACCGCGGACGGAGAGACCTGCTCTGCGACGGCCTTAAGTCGATGGACATCGTCGTGGACCCGCCGAAGGGATCTATCTACGTGTGGGCTCCGGTGCCGGAGGGCCACACCTCTGCCTCGTTCACGACCTTCTTGCTCGACGAGGCCGATCTCGTGGTGGCGCCGGGCAACGGCTACGGGCCGACCGGCGAGGGCTACATCCGCTTCTCCCTGACCCTGCCCGATGATCGTCTACAAGAAGGCGTCGAGAGACTGAGGAAGATCGTCAGCTGACCGGCACGGGTGGTACCCACGCGACCCGGCCCGAGCGCGAGCGCGCCATCCTGGTCGGCGCGGTCTTCGGCAGCGCGGATCCCGATGAGGCGGAGTGGTCGCTCAATGAACTAGAGGCGCTCGCCGACACCGCGGGCGCGGACGCTCTCGATCGCGTGGTGCAGCGGCGGGACCACCCCGACGGCGCCACCTACCTCGGTAAGGGCAAGGTCCGAGAGGTCGTGGAGACCGCGGCCGCCCTCGATGCCGACATGCTCATCTTCGACGACGAGCTGACCCCGGCGCAGGGCCGCAACCTGGAGGAGATCGCAGGTGTCAACCCGCTCGCCGAGCGCGGCCTCAAGATCATCGACCGCACCGCGCTGATCCTGGACATCTTCGCTCAGCACGCCCGCTCCGCCGAGGGGAAGCTCCAGGTGGAGCTCGCGCAGCTGAACTACCGCCTGCCGCGTCTGCGCGGGTGGGGAGAGGTGCTGTCGCGACTCGGTGGAGGCATCGGAACGAGGGGGCCGGGCGAGACCGCGTTGGAGGCCGAGCGACGAGCGATCCTCCGGCGCATCCAGCGCGTGAAGAAGGATCTCGAAGACCTCGAGCGGACCAGGAAGATCAAGCGCAAGAGGCGCGCCAAGACCGGAGCCCCGGTGGTGGCGCTGGTGGGATACACCAATGCGGGGAAGTCGACGTTGCTGCGGGGTCTTACGGATGCCGGCGTGCTGGTAGAGGACCGGCTTTTCTCCACCCTCGACCCGACCACGCGGAAACTCGACCTGCCGCAGGGGTCTTCGGTCCTGCTGACCGACACGGTGGGATTCGTTCGCAAGCTCCCACACGAGCTGGTCGAGGCCTTCCGCTCGACGCTCGAGGAGGTCTCCCAAGCTGCTCTGTTGATCCACGTGGTGGACGCGAGCCGGGATCCGGAGCGTCAGATCGGGGCGGTGAACGGGGTGCTCAAGGAGATCGAGGCGACCGACAAGCCGGCGCTCATCGTCCTCAACAAGGTCGACCTCCTGTCGGAGGTGGAGATGGACAAGCTCCGCGGGCGCTACCCGGAGGCGGTGTTCACGGCAGCGGAGTCGGCGAGGGGGCTCGACGACCTGCTTGACGCACTGTCGGATCACCTCTCGCGCCTGCGGGTGGAGGTGCGGCTCGAGATCCCGTTCCAGCGCGGCGATCTCGTGGCGAGGGTGCACGAGACGGGCGAGGTCGTCAGCGAGACGTATGACTCGACAGGCACGCAGATGGTCGCCCGCATAGCGCGCCAGTCGCTAACGGAGTTCCAGGAGTTCGTATCCTCCGGTCCCGACCCCACCTGATGGCGCCCGAGGAACTGTCCTTCGTCCTCGACCCCGTCCTAGGCAGCGATCTCGTAGAGGAGCTGTCGCGGATCTGGCTGGATGTCACCCGGGCGGGCGGCGCTGTGGGTGGAGCACCCGATGCCACGGAAGCCGATCTCGCTCCCGTGATCCAGGACGCGCTCGATCGCGTACAGACGGGCAAGGACCACATGCTCCTCGGACGCCTTGGGCATCGACCTGTGGGTTTCGCCTTCCTCTCTTTCCGCCCCGGGCCGCTCTTCCGGCACTGGGCGACGGTGAAGAGGCTGCAGGTGCGACCGGAGCTCCAGGGACGCGGGTTCGGCGACGCTTTTCTCGAGGAATTAGCGCGCGTGGCGAAAGACCTGGGCCTGGAGCAGTTGCACCTGACGGTCCGAGGTGGCACGGGAACCGAAGCCTTCTACGAGCGTCATGGTTACCGCGTCGTGTGCCGGATCCCGGACGTCATCCGTGTCGCGCCCGACGACACCCGCGAGGAGATTTACATGGTGGCGCGGCTGTGACGGCGAAGACCTCCATGGCGGCGACCGCGTCACTGCTGGACGAGGTCCACTCGGCGAGGGTCAAGGAGATCTGGAGAACGCTGGAGGAGGCCTTCGGCCTGACCGCCGTCTCGGTCTCACCTCTACCGCACTTCAGCTTCCAGTGTGCGCGCGACTTCAACATCGAGTTGCTCACCGAGATAGTCGAGAAGGTCGCGTCGAAAGCTCGCCCGCTCAAGGTGCGCACCGCGGGGGTCGGCGTCTTCCCGGGGAGCTCGCCCGTCGTCTACATCCCGATCGTGCGAAGCCCGGAGCTAACGAGACTTCAGCTTGCGCTGTGGAGCGCCGGGGCGGTTGCGTGTGAGAAGCCGCTGGCCGAATACCACCCGGCGTCGTGGATCCCCCACATCACACTGGCGCAGAGCGACGTCACGGTTTCGAGCCTCGGTCCGGTGCTGCAGCGTCTCAATGAGATGGACCTCTACTGGGAATTCGAGGTCGACAACTTGGCCATCGTGCGCGGCCGAGGAAGCAGACCCCAGGAGCTCGTCTGCCGTTTTCCCTTCACCGGAGGGTCCGCTCGAAATTTCTGAGCTCGTGACGGCCACCGAGGCAAGCAATGAAACCCAGCTCCGGTCAGTCTCTATAGCAACTTCGAGCAGTAGAAAGGTGAGAGCCGAACGATGAAGAGCAAGCTGATGGCAGCACCGCTGGCGCTCTTCGCGATCGCGTCCGTGGCCGTTCCCGCCTGGAGCGCGGCACCGACCTGCGACGGGACCAAGGCGACCATCGTCGGCACCCGTCGAAGCGACAGGCTGAAGGGGACCCCTCGTGCCGACGTGATCGTGGGCAAGGGAGGCAACGACGTCATCGAGGGACTCGGCCGCGGAGACAAGATCTGCGGGGGCCGCGGCGACGACATCTTGCTGGGCAACCGGGGCGGAGACTGGTTGATCGGCGGCCCCGGCGACGACACCTTGGACGGGGGTAGAGGCACGGATCGTGAGGACGGTTCGGCGGGGCGCGATCGCTTCCTGATTGGCAGCGACCCCCACCGCGACGTGATCGACGGTGGCGAAGGCGACCAGGACGGCCTCGTCGCGAGCATCCCTTCGAGGGACGGTGACCCTCAGGGGGGGACTGAGCCCGCTCACATCGACCTCGCGGCCGGGTCCGCGACCACGGAGAACGGTGGCGCGGACGACATCGCGCTATTCACCGTGGAGAACGTGTACGGGAGCTCGCACGGCGACACGATCATCGGAGACGAGCGCGCCAACCTGTTGGATGCCGGGTACAGCGGCGGCGGGACGATCCACGGTGGCGGCGGCGATGACATCCTCCGAACGGGCGAAGACGGTGGCACTGACTTCATCGGCGGCGCCGGAGATGACCTGGTCGTCGCCTTCGACGGCACGAACTCGTTCGACGGCGGAGAAGGCACGGACACGTTCGCCCCCTGTAACACCGACGGGATGGGCGGGGACCCCTTCACGATCGACCTGGCCGCGGGCACTGCCACGAGCGACTACAGCGAGACAACGCTCGTCTCTGTGGAGAGCGCGATCGGATGCGGACAGGCCGACACGATCCGCGGCGACGCCGGCGCGAACAGGCTCGTGGGCAGTGGAGGCGACGACACGATCGACGGCGGAGCCGGCGACGACGTGATCGATGGAGGAACCGCCACCGATTCGGCGGACGGCGGAGATGGGACCGACACCTGCACCGCGGTGGAGCAGCCGGTGAACTGTGAGGCTTAGAAGCTCCTAGTACTTGCGGAAGGTCGCCACGACCTTGCCCAGGATCTCGGTTCCCAATGGCGCCTCGAACGGGTCCATAGCGCTGTTGGCCGGCTCCAGCATCATGGACGAGCCGCGGTGGCGGATGGTCTTCACCGTGGCCTCGGCGTCGCCGTACTCGCTGGGAATCATGGCGGCCACGATCTCGCCTGAGTGCGCCGTCGGCTGTTGCCGGATGATGACGAAGTCGCCGTCCATGATGCCGGCCTCGATCATCGAATCCCCGTGCACCTCGAGCATGAAGACGTTGCCGTCGCCGACGAGGTCGGCGGGCATGGGGTAGATCTCGTCGATCTGCTCTTCCGCCAAGATCGGGGTGCCGGCGGCGATCCGTCCCAACAGGGGGACCGAACGAGCCGGCCGCCGCTCGGCCGAGAGGCCGGTCTCGGGGTCGAACAAGACCTCGATCGCCCGAGGCTTCGTCGGGTCGACCTTGATGTAGCCCTTGCGCTGGAGCGCTTTCAGGTGAGAGTGCACCGTGGAGCTGGAAGCCAGGCCCAGCGCCTCGCAGGCCTCGCGCACCGAGGGAGGGTAGCCCCGCTCCGTCACCGTCTCCGCGATGTACCGCAAGGTCTGGAGCTGTCGCTCGGTCAGGCCCTCCACCATGTCGTCGCTCCTTCGTCTCCTGGCGAACGTGCGTTCGACACAAGCTACCCAACCCGCGCCCACAAAGCAAGAACGTCTGTTCGATTCACCTCTTGCACACGAACGTACGTTCGACTACAGTAGCGAACACACGTTTCCATGCGGCACAGCGGGATTCTTGTCACACCCCCTGGCTAGCGTGGACGGAGCATGAGAAAAGCGCCGAGACAGGAGATGAGCCGATGGCGATCCGCCAGGAAGACCTGATGTCGCAGCGAGATGCGGTCGTGTTGAGTTTCCCCGCCCGCGATCTACGCGCGGCCCTCGCCCGGCGCCGCCGGATGCAGGTGCGCCGGCGCCGTAGCGGCCTCGTCATGGGCGTGGTCGTGCTGACCGCGCTGTTCCTTCTGGCCACGGGCCCCGGGGGCTCCTCGCCGGCATCGGCTCCGGGGACGCCGCGGGCGATCACGATCCACCACGGAGACACGTTGTGGGGCGTCGCCGAGGAACATGCCCCGGAAGGGGTCGACCTGCGGGCCTACGTCGACCTTCTCGAGGACCTGAACGACGTCGAGGGCGGGCTCAGCGCGGGGATGAGGCTCGAGTTGCCGAGGTAGCCGGCGCGCTCGCGGAAGTAAGCAACAAATCCATGCAGAAGACGTTGACCGGCTCGGTACACAGGCGTAATTTCATCCGTGCAACTCCACCACATCTTGTGCCCGATACACGATCTGGATCTATATCTGGTGTCGAGGGGCGTTGGGGGATGGGACAATGGGTAGGTGCTCGCCCGGGCGGCGACACCACGGACGAAGGGGGCAGCTGAGTGCCGCAGGTGACGCGTTCCGCAGTCGGATCTACGGGCGAGCTCTCGATCAAGAGGCGTTTCACGACCGAGGGCGTTCACCCGTACGACGAGGTCGAGTGGGAGCTTCGGGACGCCGTTATCCAGAACTACAAGACGGGCGAGGTCGCCTTCGAGCAGAGGGGCATCGAGGTCCCGAGGTCGTGGTCCCAGAACGCCACCAACATCGCGTCCCAGAAGTACTTCCGTGGCTCGCTGGGAACGCCTCAGCGGGAGCGGTCCGTAAAGCAGATGATCGACCGGGTGGTGAACCGGTACCACGAGGAGGGCGTTGCCCGCGGCTACTTCGCCGACGCCGAGGAAGGCCAGATCTTCAAGGACGAGCTGACGCACCTCCTCGTCACCCAGAAGGCCGCGTTCAACTCCCCCGTGTGGTTCAACGTCGGGTGGCGCCCCAAGGGCGAGGAGCAGTGCTCCGCGTGTTTCATCCTGTCCGTTGACGACGAGATGTCTTCGATCCTCAACTGGTACGTCGAGGAAGGAACCATCTTCAAGCACGGCTCCGGAGCCGGGATCAACCTCTCGAAGATCCGTTCCTCGAAGGAGTACCTGAAGTCAGGAGGCACCGCCTCCGGCCCCGTCTCCTTCATGCGTGGCGCAGACGCGTCCGCCGGAACGATCAAGTCCGGTGGAGCGACCCGTCGCGCGGCCAAGATGGTGGTGCTCGACGTCGATCACCCCGACATCAAGGACTTCATCTGGTGCAAGGCGCTGGAAGAGAAGAAGACCCGCGCGCTCCGCGAAGCCGGGTTCGACGTCGACCTCGATGGGAAGGACACGCACTCGATCCAGTACCAGAACGCGAACAACTCCGTCCGCGTGACCGACGACTTCATGAAGGCGGCGGTCGAGGATCGCGACTGGCATCTCACGCCGCGTACCGACCGGGGTCAGGTAGAGACGGTGAAGGCCAAGGAGCTGCTGCGTGACATCGCTCAGGCCGCGTGGGATTGCGCCGATCCCGGCATGCAGTACGACACGATCATCAACGATTGGCACACCTGTCCGAACACAGCCCGCATCAACGCGTCAAATCCATGCTTTACGGGCGATTCCCGCGTCCACACGGATAAGGGGGAGATCCGTTTCGACGACCTGATCCGTCGCGTCATGAACGAGGAATCCTTCGAGGTGTACACCCACGACATCACGAACCCCGACAACCCGACCGACAAGGTTCAGTTGTCGCGCCCGACTCAGTTCATGGTGACCGGCGTAAAGGAGATCGTGAAGCTGTCGTTTTCCGACGGTCGGGAGCTCCGTTGCACACCGAACCACCGCATCTGGACTGAGAACCGCGGGTATGTCCGCGCCGACGAATTGACCGAAGCTGACGAGATCCGCGCACTGAACCACGCCACGCCAGCGCCTCTTGCCGACTACCGGCTGCCCGTATCCACGGACTGGAAGGCTTACATCACGAAGGGCGACAAGGTCAGCTTCGGAGAGCTGAGCTTCCCCGAGAAGTGGAGCGAGGATTTCGCCCACTACCTGGGTTGGCTGGTCGGGGATGGATGCATCTCCTCCAATGGGTCCGTGGTGACTGTCTACGGAAGCGGGGCCGACCAAGCCGAGGCCCTGCCCCGCCACGCGGCGCTATTGACCGCGATCAATGGGGGCCGTCCGCCGAAACCCTCTGTCCAGGAGAACGGCACTGTGCAATTGCGGATGACGCGGAGGCCCCTGACGAAGTTCCTCACGGCTCTAGGCATCAAACCTGGCCGGGCAGCGGAAAAGGAAGTCCCGAGGGCGGTGTTCGAGGCCCCAGATGAGATCGTGGCCGCCTTCCTGCGCGGCTTGTTTGATGCGGACGGATGTGTGCACGAAGGTCGCAACAGTCGGTACGTCGGGCTCGGCAGCAAGTCACGGGAACTGGTTCGCGGTGTTCAGCTGCTCTTGACGCGTTTCGGCATATCTGGCCGGATCTACACGATCAACAAGCTAAAGGATCACGGGTTCAAGTACGTGCGCAAGTCGGACGGCGTGGAAGCGACATATCTATCCACGGGCCCGTCGTTCGACCTGCGTATCCCTTCAGCCCATATAGCGAAGTTCTTCATGCATGTGGGCTTCGACCTCAGCGCGAAAGTCGAAGCGCTCGAACAACGGATGCTTCAACGTCGCCGTGCATCGCGCAGCCGCCCTGCTGTGCTCGTCACACGTGAATCCGTTGGGTTTGAACTGACCTACAACCTCACAGAGCCACACAACCACTCCTACGTGGTCGACGGCATCGTGGTTGCGAATTGCTCGGAATATATGCACGTCGACAACTCGGCTTGTAATTTGGCTTCGCTCAACCTCATGAAGTTCGTGGACGAGAACGACGTCTTCGACGTCGACGCTTACCTGCACGCCGTCGAGGTCATGTTCCTGGCGCAGGAGATCTCGGTCGGCTTCGCGAGCTATCCGACCGAGAAGATCCGCGAGAACAGCTTGAAGATGCGCCAGCTCGGTCAGGGCTTCGCGAACCTGGGAGCGTTGCTCATGTCGCAGGGCCTCGCCTACGACTCGGACGCCGGTCGGGCATGGGCGGGAGCGCTGATGGCGATCATGACCGGCCACTGCTACGCCACGTCGGCCAAGATCGCCGGGCGGGTAGGAGCTTTCGAGGAGTACGCCAAGAACGAAGAGCCGATGCTCCGAGTGATCGGCAAGCACCGTGACGCCGCTTACGAGATCCCCGAAGAGCTCGCGCCAGCGGAGCTGACGGATACGGCGCGGGCGGTCTGGGACAGCGCGCTCGAGCTGGGGCAGAAGCACGGCTACCGCAACGCGCAGGCCACGGTGTTAGCGCCGACCGGGACTATCGGGCTTTTGATGGATTGCGACACGACCGGGATCGAGCCCGACCTCGCGCTCAAGAAGATGAAGAAGCTGGTCGGCGGCGGAACGATGTCGATCGTCAACCAGACGGTTCCTCGGGCGCTTGTGAAACTGGGCTACGACCAGACACAGATCACCGAGATCGTCGCTTACATCGACGAGAACTCGCACGTGGTCGACGCTCCGCATCTGCGGGCCGAGCACATGACCGTGTTCGACACCGCGATGGGAGAGCGCTCGATCCACTACATGGGCCACATCAAGATGATGGCCGCGGTTCAACCCTTCATCAGCGGGGCGATCAGCAAGACCGTCAATCTTCCGGAGAACGTGACGGTCGAAGACGTCGAGCAGGCTTACGTCGAGGGCTGGCGCCTGGGGCTCAAGGCCATCGCTATCTACCGCGACGGCTGCAAGGTCGGTCAGCCGCTGTCGACGGCGAAGAAGGAGGACGCGCAGAAGGCGGGCGTTCTGGCGACGGATCTTCCGGCTCCGGTCCGGCGCCGGCTGCCGAAGGTCCGTCGTTCCGTCACCTTCAAGTTCAGGGTGGCCGACACGGAGGGCTACTGCACGGCCGGAGAGTTCGACGACGGAAGTGTCGGCGAGATCTTCCTGAGAGTGGCGAAGCAGGGCTCCACACTTGCCGGGATCATGGATGCGTTCGCTATCTCCATCTCGATGGGCCTGCAGTACGGGGTGCCGGTATCGGCTTACGTGAAGCAGTTCACCAACACGCGCTTCGAGCCCTCGGGCATGACCGACGACCCAGAGTTCCGCATCGCCACTTCGATCCTCGACTACGTGTTCCGTCGGCTGGCTCTCCAGTACCTGAGCGCCGACGAGCGTCACGCTCTGGGGATCAGGACCGCGGGGGAGCGCCAGGCCGAGATCGAAGCGAAACTGGACCCGAACGTGACCGGCGAGACGGAGAACGGAAACGGCAACGGCAAGCATCACGAACCCGAGGGTGTGGTCGTTCTTGGGCCGGTCGCGGGAGCGAACGTGGGGTCGCTTCCGTTCTGCGGGACCTGCGGCGTGCAGATGAATCCAGCCGGATCGTGCTTCGCCTGCCCCTCGTGCGGTTCGACCAGCGGGTGTTCGTAGGGCGCCCATGGCCCCGAAGAAGCCTGAGATGTGCAGCGAGTGTGGGGCTGAGCTTCGGCTCGGTCCCACCCGCTGTCCCCTCTGCGGCTGCGAGCCATCATTAGCGAAGGCGCCGGAGGCAGCGCCCCCTGATCTCGAGCGCTACCACTCCAGGGTCCAGGACCTTCGCGACCAACTGCGCAAACTCCGCGAGGAGGGTGCGGAGGCCGTCTGAGGCCGCCTAGGATTCACCCATGAAGAAGATCGGACTCTGCCTCGCGGCCATCGTCTTGCTCGCCGTACCGGCGGCCGCCTTTCCCGGAGGAGAGGTCACCTTCGACACGGACTTCACTCGTTATCGCGAGCGGAAGATCGTGACGCTCACGCTGCGCAACGGCACGGGCGAAGCCATCACGATGGAGAACCCCTGGGTGATGGAGGACCGGCGCGACGGACAGACGGAATCCGTCTACATGTGGCCCGACGACCAGCTGGTCGTTGCGCCGGGCGAGGAGCGCGTATGGCGCTGGGAGCAGAACGGCGGCGGCTGCTACGGCCAGTGCGACAACGTCCAGTACGGCGATCCGGTCGGTCCCGGCAGGTACCTGGGGATCGCCAGGACCTCTACGGGTGACCTCGCCGCTCCCTTCGAGATAGGGGAGTTCTTCACCATCGGCTTCACGAGCAGGCCTCAGGCGAAGTTCATCGTCTACGTGAACACACCGGCCGAGGTGGCACAGATGCGTGCTCAGGCCGCGGCGAGCCAAGACGACAAGCAGATCGTGTCCGGCATCGTGCGCAGGGGCAAGTCCTACAACCCCGATTGGAATTTCACGATGGGGCCGGGCTCGATCGTCCTCGGAGACGTCTTCATCGAGGTATGCGACGGGAGCCCGTACTACGTGCAGCGGCATCGGTCGGAGTGGCTCGGGGAACGATGGTGTCCATGGTCGTCGTACGTGGAGAAGGTCGGACGCTGACGGAGACGGGGCCGCTCTAGATGCGCTGCCCCTATTGCAGCACAGAAGAAGACAAGGTCATCGATTCACGCACGGCGGAAGACGGCCGGGCCATCCGGCGCCGGCGCGAATGCCTCGGTTGCGGGCGCCGTTACACGACGTTCGAGCGGCCCGAAGAGGTCCCTCTCCTCATCCTGAAGCGCAGCGGCGCAGAGGAGCCCTTCCTGCGAGAGAAGGTCACCGAGGGCATCCGCCGGGCGTGCAAGAACCGGCCGGTATCCGAGGCCGAGATCTCGGCGGTGGTGGACGACGTGGAGGAGGCGATGCGCCTCGACGGCCGGAGGCCGGTGCCGTCTGCGGAGATCGGACGCGAGATCCTCGAGCGTCTCCGTGACCTCGACGATGTCGCGTACCTGCGGTTCGCATCCGTGTACAAGGACTTCCAGGAGCTAACCGATTTCGAGCGCGAGCTCGGGCTCCTGGCCAAGAAGTCTCCCCCGAAGAACACAGAGGAGCGGTCATGAAGGTACTGGTCAAGCGTCTCGATTCCGCCCTGGCTCTGCCGGCCTACGCCAAGCTCGGCGACGCGGGCATGGACCTGATCTCTGCCGAGGACGTGACCTTGAAGCCCGGTGATCGTGCCGCGATCGGAACCGGCATCGCGCTGGCGATCCCGGAGGGCTACGCGGGGTTCGTGCAACCGCGTTCCGGACGCGCCCTGAAGGAGGGGCTGGGAGTGGCGAACTCGCCGGGGCTGATCGACTCCGGATACAGGGGCGAGGTCAAGGTCATCGCGATCAACCTGAACCAAGGTGCGTTGATCGATATCCACCGCGGTGACAAGGTGGCACAGATCGTGTTCCAGAAGGTCGAGCAGGCGGAGATGGAGCTGGTAGCGGACCTTCCGGAGTCGGACCGTGGCGAAGGAGGCTTCGGCAGCACCGGCCACTGAACGAGCACTCCTCGTTTGCGGGATAGTTGAGCGCAGTGGGCGTGATGGTGGATCACTCGAGCCTCGGCGACCCTGCCGGGATGGAGGCTTTGGCGGCCGAGCTCCTCCTGCGCGCGGAGTCTGTGGCTGGGATCGTGCAGAGCCTGTCACGGCAGATCGACCAGATGACGTTCGAGGGTCCCGCGGCCCGGGAGTTGCGCGAACGAACGGAGGACCGGCGGCGCCGAGCCGAACGGGTGGCGGGCGAGCTTCAAGCCGCCTCGCACATGCTCAAACGGACCGCGGCTGCCGTACGTGAGCAGATCTACGAGCTCCAGCTCGCGCAGCGCCGGACGAACGAGGACGGGTCTTGAGTCATCGCGCCGAAGGCGGCGATCGCATCGTTCTGGACCCGGAGGACCTCCGGCAGGTTGCAACGAGGATGAGAGGTGCGTCGGTGATGCTCTCCGGGGTAGGACGCGACCTCGCCGCCCGTCCGATGCCGACCATGCCTAGCGGTGTGGCCGCGGCGGTCAGCGAGGTTGTTTGTCGCGCTAACGCAGAGTTGCAGGATCTTGCGTTGGAGCTGTTCCAGGAGGCAGGAACTCTGTTCGCTCGCGCGACCTGGGCCGAGCTGGGCGGAGGGGATGCGGTCGCATGGCTGATCCCAGGTCTCCACTACACCCCCGGCGCACTTCCGGGAGCCGCCCCCGCGACACCTGTGTCTGCGCTCCCGGCCGTCACCGAAGAGCAGTTACTTCGGAGCGAAGAGTGGGCGGCCCACGTGCTGAACGACATGCACGACTCACTCCAGCTGCTCGATCAGGAAGCCGGCAGGTTCGGAGGCAAGGTCGACGAGGTCTTCGGCGCCGACCTCATCAGGTTCGCAGACGAATACGCCGACGAGATCCCGGTCAAGGCGCTGGGCGCCTTCACCCTGGCTGCGGGGATCGCGCTCGACGTGTACGAACACCGCAAGGAGGGGATCGCGGAGGCCATCGGCAGAGCCGGGATCTCGGCCGGTGCCGGGGCTGCAGGTGGAGCGGTGGGGGTTGCCTTGTGCGAGGCAACGCTCGGTTGGACCGGCGTGGGCCTCGTCGGCTGTCTAGTCGTAGGTAGCGCCGGCGGGGCTTGGGTCGGCGATCAGCTGGGAGAAGAGGTGTTCGAGTGACCGTCGTCGCGCGCCTCCGAGACGCCGTGTCGCCACGAGCGACCCTTGCTGAGCCTTCCCGTGGCCGCGTCGAACCCATACACCAGGAGCACCCCGCCGAAGAATCCAGCCGTCACGCCGCCGCCCGCGACCGGCACCGCGCCGTCCTCGGGAAGCAGTCGGGTGATGCCGAACGTGAGCACCACGATCGGGAACACGATCTTCCACCCCTCGACCTTGAGCTTCGTGTCGAACTGAGGGTTCGTCAGCTTGCGCCATGAGTACCCGCCCATGAGGGCCGCGGTGGCGATCGCGACGATGGTGAATAGCCGCCACAGCGCCGCGCGCTCGTCCGGCGGTACCTCGCCGATATTGCCGGCGCCGACGAAGAACCCGCCGCCGACGAACAGGGAAGCGATGCCGAGACCGAGGAGACGCCGGGGGGTCTCCCGCCAGTCCCTGATGCTCATCCCGATCCGCCTCCCAAGGGTGCCGCTCCGCCTCGTCGGTGAAGCTACAACGGGGTCGGCGGGATGACGAGTTCCGATCCTGCGCTCCGGGCCGAACACCAGTGGACGCCCTACATCGATAGACGTTCGGGTGTGACGCTGCAGCATCCTTCGGACTGGAAGCCTCAGCGCGGGATGGCGGGGCTGCTGGTAGCGGTCGTGGGATCCGAGGGCGACGTGGGGTTCGCGCCGAACCTGAACGTCGTCCGAAGGGTGAACGACGTGCAGCTGGGGCTGGACGACCTCGCGCGAGCGGCTATGCGGGAGGTCCGCCGCATCCTCACCGACGTCACGATCATCGACCTCGACTCGGCGGTCGTGGCGGACGCTCCAGCGCGCAGATTGCTCTTCACCTACCGCCAGGGCATCTACGGCTTGACGGGGGAGCAATGGGTGTGGCTTACGCATGAGCACATCTGGACCGCCACCGCGGGAGCCGCAACCGAGGAGTACGACGCGCGCGCGGATGTGTTCGCTCGCATCGTCGCCAGCGTGACCGTAGGCGGCCATGAAACCTGACGTCGGCTTCGATCCTGTCGGGGGAAGCTTGCGCCTGAGCCGCGAGACTCTCGCTCGCATGCGCGACGTGCACGCGGGGCACGAGATCTCCGAAGAGGCCGGGGCCGCGCTGCGAGCCGCGGCCTTGCTGCAGGGGACCGTGCTCCATCCTCGTCTCGTCGCCGTGGTGGAGACAGCAGCGCGTCCGTTGGCTCGACTGAGCCTCGACGTGTCGAGGAAGACACCCCTTCACTGCGATGGGTGGGTTGGACAGAGGTTCGCTCTTCTTCTCACTGCTGCGAGCGCGACCCACGAAGTGTTCGACGCCACCTTCCTCTCGCGGTCGTTGCTGACGGCGCAGGTCGCGAGGTTCGTCGACGTCGGCCCGCGGCCGCGGCCGAAGGTGGCTGATCCGATCGAGATCGATCAGGGGCTGCTGGAAGCGGTCCTCGGCGGGGGCCAGCCGCTGACCGCATCGCAGCTCGAGATGCTGCTTGACGCGCGGGATGAGGTCCTGCCCGTGTGGCTGGAGGTGCTGTCCACGCTGTCCGCGAGACCGCACAAGAGATGGCGTGCAGGGGTGTGGTGGAACTCGTTCCAGGAGACGCCGCAAGCGCGCTCCCTAGAGATCCTCGACTCGGACGCGGGGTTGTTCTTCATCGGCCATGCCGCCCGCGCGGATCGTAGGTATAGACGGGTGCGGCTGCGACCGGTCACACCGTCGCAGGTGTGGCGGCTGTTATGTGCGCTGATCCCGCCGCCCAATGACGTGGCGGAGCCCCTTTCCTATTGAAGCTCCGCAGGACGACTTGCCTATAATGGGCCGCTGTTGCGGGCGTGGCTCAGTGGTAGAGCATCACCTTGCCAAGGTGAGGGTCGCCAGTTCGAATCTGGTCGCCCGCTCG
>JADDQX010000095.1 GCA_016781115.1 Actinomycetota bacterium | reverse complement strand
TCGCCATCGTGGAGAGCCCGTCGATGATGCAGGAGTAGGGGTTGCCGACGACGTCGGAGGAAACGATCGGGTCCTCTGTGTACTGCAGGATGCCCTTCATCGCGGCGCTCTGAGCCGCTTCGCGGTAGGCGTCGTTCACCTGCTCCTTGGTCACCTCTTCGTTCAGGATCGCGACGATGTCCGTGATCGAGCCGTCCGGAACGGGCACACGCAGAGCAAGACCGTCGAGACGCCCCTTCAGCTCGGGCAGCGACAACGATGCGGCCTTCGCGGCGCCGGTAGAGGTCGGGATGATGTTGATCGCCGCGGCCCGCGCTCGCCGGAGGTCGTCCTTCGCGAGGTCCAACGTGTTCTGGTCGTTCGTGTACGCGTGACAGGTCGTCATGAATCCCTTGTCGATGCCCCAGTTGTCCTGCAGCACCTTGGCGAGCGGCACCACGCAGTTCGTGGTGCAGGACGCGTTCGAGATGATCGTGTGGTTGTCGCTGTCGTAGTCGTCGTGGTTCACGCCCATCACGATCGTGATGTCCTCTTCCTTGGCGGGGGCCGAGATGATCACCTTCTTCGCGCCGCCCTGCTCCACGTGCTTGGCCGCGTCTGCTCGCTTGGTGAAGAAGCCGGTGGACTCGATCACGATCTCGACGCCGAGGTCACCCCAGGGGAGATTCCCGGGATCCCGCTCGGACAGGAGCTTCAGGTCGCGGCCGTCGACACTGAACCCACCGTTGGAGACCTTGACCTCCTTGCCGAGACGGCCGTGGACCGAGTCGTACTTCAACAGGTGGGCCATCGTCTCGGCGTCACCGAGATCGTTGACGGCCACCAGCTCCAGGTCCGACCCCTTCGCCGCCAGCGCGCGATAGAAGTTGCGGCCGATCCGCCCGAAGCCGTTGATGCCGATGCGCGTCGCCATTGACGATCCCTCCCTGGAGGTTTGGTGGTTTGTGAAGCTCAGTGTACTAACGGAGCGATCCGAGCACCCGGGCGAGCTTCACCGGGTCGTGCGCTCCATCGGGGGCTGAGACGTCCGCCTCCACTACCTGCGCGCCCGTCCGGCTCAGCTCGTGGACGTCGTACGGAACGCCGTCGGGGTGCACCAGTGGCGACTGCACCACGATCGCGTCCACCCTGCCCTCTCCTAGATGAGCAGTGAGCGCGGCGAAGTGCGCCGAGGCATCGAGACCCTCCGTCTCCCCCTTCTGGAGCCGGTTGTTGCAGACGAAGACCATGTGCGCGCTCGACTGGAGCAAAGCATTGCGGATGTCCGGCACCAGCAGCGTCGCGATCAGGCTCGTGAAGAGGCTCCCGGGCCCCAGCACCACCTGGTTGGCTCCGCAGATCGCTCGGACCGCGGGCGGATAAGCCGGCGGCTCCGGGGGATCCAGGTAGACCTCGTGGATCCGCCTCTTCGTTTGTGCGACCGCGACCTGGCCGCTGACCGTGCCGCCGTCTACCCGAGCCCCCAGCTGGACCCGCTCGGTAGTTGCGGGGAAGACCCGGCCGCGGCTCCCTAGCAGTTCGCCGGCGCGTTGCACCGCGTCGGCGAAATCACCCGTCATCTCGGTAAGCGCGGCTATCAGGAGGTTGCCGACGGTGTGGCCGGTGAGAGCGCCTGCGGAGAAGCGGTGCTGATAGAGAGATCCCAGGGGCGCATCCTCGGCCAGTGCGACCAGGCAGTTCCGGATGTCTCCGGGCGGAGGGATGCCGAGCTCGCGCGACAGCCGCCCAGAAGAGCCACCATCGTCGGCAACGGTGACCACGGCCGAGATGTCGTCTGCGTATAGCGACAGCGCGCGCAAGGTAGCCGCGAGGCCGTGCCCCCCACCGATGCCGACGACCCGCGAGGTCGCGCTCATACGGGGGTGGCCGCCCGGCCCACATCCCGGTGGATGACCTTCACCGCGTATCCCTTCTCCTGGATGAAGTCGCCGATCTCCTGCGCCAGAACGACCGACCGATGGCGGCCGCCCGTGCAGCCGAGCGCGATCGTCAGGTAATGGCGCCCCTCGCCGTGGTAGCCGGGTAGCAAGACCGCGAGCAGGTCCTTCGCCCGCGTCAGGAAATCCTCCGTCACGTCCTTGTCGATCACGTACCTCTTCACGGGCTCGTCCAGCCCCGTGAGCGGCCTGAGCTCGTCGACCCAGTGCGGGTTGGGCAGGAAGCGGACGTCCAAGACGATGTCTGCATCAAGCGGGAGGCCGTGCTTGAACCCGAAGGAGATCACCGTCGTCTTCAGCCCGTCGGCCGGGCTCCCGGAGTGGAAGAACGCAGAAAGCTTCGTCCTCAACGCGCGCACCGACAGGTCCGAGGTGTCGACGATCACGTCGGCGCCCTCGCGGAAGCGCGCCATCAGCTCGCGCTCGCGCTGGATGCCGACCTCCACCCGATCTTCCGTCGCGAGCGGGTGACGGCGCCGCGTCGCGTCGAAACGACGCACGAGCGCGTCGTCCGACGCCTCCAGGAACACCAATCGGAAGTTCGCGACGTCACGGCGCAACTTCGCAAGCTCCTCGGCCGCCTCTTCGAAGAAGGCTCCTCCGCGTGCGTCGATCACCAACGCGATCCGGTTGATGTCGCTCCCCGCCAGCGCCAGCGTCAGCATCTTGCGGATCAAGGCGGGCGGGAGGTTGTCGATCACGAACCAGCCGAGGTCCTCCAGAGCCTTGGCCGCCTCCGACCGCCCCGCGCCGGAGAGGCCGGTCAAGACGGTGACCTCTACGTGCGCGGTGGAGCGGCGCGACAACGTCACGACGCCTGCCTTCCGGAGTGTTCCTGGTGAAGGGCCTCGTACACGGCCGCGGCGACCGCTCGCGGGAGCCGCGGCGTCGCCTCTAGCTCTTCGAGTGACGCCTCGCGCACCCGCTTCACCGAACCGAACGTCTTCAACAGCTGCTTGCGGCGGGTCTCGCCGAGGCCGGGGATCCCGTCCAAGGCCGAACGGGTCATCCGCTTGCCCCTCTTCAAGCGGTGGTAGGTGAGGGCGAACCGATGCGCCTCGTCCCGGATCTGCTGCAACAGGTAGAGCGCGTCGGCGCCGCGTGGGATCTGGATCGGATCCGGCCGGCCCGGCACGAAGACCTCCTCCATGCGCTTCGCGAGGGACACGACCGCCACTCCCGTGATCCCCAGCTCGTCCATCACCTCTACCGCCCGGTTCAGCTGGCCTTTGCCTCCGTCGATCACAACGAGGTTGGGCGGATAGGCGAACCGTCTAGAGCGTCCGGACTCTCCCGACTGCTCCTCTACATAGCGCGAGAACCTTCGTCGGATCACCTCTCCCATCATCGCTACGTCGTCCGGGCCGCTGGTCCACTTGATCGCGAACCGGCGGTAGTCGGAACGCTTCGGCAGACCGTCTTCGAACACCACCATCGAGCCGACCGCCTCGGTCTCACCGGTGTTGGAGATGTCGTAGCACTCGATGCGAAGCGGGGCTTCGTCCATGCCGATGAAACCCTGAAGCTCGTTGAGCTGTCTCGTCCGCGCCGCGAAGTCGCTCGCGCGCTTCAGGCGATGGCGCGCGAAGTCCTGACGTGCGTTCTCCGTCACCGTCTCCAACAGCGCCCGCTTCTCTCCCCGTTGCGGGACACGCACCTCGACCTTGGCGCCGCGCAGGCGGCACAGCCACATCTCGATCAACTCCCCTTCCGCGGGCTCGATGGGAACGAGAACCTGACGCGGCACCTCGCCGTCGGCGTAGACGCGTTCGAGGAACTTGGCGATCAGCTCTTCCGGCTGGAGGTCTTCGACCTTGTCGACGACGTACCCCTTGCGTCCGGTGACGCGGCCCCCCCGGACGAAGAACACCTGGAACGCCGCCTCCAGCTCGTCTTCCGCGAGGCCTATGACGTCCATGTCCTCAGCCTTCGACGAGGCCATCTGCTGGCGTTCGATGACCTTGCTCACGTTCGCCAACTGGTCGCGTAGCTTCGCCGCCACCTCGTACTGCTGCTCCGAGGCGGCCTGCTTCATCTCTCGCTCGAGCCGCTCGACCACCGGCTTGATGTCGCCGGCCAGGAAGTCGCACATCTCCAGAGCGATGGCCCGATGCTCCTCGGGCGTCACCGCCTTCACGCAGGGTCCGGCACAGCGTTCGATGTCGTAGAGGAGACAGGGACGGTTGCGCCGGCGGCAGCGATCGAAGACCCCCTGCGAGCAGGTCCTCATCGGAAAGGTGCGCAACAACAGGTCGAGGGTGTCCCGGATCGCATAGGCGTGCGCGAAGGGGCCGTAGTAGCGGACGTCCTTCTTCTTCGGCCCCCTCATCACCCGCGCCCTCGGGTACTCCTCGTCCAGCGTGATGGCGAGGTACGGATAGCTCTTGTCGTCGCGGTAGCGGACGTTGTAGCGGGGGCGGTGTTGCTTGATGAGGTTGACCTCTAGGTGCAGGGCCTCCACCTCGCTGTCGGTCACGATCCACTCGACGTCCGTCGCGGCCTCCACCATCGCGCGGGTGCGCGGATGGAGGTCGCTCGCGAAGTAGTTGGACAGGCGGCTGCGGAGCGACTTGGCTTTGCCCACGTAGATCGCGCGCCCGTCTCGGTCGCGGAAGGTATAGACGCCTGGCTTGGTGGGGATAGAGCCCGCCTCGGGGCGAGCTATCCGGGTGCGGGTGGCCACCTCTCCATTGTCCCTCCCCCTCGCGTCCGGCCTCGGCAGCTCGGGTCAAACTGCGGGCATCACTCCTGCACGAGGTCCGGCCGGCGCGTCGCCGTCAGCTCCTCCGATCGCTCCCGCCGCCACCTCGCCACTTCGGCATGGTCGCCCGACAGGAGCACGTCGGGCACGCTCCAACCCCGGTACTCCGCCGGCCGCGTGTATTGCGGATATTCGAGCGCGCCGGCGGCATGCGACTCCGAATGGAGAGAGGTCGGATTACCCAGCACCCCGGGCAGCAACCTCGTCACCGCCTCCACGATGACCAGCGCCGCGATCTCTCCTCCGGCAAGCACGAAGTCGCCGATGGAGACCTCCTCGTCGCACAGGTGCTCCGCGACCCGCTCGTCGACCCCTTCGTAGCGGCCGCACACAAGGATGAGATGGTCGAGACGCGAGAGACGCTGCGCCACCTCGTGACGGAAGAGCGTGCCTCTCGGAGACAACAGAACGGTGTAGCTCTCGGCGCGCTTCAGCGGCTCGACGGTCTCGAAGATCGGCTCGGGACGCATGACCATGCCGGCGCCGCCTCCAAAGGGAGCGTCGTCGACCGATCGGTGCTTCCCCCGGCCCTTCTCCCGCAGATCGTGAACCCGGACAGAGATGCTGCCGTTCTGGATCGCTTTGCCGAGCAAGCTGGCTTCCAGATGCGGGTGTACCAGCTCCGGAAAGATCGTGACCAGGTCGATGTGCATCGTCAGTCGAACAGGCCCTCGGGGGGATCGACCAGGACCCGCCGCCCGTCCAGATCCACCTCCTTCACGATCGCCTCTACGAACGGGATCAGCCGGGATCCCGCCGGAGTATCGACCTCGAGGAGATCCTGCGCCGGTCGGATGATCACGTCGGCCACCGTCCCGAGCTCGGTGCCGTCGGGCAGATCGACGCTGCATCCGATGATGTCGTGCTCCCAGTACTCGGACTCCCCCAGCTCGCGCACAGCATCGGCCGGGACGTAGAGGGGGCCGCGCAGGGCCTCGGCCTCCTCGCGCGTGGCGACGCCTTCGAAGCGGACCAGGAAGCGGTCCCTGTGCACGCGGGCAGACTCCACGACCAGCTCCCGACCATCTCCATGGGTCAGGACGGCGCCGGGGTCGAAACGGTGAGGGTCGTCGGAGATGCGAACCACGTAGACGTCGCCTGCGGTGCCGTGAGGCTTGCCGACCTCGCCGGCCAACAGCATGCCGGACAGGTGCGTCAGTCCACCACCTCGACGAGGATCGTCTCGCCTTCGGTCTGTCCGGCGGCGCGTGCCAGCGACCGGATCGAGCGGATGATGCGCCCCCGCTTGCCGATGATCTTTCCCATGTCCTCGGGGTCCACCGTCAGCTCCAAGACGAGCGCGCCTCGCTCGCCCTCCGCCTCCTGGATCTCCAGCTCATCGGGATGGTCGAGCAGCCACGGCCCCAGGTACTCGACGAGCCGGCGCGTCAACCTTGGTCGTCCTCGCCCTCGGCCGCCTCTGACCCCGGGACCTGCCCCGTGTCCGCGTCTGGGGCCGCCGCCGCCTGGTCGACCGCCTCGGGGAGCTCGGCGGCTCCCGCCTCGTCGTCCTCCCGCGCCTCCTCGGCCACGGATGCCGCCGGCGTCGCCTTGATCTTCGCCGGAGCCTTCTTCGGCTGCTCGGCCGCCGCCGGCTCGGCCCCTCCAGACGACG
The DNA here is from genome assembly GCA_016781115.1 of Actinomycetota bacterium. Classification (GTDB taxonomy): domain Bacteria; phylum Actinomycetota; class CADDZG01; order CADDZG01; family WHSQ01; genus MB1-2. The sequence continues at coordinate 2,257 of JADDQX010000095.1, read as the reverse complement.
CGATCGTCAGGAGCTTGCGGACCTGGTTCGAGGGTTGAGCGCCGCGATCGATCCAGTACTGCGCCCGCTCGGTGTCGATCACCACACCCGACGGCTCCTGGCGAGGCTGGTAATGGCCTATAGCTTCGATGATCCGGCCGTCACGCGGGCTACGGGCGTCAGCCACCACCACTCGGTACGACGGCTGCTTCCTCTTGCCGACGCGCATCAACCTGATCCGAACCATGTCTCTCCTAAGGAAAAAGGACGGGGGAGCCCCGATGGTAGCAGTTGGAGCAGCTAGAACTTCATGCCGGGGGGCAGCTTCATGCCCGCCGGGAGGCGCATCTTGCCGCCCTTGCCGCCGCCCGACATCGCCTTCACCATCTTTCGCACCTGGTCGAACTGCTTGACCAGCTTGTTGACCTCCTGGATCGTCGTCCCGGACCCGGCCGCGATCCGCGCCCGGCGGCGGCCCTTGATGATCGACGGGTCGTTCCGCTCCTGCGGCGTCATCGAGCGGATGATCGCCTCGATCTTCGGCAGCTGATCGTCCACCTGCATGTCGCCCACCGGGAGCTTCGACATCCCCGGGATCATCCCCATGACCTGCGACAGCGGCCCCATCTTCTTCAGCGCCTGCATCTGGTTCAGGAAGTCCTCGAAGGTGAAGTCCGCCTTCCGCAGCTTCTCCTCCATCTTGCGGGCCTCGGCCTCGTCGAACGCCGACTCGGCCTTCTCGATCAGGGTGAGGACGTCTCCCATGCCGAGGATGCGCGACGCCATGCGGTCGGGGTGGAAAGGCTCCAGATCGCCGAGCTTCTCGCCCACGCCGGCGAACTTGATAGGGCGCCCGGTTACGTATGCCATGGACAGAGCCGCACCGCCGCGGGCGTCTCCGTCGAGCTTCGTGAGCACGATCCCGGTCAGCTCGACCTCTTCCAGGAACGACTGCGCGACGTTGACCGCGTCCTGACCCGTCATCGCGTCGCACACGAGAAGCGTCTCTGTGGGGCTCACTGCCTTGGCCACGCTTCCGAGCTCCGCCATGAGATCGGGGTCCACGTGCAAGCGACCTGCTGTATCGACGATGAGGTCCGTCGCTCCCTCGTCCTTCGCCGCGCTGAGCGCCCGCTCCGCAACTCCGGGAGCGTCCTCGGGCGACGCATCCGGTTCCGCGTAGACGGGCACCCCCGCCTGCTCCGCCAAGAGCTGCAACTGCCGGATCGCGGCCGGGCGCCGGAGGTCGCACGCGGTCAGCATCGGTTTGCGGCCCTGGGTCTTCAGGAGCTTCGCCAGCTTCGCCGCAGCAGTCGTCTTACCCGAGCCTTGGAGACCGGCGATCAGGATCTTCCGCGGCGGAGCCGGAGAATGCTGCAGCCCCACCGTCTCGTGACCGAGCACGTCGATCAACGCGGCGTGAACGAGCTTGATGACCTGCTGCGCCGGGGTCAGGCTCTTGTGGATCTCGGCCCCCTCCGCCCGCTCCTTCACATCGCGGACGAATGCCTTCACGACCTTCAGCGAGACGTCTGCCTCCAGCAGGGCCAGGCGGATCTCGCGCAAGACCTCGTCGATCTGCTTCTCGGAGAGACGCCCCTTCGAACGAAGGCGGGTGAAGATGTCGTCGAGGCGGCCGGACAGGGTGTCGAACATGCTCCTAAGTTACCGGGCGCATATCCGTTGCCGTAATGAACAGGAAGATCCCGAGCGCAAGAAGTGCCGCCCCTAGAAGGGTCTGCCCAACCTGAAGAAGACCGGACCGGTTGCGCCGCCACAACGTCCACCTGTCGATCAGCGCCAGGACGATCAGCAGAGTTCCCAGTCCGATGAAAGCAGCGGGGACGGTTTGGCGGCGACTCAAGAAGAAGTACAACGCGTAGCAGCCGAAGATGGCGACGACTCGTACCGGGATGCGGTGTTTCGCATCTATGGGAGGCGGACCTTCCTCGCGGTGCATGCTCATCGCTTCAGGTACCGCGTCACGCCGTCTCGGAAAGACAACGGCTCCACTCCCAGCACCCGGACCGTCTTCGAGATATCTACGAGCCCGTCCTGCGTCGCGAACTCGATGCCCTGCGGCGTCATCGGGGGGTTGGGCAGAGCCTTCAAGGGCGCGGTCGCGAGCTTCAGCAGGGGGGACGGGATTGGGAGCACCGGTCGCTTCTTGCCGATGACGTCGAGCAACGTATGGACCACCTCGTTCATCGTCATGACCTCGCGCGAGCCGATCTCGTAGATGTCGTTCCACGCCTCCCGCTCGAAGATGCGCGCAACG
>JADDQX010000094.1 GCA_016781115.1 Actinomycetota bacterium | reverse complement strand
GTGTTCACGGCAGGCGGCACCGAAGCCGACAACTTGGCCCTCAAGGGGGCCGCGGCCAAGCTGCGAGGAAATGGCAACCACATCATCGTCAGCGCGTTCGAGCACCACGCCGTCCTGGATGTAGCCGAATGGCTGAGGGGGCAGGGCTTCGACCTCTCGATAGCTCCGGTCTCCGCCGCGGGTCTCGTCGATCCCGACGCGGTCGCATCCCTCGTCCGCCCCTCCACCATCCTCGTATCGGTGATGACGGTGAACAACGAGGTCGGCACGGTTCAGGACATCGCGGCGATCGCGGCCGCGGTGCACGAAACGGGTCCACATGCGCTCGTCCACACGGATGCGGTACAGGCCCTCGGGAACCTCCGGGTCGACGTGCATGCGTGGGGAGTCGACCTAGCGGCTTTCGCGGCGCACAAGGTCGGCGGCCAGAAGGGCGTGGGTGCCCTCTTTGTTCGCTCCGGGGTTGCGGTGGAATCCATCCTCCACGGGGGCGGCCAGGAGCGCGGACTGCGGTCGGGCACGCTCAACGTCGCCGGCATCGCGGGATTCGGCCTTGCAGCCGAGATCGCAGCGAAGGAGGTAGACGAAAAGGCCGAGAGGCTGGTCGCGCTTCGCAACCGCATGCTGGAGCGGATCACGCACGATGTTCCGGACGCGGTGGTGAACGGCGACCTCGAGCGGCGCGTGCCGGGCACGCTCAATATCTCTTTCCCCGGCGCCGAGGGAGAGACGCTGCTCCTGCTGCTGGACGCTTCCGGCATCGCTTGTTCGTCTGGTTCGGCCTGCGCGTCCGGGGCGCTGGATCCCTCGCACGTGCTCCTCGCGATGGGGATCGACAGGAAGCGCGCTGAAGGCAGCCTCCGCTTCAGCCTTGGAAGACCCTCAACGGAGGCAGACGTCGACGCGTTGTGCGAGAGGCTTCCGGACATCGTCCGCCGGGCGCGGCGGGCCGCATGAGAAAGAAGGCAGTGGTCGCCATGTCGGGCGGGGTCGACTCGTCGGTGGCCGCGGCCCGCCTCGTCGACCAGGGCTACGACGTCACCGGCATCATGCTCAAGCTGTGGCGAGGTGAGGCCGCCAACAACAACTCCGGTTGTTGCAACCTGGGTGCCGCGGAGGACGCACGCCGAGTGGCCGACGTCTTGGGCATCCCCTTCTACGTCCTCAACTTCGCGGAGCACTTCGAAGATACCGTCGTTCGCAACTTCCACGAGGACTACGCGCAGGGCCGGACGCCGAACCCCTGCGTGCGTTGCAACCAATGGGTGAAGTTCGGTGCCCTGCTCGAGCGTGCTGAGGCGCTGGGGGCGGACGTGCTTGCGACCGGCCACTACGCCCGGGTGCGTTCTCGCGGCGGGAGGTTCGAGCTCCTGCGGGGCGTCGATGGAGCGAAGGACCAGTCGTACGTCTTGTGGATGCTGTCCCAGCGGGAGCTGGCGCACACGCTGTTCCCGGTGGGCGAGATGAGGAAGAGCGAGACCCGCGCCGTCGCCGAGCAGCTCGGCCTCCGGACAGCGCGTAAGCCGGACTCGCAAGAGATCTGCTTCGTGAGAGACGGAGACCTCGGCGCGTACATCGACGAGAACATCGCGCCGGAGCCGGGGCCCGTTGTGGACGAGGGGGGCAGCGTGGTCGGCCGCCACCGCGGCATCGCCCGCTACACGGTCGGGCAGCGCAAGGGACTCGGCATCGCGCTCGGCGTTCCGGTCTTCGTCACATCCATCGACGCGGCGACCAACACGCTCCATGTCGGGGGCCCCGAGCGGCTCGAGGTATCTGGCTTCAGCGCGGCGGAGAGCAGCTTCGTCGTCCACCCACCTGCGCCCGGAGACCACGTCTTGATCCAGCATCGGGCGCACGGCGAGGTGAACGAGGGAAGGATCGTGAGTGTCGGCGACGGCGCGGTAGGCATCGAGTACGCGACGCCGGTGCGAGCCATCGCTCCCGGTCAGTCTGCCGCGTTCTACTCCTTCGAGGAGCCGGACCTGCTGTTTGGCGGAGGCGTCATCTCCTCGACCGTGCCCGCTCTCGCCACCGCCTGAGATGACGCACCGCGAGATGCTGAACCAGGAGTTCGATCGCGCCGCCAAGGGCTTCGCGGCCCGCAGCGCGGGCCGCTTCGACAACATGGGCGTGGTGGAGTTCTCGCGCGTCCGGCGCGAAGACACCGTCCTGGAGGTGGGCGCCGGCACCGGGAACTTCCTCGCGCTGTTCGAAGGTCACGCCGCGCGCCTCGTGGCGCTCGATCTGACGGAGGGCATGTTGCGGGAGGGGGCCCGGAGGTATCCGTTCCTGAACCTCGTGCTCGGTGACGGCGCCCGGTTGCCATTCCGGAGCCGTTCGCTCGGCCTCGTCACCTCGGCTCAGGCTCTCCATCACGTCTTCGAGCCCGTCCCGTTCGTGATGGAGATGAGGAGGGTCTGCGCCGGCGACGGCCACGTTCTGATCGTGGACCAGGCGGCCACGGAGAGCTACGAGGAGATCGCGTTCATGAACGAGCTCGAGGTGATCCGGGACCCATCCCACGCGATGTCCCGGCCCCCGTCCGCCTTCCACGCCATAGTCATGGCGGCCGGTCTCGAGATCGCCGACGAGCGCCTCTACGAGGATCAGAGCCGCTTCTCGAAGTGGATGTGGCCCGGCGAGTTCCCCCAGGAGCGCATCGACGCGACCAGAGACTTCGTGGAGAGATTCGGGGCCGAGACCGGTATGGACTTCGAACGCGACGGAGACGACTGGGTCTTCACCCGGCGCCGCATCATGCTGCTGGCGCGCAGGCCCTAGACGCGGCCCGCATCAACTCGCGGCGTGGCTGTTGCGGAGGTGCTCGATCCACGCCCGCCGCCGTTCGGGCTCGCCGAGAGCGGCGAAGAGGACCTCGGCGTCATCCAGGTCCTTGTCGAAGTAGGCGGCTCCGAGCCGGGCGATCGTGACCCCGTGCGCCGGTCGGGCCGCCACTTCGATCGGGTCGCCCGCGCCGACGTCTCCCTCCTCGACGATCATGAAGTAGGCGCCGAATCGGCGCGACGCGGCGAAACGCTTCACGAAGCCGGGGATCCCCATCCGGGCCCGAAGCGTCGAACACGGGATGCGCGGATCGGTGACCTCCAGCACGCAGGTTCCGACCTCCCAACGCTCGCCGATGAGGGCGTTCGTGACGTCGATACCTTCGGTGGTCAGGTTCTCACCGAACGTTCCCGGTGCAAGCTCCTGCCCAAACTCCTCCGACCACCAGGCGTAGTCCTCGACCGCGTAGGCGTAGACCGCCTGGTACGGCCCGCCGTGGTGCTTCTTGTCCACCTGGACGTCGTCGCCGACGGTGATCCCCGCCACCCGCACAGGCCCATGCTGCGGCTCTTTGAAGATGCCGGTTACGCGGCTCCGTTTCCCCATCTGGAGGGACCGAGCTCGTCCCACGTTCACCGAAACGAGCCTCCCCACGCTCATCGTTTGAACCTACCGCTCGCCGCACGAGCAGCGAAGGTTTTGCTCCACGCGAGGCGCTCGAATCGCCGACGGCCGCTGTGACGCTCACCTGACGACTGTCGCAGGGGGCTGCGAAGATAGGTCCCGATGACCAAGGCCGAGGCGAAGAGACGCGCGCGCGAGCTGCGCGAGGCGATCGACTACCACGCGTACCGTTACCACGTCCTGGACGACCCGGAGATCGCGGACGCCGAATACGACGTGCTCGTGGGCTCGCTCATCGAGATCGAGAACCAGTTCCCGGACCTGGTCACGCCTGACTCGCCCACACAGCGCGTGGGCGCTCCGCCGTCGGACCTGTTCGCACCCGTCCCGCACCGGAGTCCGATGATGTCTCTGGACAACTGCTTCTCGCTCGACGAGCTGCAGGCTTGGGGGCGCCGCGTCGAGCGGGGCATCGGTGATCCCGACGGGTTCATGGTCGAGCTGAAGATGGACGGCGTCGCCTGCAACTTGATCTACGAAGACGGCGTCTTCGTGAAAGGCGCAACCCGGGGCGACGGCCGGACGGGCGAGGACATAACCGGGAACCTGAAGACGGTGCGGGCCGTTCCCCTGAGGCTGCGCGGGAAGCCGCCGGGCATCCTCGAGGTGCGCGGCGAGGTCTACATGCGCACCGACGACTTCGAGAAGCTCAACAGCTCTCTGGGAGAGCGGGACCTCAAGACCTTCGCCAACCCGCGCAACGCGGCCGCCGGCTCTCTCAGGCAGAAGGACCCGAAGGTGACCGCCGAGCGCAACCTCTCTTTGATCTGTCACGGCGTCGGCTACGTCGAAGGGATCCGCCTCGCCGCTCACTCGCAAGCTCTGGAGATGATCCGCCAGTGGGGGCTCAGGACGAACCCCGAGAACAAGCGCGTCGACGATCTCGACGCGGTCTTCGAGTTCTGTCGCCGCTGGCAACAGCACCGCCACGACGTTCCGTACGAGATCGACGGCGTCGTGGTCAAGGTGGACTCGATCGCGCAACAGGAGGAGCTGGGCTGGACCGCCAAGGCGCCTCGCTGGGCGATCGCCTACAAGTTCCCGCCGGAGGAACGCACCACGCTGCTCAGAGACATCAAGGTCCACGTGGGCGCGACCGGCGCGGCCACCCCGTGGGCGCAGCTGGAGCCCGTGTTCGTCGGCGGCGTCACGGTGTCCACGGCAACGCTCCACAACGAGGACGAGGTCGCGCGCAAGGACGTTCGGATCGGCGACACCGTCATCGTCAGACGTGCCGGAGACGTGATCCCCGAGGTCGTTGGTCCCGTGACGGCGACGCGAACCGGCAAGGAACGGAAGTTCAAGATGCCCAAGAGCTGCCCCTCCTGTGGCGCCGAGATCGTCCGGCCCGAGGGGGAGGCCGTCGCGCGCTGCATGAACTCCGACTGCCCCTCGCAGCGGCTCGAGCGGCTGTTCCGCTTCGCCTCGCGCGGCGCCATGGACATCGAGGGACTGGGCTACAAGACCTTGATGGAGTTCATCGAGCGCGGGTGGCTGCGAGACGTCGGAGACATCTATGGCCTCGACCGCGACGAGATCCTGAAGCTCGAGAACTGGGGCGAGATATCGGTCAACAACCTGATGACCGCGATCGAGCGCTCGAAGAACCGACCGCTTGCCAACCTGATGTTCGGCCTCACGATCCCGCACGTGGGCGGCACCGTGGCCCGCGACCTGGCCGGCGAGGTGGGATCCCTCGGGCGCCTCAGCGAGATGACGCAGGAGGAACTGGAGGCGATCGAGGGGATCGGGCCCGTGGTCGCCGCATCGGTCGCGCGTTTCTTCGCGGAGCCGCGCAACCAGAAGGTGATCGAGAAGCTGCAGCGAGCCGGTGTCGACCCGGGGGAGGCGCCGAAGAAGAAGGAGGGTCCGCTCCTCGGCAAGAGCTTCGTCATCACCGGAACACTCGCGGAGTTCACCCGCGACCAAGCCGAGAAGGCGATCGAAGAGCGCGGCGGCAAGGTCACGTCGAGCGTCTCGAAGAAGACGGACCACGTGGTGGTCGGCGAAGGCCCGGGCGCGTCGAAGTACAACAAGGCGCTCGCTCTGAAGATCGACCTGCTGGACGAGCCGGCCTTCAAGGAGCTGCTCGGCCTCTAGACGTGTGCCGGGCGAGGCGTGAGAACGCGCGTCGCTTCAGCGTTGCCAACGGCAGCCCAACTTTGGCACCAGATGTCGACTGAGCTGACATCTGGCGACAAAGAACCACCCTGCGGGTCAGTGGACGCTGATGAGCCGCCCCAGTGGTAGGTGCAACAGTCGCAGGCCAGCCTGGCGGACAAGTAGTCTGCCGCAACTGCGGCCGGGTAGGTTGCCCTCATGCCGAGCGAGAGGTTCATGCGCGACCGAACCGAGAGGCTGTTCGGCTTCGCCGAAGACCTGTTCTACGTCGCGGTGGCTCTGGCGCTGGTGTTGGCCGGGCTCATCTTCTTCGGCTACGTCATCTACGACTTCGCCGTGCACGCGACGGAGGAGCCGATGTCCACGCTCATCCTGAGCCTTCTGGACGGATTGCTCCTCGTGTTCATCATCACCGAGATCATCCACACGATCCGGGTCGTGATCGACGAGAAGATCCTCGTGAGCGAGCCCTTCCTCGTGGTGGGGATCGTCGCGGCGATCAGGCGCCTCGTGGTGGTGAGCGCGGAGGCGAAAGACCTCTTCGGCAAGCCCGAGTTCTCAGACGCGATGGTCGAGATCGGCGTGCTTACCGGCGCGGTGCTGGCACTCGGGCTGACCATCTTCATGTTGCGCCATACCGAGCATTCGGAGCCGCGCCCGCGCCACGAGCCCGGCGACTAGGTGGTGTCCAACAGTCGCAAAATCAGGGTTGGCTCGGTGGTCATCGACTGCAACGATTTCGACAAGATGTTCGCCTTCTGGCGTGATGCGCTCCATTATGAGCCGCGGGAGCCGCCGGAGGAGGACTTCGTAGTTCTGAAGGATCCAAGCGGCGCGGGCGTCAACGTCTCCATACAAGTGGTTCCCGAGCTGCGAGTCGGCAAGAACCGCTTGCACTTCGATCTCTATACCGAGCAGCAAGAGAGCGAAGTCGAGCGCTTGTTAGGTCTGGGAGCTCGACGCCATCCTCGAACGCCCGAACCTGACGAAGACTTCATCGTGCTGGAAGATCCGGAAGGAAACCTCTTCTGCGTGATCGACAAAGAGCGAGCATCCATAGCGTGACGCGACAGAGCCCCCGGGAAACCCGGGGGCTCTGTGTACTTTCGGCTCTGCATCGCTCGTACTTCGTCAACTCGACGCCCGGTGGACCAAACCGGAACGAACGATGTCGGTGAACCGGTTGGGATTCTGGCCAGTGGCCTGGAACAGGTGGTCAGAACCCAGTACTACGAAAGGCTTAGGCCACTAGCAGCCGGTCACCTCGTGAGGTCCGTCGAAACTAGGTAACAGTTTGGACCACCTCCTTTCTCACGTAAGAGAGATGAAAGCACATCCCCAACCCCTGTTCGCGCCACTTCGTAAGAACTTTCTCCAACTTTTTTGGTCGGTCTGGTGGGGGAGCTATAGACTCCGTCGGCGGCTTGGCCGGACGGTCACAGCCAGCTCGAGCCGGTCCCTTCGGCCGGCGTCGCTAAGACGACTTACGGGAGGTATCTGGGCATGCCATCTCTGGAGGGCAGGGTGGCGATCGTCACCGGCGCGGGGCGCGGGATCGGCCGCGAGCACGCGTTGGCACTGGCGAACGCAGGAGCGAAGGTCGTGGTCAACGACCTCGGTGGATCGACCGCGGGCGAGGGTGCGGACCAGACCCCCGCGCAGCAGGTGGCCGACGAGATCAAGGGCCGCGGCGGCGAGGCGACCGCCAACTACGACAACGTCGCGGACTTCATCGGAGCCGGCAACATGATCCGGCAAGCCGTGAGCGACTTCGGGCGCCTCGACATCCTCGTCAACAACGCCGGGATCCTGCGGGATCGCATGTTGGTGTCGATGACGGAAGAGGAGTGGGACGCGGTGATCGCGGTCCATCTGAAGGGCCACTTCGCGCCCACCCACCACGCCGCGAACTACTGGCGCCAGCAGTCCAAGGCGGGCGAGACGGTGAACGCCCGCGTCATCAACACCTCCAGTCCCTCGGGCGTGTTCGGCAACGTGGGCCAGACGAACTACGGGTCGGCGAAGGCAGGCATCGCGGCCTTCACCGTCATCGCGGCGCAGGAACTCGCCCGTTACGGCGTCACCGTCAACTGCCTGGCCCCCAACGCTCGCACCCGCATGACCGAGAACATCTTCGGAGCGCTTCCCGCTCCCGCCGCGGGCGAGTACGACCCCTTGGACCCGGCGAACATCTCTCCCGTCGTGGTCGCTCTCTGCACCGACGATGCGAAGGACATCACCGGGCAGTGCTTCTTCATCTACGGGAGCACAGTCAACGTCCTGAAACCGTGGGATGTCGGCGCCTTCATCCAGCAGGGGGACAACGTGTGGGATCCCGATCAGCTCGCGGCGCAGTTGAAGCAGGCCTTCCCGAACGGTGTAGCCCCGGTGGGGATGATGGAGATGCTCGGGCGCGCAGCCGGACAGGGGGGCTAGATGAGCCAAGAGGCGATCGAGTTCGACCTTCCGATCGAGGCCGAGCACGTGAAGCGGTTCGCGGCCGCGGTGGGAGACGACTACAACCCCATCTACGCCGATCCCGATGCCGCTCGCGAGCTCGGTTTCCCCGGTCCCGTTGCGCCCCCGACCTTCGGCGTGACGCAGATCTTCCAGGTGCCTCGTGACGACCGCGAGAGCAGGCTCGGCGCGAACCTCGATTACGGGCGCGTGCTGCACGGCGAGCAGGAGTTCGTGATCAAGCGCCTGCCGCTGGTGGGCGAGACCCTGAGGGGCCGGATGCGTATCGCGAAGGACTTCCAGAAGGAGGGCAAACGCGGCGGGACGATGCGCTTCGTCACCTACGAGACGGTGTTCACAGACGCCGACGGTGACGAGGTCATGACCGCCTACTACACGCTTCTTGAGACCGCAAAGGACGTCGGATGAGCGAGAACAGGATCGAC